>JBPCOB010000036.1:0-3411 GCA_051000715.1 Mycobacteriales bacterium
ACCCGCGGCCCAGCTCGCTGATCCGGTACAGCGCCAACTTGCCGTCCTTACGGGACCCGACCAGGCCGGCCGCTCGCAAGATCCGCAGGTGGTGTGACACCAGGTTGTCGGCCCGGCCGGTGATCCAGGCCAGGTCGCACACGCACAACTCCGGGCCGCTGCCCAGCGCGTCGAGCAGGAGCAGCCGCAGCGGGTCAGCCACCACCCACCACCGCTCGGCCAACCGGTCCACCACGTCGGCATCAGGCCCCCGCAACCGCAGACGGTCGGCGACCTCGAGACTGACGCTTAGGAGTTCACTCGCTATCACTCGTACCAACATCGTAACCGGCGTTGTGCCGTAGCCGACGGCAGCACGAGATAACACACCAAGCCTGGCCGGCCGTCAACCCGCGGGCCGGTCAATCCGCGGCCTGACGTCCGTCGGTCTCCTCGGTGGTGCCGGAGAACAGCAGTCTTACAGCCCACGCCCAGTCCGGACCCGGCCACTACAGCGCCGATCGGCGATGGACCGGACGGGCATCGCCCCGGCCGGTGACCCGGCCGGGTGCAGGTGGGTGGTGGTGCGGCACGCCGACGACCACGTCCACCTGGTCGCCACCCCTGGCCCGGGAGGACGGCCGGGCGCCGCGCGTGTGGAACGACTACGCCCGCCTAGCGGAGGTGGCGCACGAGTTCGAAGACACGTTCGGGTTGCGGTCGACCGCCGGTCGCGATGACAACACGGCCGCCGCGCGGCCCGGGGTGAAGGAGCAGGTGACCGCTGAGCGCCGCGGGCGGCGGGAGGCCCCGCGGGTGGCATTGCGGCAGAAGGTGAAGGTAGCCGCGGCGTCGAGTTATGGGTTCGGCGAGTTCACTGAGCGGCTGGCCGCGGCAGGTGTGATGGTGTGGCCGCGGATGTCGGCGCGGAACCCGGAGCAGATCACCGGCTACTCGGTGTCCCTTGACGACTGGACAACGCCGCCGGCGAGCCGGTCCGTTTCGGAGGCGGCAAGCTCGCCCCGGACCTGTCCTGGCCAAAGCTGCGGGCCCGATGGGGGCCAGTTGGTCCGAGTACGCTGGCCGGCGCCGGGGATTCGGAGGGCCGGCAGGCCGCGCCGGAGTTGTCGCAAACCGCCGCCTCGGGGGCCGCTGACCGACGCCGCCGAGGCTTTCGACCGGGCCGGGCGAGAGGCCTACCGGCGGGTGCCGAAGCCTAGCGACACCGGGGCCGCGCTGCGGTCGGCTGGCCGGATGGTCGCGCTGCTCGCATCCAGCACTCATCACTCCGGGGCGCAGGTAGCCGCGCTTACTACCGCCCTGGCGGCACTGGCGGCCGCTGTGGCGGACCTCCGCCGATCCCAGCAGCGGCTACACCAGGCCCAGGCCGCTCGCGTGTCTGCCGAGCGGCTACGCGCCGTGGCACCGATCCCCGAAGCTGCCGGTGCGACGGCTCGGCCGCGGACCGCGGCCGACCTCGCCGGGTTGTCGTACGGGTCGAAGCCGTTTCGGCCGCAGCCGCCGAAGCAGTCGACCAACCGGAAACGGGCCGTCTCGGATCCGGCCGACCCATTGCGGCGACGCAACCCTGGGCAGGGTCGCAGCCGCAGACCCGCCCAGTAATGGGACCGCCGGATGAAGCCTGCCCTGATCGGGCCGCCGCACCATCGAGCGAGCGTTGCCTCACTGGCTGCATCGGGGCACCGAATGTGACTAGGCCAGGGGAAGCGGAGGAATCACCCCGGGCCCGCGGAAACCCGGCGACGGTTCAACCACCACCGTCCAGCTCAGCCTGCGCGCCTCCGTGGCGTCGAGTGAGAAGGTGATGACGAACCTGCCTGGCGCCGCCAGCGGCAGACCCTGGAAATTGAAGGCGAACGGCACCATCTGCTGCTGTCCGCTCGCCAGCTGAGGCGGCCGCCCGACGTTAAAGCGCATTTCGCCTGCAATGCCGTCGGGGCCGACCTCCGCACCAACGGCCAGTTGAGGAGTCTGCCCGTCTTCGGTGACGAACTGGAATCCAAGTACATGCTCCACGTTGGTAGCCGTCCACGGGATGCGTACGATGCCGGCTGCGGCAAAGTTGACGACGTATGGGGGCTGAGTTCCGGGCGGCAAGGCCATGCGGTCGATGTTCGCGCCGGAGATGAAGAGCTTGTTACCCACCACTTGAGCGTGGTCGCACAACATCACGTCAAGCTCCATGGTGATCCTTTCGTCAATAGAGGTCGTGTATGACCATAGACTAACGTATGGTCATACACGACCTCGTCGCAAGCGGGTTAGGGTCGCCGGATGGCAGCTCCCGTTACGCTGAGTTCATTGACTTCGACGAGGGGAACGAGTCGGAGCTGATCGGTCACAACATCACCGCCGCTGAGGTCACTCAACTGCTGCTGAACCGGCCCGCATGGGCGCCAAACCACAAGGGCAAGACCGGTCTCTGGCTAGCCGTGGGCTACACCACCGGTGGCCGAGCATTGACAGTGCCTGTGCTGTACGACGAGATTCGTAGTGCCGTGCGTCCGATCACGGGTGGGACTCAACGACTGGTGAGCGCACACGGTACTTGAGAAGGGAGCCGCGCTAATGGACGAGAAGGAGCTGGCGGCGCAACTGCAGGCTGCCAAGTTTGACTCTGACGAGTGGGGTGACAACATCCCTGAGCCCAGCGAAGGACTGCGAACTGGCTCAGGTAAGGCGCCAGCGCCGAAGAGGCGCCTGGCTGCCATGGTGAGCGTTCGCCTGTCTCCCGAGGAACTGGAAGCGGTACAGGAGCAAGCGTTGCAGCGCGGTGAGACCGTCTCCGGTTACTTGCGCGGTCTTGCTGTCCAAGACATCGGCATCGCCGACCGCTATCCCTTGCCAATCTTCGTTAGCTCCGGTGACCGCTATGTCACCACTTTTAAGTCGCATGCACTGACGGACGGAGCCCAACTACTCACGCGGGCTTCTCTCGAAGTAGCAACGGAACTTGTTGAACCCGCAGAGTCAGCGTCCCGGTAGCTGCTCCCCGTATTCAGGACGGGGGCCAACGGGGGGCTAGCGCTTATCGGCTCGAGAAGGTCCGGGGTCAGTTCGGCCAGCGAGCGGGACGTTCGACCCGCGCCCTCGGCGATCCCCGGATCGACTTCGGTCACAAGCGCGCTACCAACTCCACCGCTGATCGAAGCTCGCCGTCCTCGGTGGCCGGGACACTGCGCAGGTCGAGCAGGCAGCGGCCCTGCTCGACCCGGCCGACGACCGGCGGGAAACCCTGCCGCAGCAGCCCGCCGTACGCCGGCGGCAGGCTCACCGCGGCGCTATCAAGGCCCACCTGCGGCGCTCCCCCGCCGCCCACTGTGGCGGTCGACGAGACAGCCCGGGCGTCGATCCCCTCCGCGGCCAGCTCATCGGCCAGTGCCTGAGCGCGGGCCCGCAGCGACTCGACGG
>JBPCOB010000037.1:0-10315 GCA_051000715.1 Mycobacteriales bacterium
CTGGCGCTGGTGCTGATGCTGCGGGTGAGCGGAAAGCGGTCGCTGGCCAAGCTGAACGCGTTCGACCTGGTCGTCACCGTGGCGCTGGGCTCGACGCTGGCGACGACGTTGCTGTCGAAGACGGTCCCGTTGGTCGAGGGCGTCGCCGCGTTCGCCGTGCTGCTGCTCATGCAGTACGCGATCGCCTGGGGTGGGACCCGCAGCGACCGCTTCCAGCGCCTCGTGAGCGCAGCCCCGACCCTGCTGTACCACCAGGGGCTGCTTCCCGGGTCGATGCGCACGGCCCGGGTCTCGACCGAGGAGCTGCGGCAGGTGGTCCGCAGCGAGGGCCACGCGCAGCTGTCGGACATCACCGCGATTGTGCTCGAGAGCGACGGCACGTTCAGCATCCTGACCGCCGACCCCGGGCCGCTCAGCGGCTGACGGCACCCGGCCGCCCCGCACGTCGCTGGCTCGAAACAGCCTGCTCCGGCGTGGATCGACGAGCGTGCTCGCGCACGGCAACGACCAAGACCGGGGGCGTACCCGCATGAACCGCGTTGCTTTCCGGGCAGACCGGGGTGCCAGCCCATTGTGTGGGATCGTCATGACCTCGATGGTCGAAGGGGGAGTACTGGCTCGTCCGGCTGGCGACAGCCGGTTTTGCCCACCGGGACATCACGGCGCGCCCATCGCGACAACGCAGCGCGAACGGCTGGCCGGCACGGGCCGCCCAGCTCGTCCCAGCCCGACTGACCCCGGTCGCCTGAATGGCCAGGGCGCCCTGCTGTGCCGACAGCCGGGCGGTGGCCGAGGCCGACACCGTACGGCCCAGCACGCTGATCGAGCCGGTCAGGTCGAGTTCGTCGGACTTCGTCGAGCAAACGGTGAGGGGTCGCGCGGTGAGCGCAAGGTAGCGGTTGAGGTCGGCGTAGCTGACCGAGATGCGCTCCTGGGACCCGTCGATCACTATGCGATTCGCGTGACGAACCAGCACGTCATGGAATGGCAGGTGGACGCCGGTCAGGGAGGCATGCAGGGAATTGATCCGCAGGGGGCCGGAAGACAGGTCTGACAGGTCGATGTCTACCGAGCCGTACCGGCCCCGGATCACCTGAGGGAGGAAGAAGGCGCCGTGCAGCTTGACCGACGGGCGGGCCGGCGTGCCGGTCGAGTTCTGGATGCTGCGGGCGAGTAACGACTGCGCGCCTACCCGGGCGGCCCAGTCGGCTCCCCACGCCAGCAGACCGGTGCCGAGCAAGACCATCAGCGCCAACACCACGGTGCGGGTGGCGGGCCGGCCGACGCGGGGCAGTGGCCACGACCGGTTGGCTTTCGGGGCCGCCGGCTCGTGGGTCGAGTGCTGCGGGCCGGTCATCGCCGAGCCTGCACGTCGCCGCGGGCCTCGTCGCGGCCAGTCCCAGGGTGAGTCGGTGGCGCGGCAACCGGGGTGTTGGTCAGAGAGACAGCGTCTCGCAGCTCATCGGGGGACCGGGTGGCGGTGTGGATTCGCCGGCTGGGCCAGCTCCCGGCAGGTCCCAATAGCGTGAGGACGGCCGGCGTGAGCACCGGGCGGATGAGAAACGTGTCGATGAGCAGGCCGGCCGCCATCGTGAATGCGATCTGTCGAAAGGTTTCCAGCGGGATGATCGCGATCATCGCGAAGGTCGCGGCCAGGATCACGCCGGCGGCGCTGATCGCCCGGGCGATGCCCGGCAGGGCCCGGGCGATGGCCTCGCTCAGCGGATGCCGTGACGCCTCGGTCCAGATCGAGCCGACCGCGAAGACGTTGTAGTCCGACCCCAGCGCCAGAAGCAGCACCGCCGTAGCGAACGGCGCGTAGAACGTCAGCCCTGGATCCCCGCGCAGGCCTTGGAAGACGACGACGGTCAGGCCCAATGCGGCGGCGACCCCCAAGGCGCTGCAGGCCAGCAGCACGATCGGTGCGGGCAGGGCCCGCAGGTAGATCGCGAGCAGCACCAGTTCCACCGCAAGCGCTGCGAGCAGAGTGAGCCGCAGGTTCGCTCTGGTCAGCGTGCCGAGCTCCGCGGCGATGGCGGTCTGGCCGGTGACAGCGACGTGTGCACCGCGGATGCCCGCGCCGGCCGCCAGACCGGTCGGGCCGTCGAGGCGGCTGGCGAGCTGCCGCAGATGGGCGATGGCGTCCGCCGCGAGCGGATCGCTGTCGAGGATGACGACGTACCGGGCCGTGTTGCCGTCGCGGGAGAAGACGATCCCGTAGTCGTCCGGCAGCGGGTTCTGCGCGGGGCCGAGAACCTGCGCCACACCTGGCTGGTCGGCGATTGCGCGCTGGAGCCGACTCAGAGCCGCCCGCTGGGCGGTCACCCGATGGCCTTCGATCAGCACTTCGGTGGGAGCGGTCACCCCGCGAATGCCGGAGGAGTCAAGGACCCGAGCACCTTGCTGGATCGCGTCGTCGGCGGGCAGCCCCGAGGTGAATGACAGGTCGAGCCGCATTCCCACGAGCGGCGCGGCCGCCAGGAGCAGCAGCCCCACGCTGAGCAGCGCCGCCGCCGCCGCCCCACGCCGGTCCGCGACGATCCGGATCAACCGGCCGGCTTCCTTGCGTGAACCCGGCAGCACCGGTGCCAGCCGCCCCGTCCCGTGCCAGGACAGGAACAGCCGGTGCCCGAGGATCGCCATCAGTGCCGGGACCAGAGTGAGCGATACGGCCAGGCCTACCACGACGGTCAGCGACAGCGCCGGGCCGAACGCGCGAAAGAGATCCAGCTTGGCAGCCAGCAGTGCTGCGGTTCCGCCGGCCACGGTGATGCCGGCCACCGCGACGATCGGCCCGTCCGTGCCGGCGGCAGTCCGGGCAGCGTCGTGCCGGGGCAGCCCCCGCTCCAGTTGAGCGCGAAAGCCCGAGAAGAACAGCACGCAATAGTCGGTGACCACACCCAGCAGCAGGGCGGCGATGAGCGGGCGCAGCTGGTCAGGCAGCGCGAAGCCGAAGCGCGCCGCAAGCACACCAAGGAATCGGATGGCGACGAGATATCCCAGACCGGCCACGAACAGCACGGCCAGCGGCGCGACCAGCGACCGGAAGGTCAGGGCAACGACCACGGCGATCAGTAGCAGAGTCGCCAGCTCGAAAAGCGTGAGCCGCGACGTCAGGTAGTACGCCTGACGCACCTGAGCCGGCGCGATCCCGGTCACATAGGTCCGCACCCCGCGCTGGTTGTGAAAGTGGGCGGCGTACTGCTGCGCCAGCTCCGTGGTACGGCGCAGCGACGTCCCGCTGGAGACGTAGAGATAGGTGACCGCGGTCTGTGCGGTCGACGTAGGAACGGGCACCGCGGCAATGATCTGCCCCTGACCCGGTGGCACGGTGCCGCGAACGTAGCTCTGGACGTGGGAAAAGGCCCACAGGTTGACATCGGCCCGGGTCAGCAGGCTGAGCCCGCCCGGGTCATGAACCACCACAGTCGTCTCCGATAGCACCGGCACCCGGAATTGCGACAGAGCACGCTTCTCCACCGCCACCGCCGGACTGTTCGCCGGCAGCAGGCTGCCGATGTTGCTGCCGCCCCCGCCGGTGTCGCTGGGCAGGACGACAGTCACCAACACGGATGCCGCGAGCCAGCCCGCGACGACGAACCAGCGGCCGCGGACCACGACCTGCTGGTAGCCGTGTCCGAGCCACGAGGCCGCGGCCGCCACCGCCTGCACCGATCGCCGCAGAAGTCCTGCTGCGCGCAATGCGGCCTCCAGGTCTGGCCGTTGTGATTGACCGGCGGCTGACTCGCGAAGGCTACAGTGCCAATCGAGCCTGTCGTGGACACATCGAGTGGAGGTTGACGTGGCCGATCCGGCGCGCAATCAAACCGACCGAGCCGGCTCGGTCGGCCGAGCGACCCAGTGGTGGTGGGCAGCCGGCGCCTTGGTCATCGGCCTTTTCGCCGGCGGGATCATCGTCGGCCTCCTCAGCAACGGGTCGTCCACCTCTGCGGCCGGGTCACCGACCGGGGGCAGCGCGCCGTCGGTGAGCGGCTCGCCGCGGTCGACGGCGTCGCCGAGCTCGGGGGCCACCGCACAGGTCAACGTCAACGACGCCTGCTTGCGGGCCGTCAACGCCGCGCAAGACGCCTACACGGCCCTCAACCAGGTAGGCGACGCGGCGCGGCAGCTCAACGCGACCCGGCTCGACGAAATCATCCGGCGCCTGCAGCCGTTGCAATCTCGGCTTCGCGACGACGTCCGCGCCTGCCGCGTCGTCACCCGACTTCCCGACGGGTCGGTCTTGAGCTCACCCCCGCCGGTCATCGGAGCCAGCCCGTCACCCAGCGGCTGACCGGCCGGCAGCCCCATCTCAGCCACCGCGTGCCAGGAGTCAGCGTCCTGCGCTGCCGGCCGCGATCGCGAACAGGCCGGCGATGCCGACCGCGTAGAGAATGAGCACGACCAGGGAGTCCAGGCCCATCCGGGCGATGCGCCGAGTGGGGCGGAAGACCAGCCCGGCGACATAGACGACGGTGAGCAGGGCGCCAAGGGCGGTGAGATAGATGTCGGTGCTCTGGGCGCGGGGAAGCACGGCCGTACCGGACAGCAGGGTGGCCAACAAGAAAAGGACCGGCAAGAATGCGTTTCCGCCGAAGATATCGCTCATTGCCAGCTGGTAGTCGCCGTTCTTGACCGAAGTTAGCCCGGTGGAAAGCTCCGGCAGCGAGGTGGCGGCGGCAAGGACAGTGGCCCCGAACAGCACACCGGACAGGCCGATGTGACCGGCGATCGCGTCGCCGCTGCGTTCCAGGGTGACCCCGGCAACGAGAGTGACCAGCGCCGCGATAGCGAAAATGGTGGCGGACTTGGCCGTACTCACCTGTCGTTGGGTTGCCTTTTGCGCTGACTTCTGCTGGCTGTGACCGCGCGGCGGGTCCTGATTGTCGGGAGCCTCGCCGGACTCCTGCCACGGCAGCCCCCGGCTGGCCCGCTGCAGCAGCAGCAGCCCGACGGCCCACAAGATCGCGACGAGGACCGGGCCGGGGCTGAGCCGCCACAGGATCAGTCCCGCCGGCAGCTGGGTCGAGGCGATCACGACGGTCAGCACAGCGATCACCAGGCCGCCCTCGAGAACCAGCACCAGGGACGCCGCCCGGTAGGTCAGCGGGTGCCGCCCCCTGACCCCAAAGGCATCGAGGGCGACCAGGACCAGGGTCTGGATGGCGATGCCCCCCAAGATGTTGCCGACGGCGACCCCGACATTGCCGGCCAGGGCCGCGGTGGCAGTGATCGCGAGTTCGGGAAGGTTGGTGGCGATGGCGAGCATGATCAGGCCGCCCAGCGCCGACCCGAGGTGCAGCCGCGTCGACAGCACATCGGTCTGGTTCGACAACGACACCCCCGCGACCCAAATGGCGGCTGCGGCTGCGGCGAAGATCAGCAGCAGGACGAAGATGTTCAGGCTGGACACGTCAGCCTCCCCAGGGGCTGTGCTCGGCAATGTCCGATCTCGACAGCCGGGTGGCAGCCTCGATCATGAGCGCGTGGACGAAGGCCTGCGGGAAGTTGCCACGCATCTGGTGCTGCGTGGCGTCATACTCCTCGCAATAGATCATCGGCGGCCCGCAAGCTGCTTTCGTCCGCTCGTACCAGCCGAGGGCGGATAGCCGGTCGCCCTGCTGATCGGTGGCCAGTGCGGTGAGGAAGCCGCAGAGCTGGAAGGCGCCCTCCGCCTCGCCGAGTGGCCGCGAGTCCTGCCGGAAGCGGTAGGCGTAGCCATCCTGGGTCAGGTCGCGAAGGTAGGCCTGCAGCGTCGCGATAGTACGCGGGTCATCGGCGGGGACCGCGCCGCGCAGCCCGGCCAGCAGCAGCGACGCGTCCATCCGCGGGTCGTCGGGTGAACGCTGCCAGGCGCCGGTGTCGGCATTGAGCGCCTGCGCGGCGGTGTCCGCCACGATCCGGTCGGCCAACGACGACCAGCCGACCGCGTCGGAGCTGGCCGGATGGGCCGCCGCAATCGCCCGCAGGCCGGCGGCGCAGATGAGCCGGCTGTGCGTCCACGGCCGGTTGTCGATCTCCCAAATCCCGGCATCTGGCTCGGTCCACCGGGCCGCGATCGCGCCGGCGGCGATCCGGGCGGCCTGCCAGCCTTGCGTGTCGAGCCGGTCCTGGCCGGCGGCCGCGGCAAACAGCAACAGCGATTCGCCGAATGCGTCGAGTTGGAATTGGTCGTTGACCCAGTTGCCGATGATGTCCGAGCCGCCCGGGTAGCCCGGCAGCCCCAAGGGCCGCTGGTCGGGCACCTTGCCGCCGAGGGTGGTGTAGGCAGGGGCAAGCCGGTCTCCATGGTCGAGCAGCCGGCCGGACACGAAGCGCACCGCATCGTCGAGCAGTTCCGGCGCGGACAGCCCCGCAACCGCTTGGCCGGTGAAGCACTGATCACGGATCCACACGTAGCGGTAGTCGTAGTTGCGGCCGGCGCCGGCCCGCTCGGGCAGGCTCGTCGTCGCCGCGGCCACCATCCCGCCGCCGGCGCTGGTCATGCCGCGCAGCACCGCGTAGCTGTGCCTGGCCTCCTTGGGGTCCAGACAGCCCGAGAGCTCCGGGACCGCCGCGCGCCAGCCGGCCTCGGTGGCCGACCAGGCCTGGTCCGGATCGACCGGTGAGTCGGGCAGCGTGCCGGCTGCAATCTCCAGGACCAGGTCGTGGCTCCCGCCGGCCGGCACCGTCAGCTCAAGAGCGAGGAGCCGGTGTCCGTAGTCGCCGGTGGTGATGCGAGCCTCACCGGCACCCGTCCAGCGGATACGCAGGCCGGCCGTGCGCGCGGTCCAGACCGGCCCGTCGTGGGCCAGACCAGACAACGAGGCCGTGCCATACTCCCCACGCGGGTCGAGCAGCACGCGGACATGCGCGTCGCCCCGCACGGCTTCGACCCGGCGAAGCAGGACCACCCGGTCCGGGTCCGCCGGATACGCCAGCGCCTCGCGGCATTCGATGACGGCTGACGACGTCACCCAGTGGCTACGCCAGATCAGGCTGCCTGGCTCGTAGTAGCCGCCCCAGACGAAGCTCTCCGCCGGGGTGATGGCATAGCCGCCCCGACCGCCGATGAGCGAGGTGAAGACCGCATCACTGTCCCAGCGGGGTGCACACAACCAGACCACTTCGCCGCGCGGGCCGATGACGGCACCGCGTTCGCCGTCGGCGAGCAAGGCGTACTCCCGCAGCACGTGTGGCGGGAACAGCTCCGGTCTCCAGTCCTGAACTTCGCCGCTCACCGGCCCTCCCGCCGCAGCCGCCCGGCAGTCCAGCCACTCGCCGTGCCCGAGGCGGTTGCCACGGCGGCGCTCAACGCCGCGGGTCGCCGGTAGGCAGGGCTGGCCAGCGCGAGCATGACCATGCTCGCGGCGTGCAGGCCGTCGACAGCCGCCGATCCGGACAGCACGCGCGACGTGGGCCGGCCCAACAACGCGATCCCCTGACCGAGGTGGCGCGCCCCGAGCAGCCGCAGCCAGTTCGCGCCGACCGATGAGCCACCGGAGACCTCGCGTGACACCCGGTGTGGCCGCATTCCCAGGAATGCACCCAACGCGGCGCCGGCTAGACCGATCAATCGGGCCGATTGCTGCGCGGTCACCGCTGCGCCCGCCGGACCAGCCATCCGGTCGCGACGGCGGCCGCGCCCCCGGCGACGGCCAGCAGACCGTGATGGTGAGAGGCCCAGACCTGCGGGTCGTTGTCGTGCGACTTCTCGTCGAAGATGCCATGCGCCCCAAAGTCCCGGCCGTCGGGCCCGTCGGCAGGCTCCCACAGGTTGACCGGCGCATCCGGGTCGCGCTTTTGACCGGTTTGCTGCGAGGAGAAGCCGGTCCGGCCCAGATAGCGGTCGAGCAGTCCGGGAGCGATCGCGTTGGCGGCCAGGGTGCCCATCGTGCTGGTGCCCACCCAGTACTCCCGCCGCCGAGGGTGGTCAGCGGCGAAGAGCACAGCCCGGGCCGCCAACTCTGGCTGGTAGATCGGTGGGACCGGCTGCGCGTGATCGGGGAGGCGGGACAGCACCCACGAGAACTGCGGGGTGTTGACCGCCGGCATCTGCACCATCGTCACCCGCACGCCGCTCTTGGCATGCAGCAACTCGCAGCGCAGCGCCTCGTTGAAACCCTGAATGGCGTGCTTGGCGCCGCAGTATGCCGACTGCAGCGGAATGCCGCGGTAGGCCAAGGCGGAGCCGACCTGCACGATGGTGCCCCGGTCGCGCGGGCGCATGTGCCGCAGCGCCGCCATCGTGCCGTACACGTACCCGAGGTAGCTGACCTCGGTGACCCGCTTGTATTCCTCCGGCTGGATCTCGGCGAACGGCGCGAACACCGAGGTGAAGGCGACGTTGACCCAGGTGTCGATGGGGCCGATCTCGTTCGCCACCCGGTCGGCGGCGGCGAACACGGCCTCGTGGTCGGCGACGTCAGTGGGAATCACCACTGGGGTGCCGCCGGCCCGACGGACGTCGTCGGCGGCTCCCGACAGACCTTTCTCGCCGCGAGCCAGCAGCGCCACGGTGGCACCACGGCCGGCGAACGCCCGGGCGACCGCTCGTCCGATACCGCCGCTGGCGCCGGTGACGACCACGATTGCTGCCTTGTCGGACTGCATATGTTGCTCCTTCACAGTGATCTTCGGTCCTGAGCGCCAGAGTGACTCCATGGCCGCTCCAGGTCGTTGTAGGCACGCAGGTGCCCGGGGTGGTGCTGCGGCGGGAGGGGGCCAGAGCGCCTCAGCCGGCCGACCAGATGTCGAGGGCCGGGATATCCCCGGCGGCGGCGACCACTGCGCGCAGCGGTGCGATCAGCGCCTCCCGGTCGGCATCGTCCACGGCCTCAAGCAGCTCGGTCACCAGCTCACGACGGCGGTTCAGCACGGCTTGCACCACCCGTTTGCCGCGAGGGGTCAGGTCAAGCACCACGTGGCGCCGGTCGGTCGGGTCGTCGGCGCGGGCCAGCAGTCCCTGAACGACCAGCTGCTCGGCCGTTCGCGACGCGTTCGAGGCATGCACACCCATCGCGTCGGCCAGACCACTGAGGTTGGCTCCGCCGTTTGCCGCGACGACGACGAGGGCCCGCAGTTGGGTCAGGGTCACCAGCTGTTCGACGTCGGCCAGCGAGCGGACGCTCTGGGACACCAGCACCCGCGACGCCGCCAGCAGAGCATCCACCTGCGGCACGGTGGGGCTGGGGTCGGCTCGCGGCCGCGGCACGCCGGACATAATGCGGATTATGTCGCACAAGTTGCGCCGCCGCAAGTGCTGCGTTAGACCTAAAGGAGTGGATAGTCCGGTTCGAGTGGAGGAGCGGCAATGAAAGAGATCGTCGGCGAGACCCTGGACAAGCGGCTCATCGCATGGGGGGTGGACGCCGTCTTCGGGCTGCCCGGGGACGGCATCAACGGGATCATGGAGGGCCTGCAGCGCCACGCCGACAAGATCGACTTCGTGCTCGTCCACCACGAGGAAGCCGCAGCGTTCATGGCATGCGGGTACGCCAAGGCCACCGGTCGCCTCGGCGTGTGCCTGGCGACCAGCGGGCCCGGCGGCATCCACCTGCTGAACGGCTTGTACGACGCCAAGCTCGATCACCAGCCGGTGCTCGCCATCACCGGGATGCAGGAGACATCTGTCTTGGGCACGGCCTACCAGCAGGAGGTGCATCTCGACCGGCTCTATATAGACGTCGCTCAGGGGTACGACCTGATGATCACCAACCCGGCGCAGCTGCCCGGCGCGGTGGACATCGCCATCCGGGGTGCGCTGTCCAATGGCACCGTCAGCCACTTGTGCTTCCCCACCGACATCCGGGTCGCCGAAGCCTGCGAGGAGCCGTACAGCAGCGTCGGACCGGGCGCTCCGGCGAACACCCTGCCGGTGTACTTCCCGGCTCCGACCGCCCCCCGCGAGGCCGACCTGCGCCGGGCCGCCGACGTCCTCAACGCCGGCACCAAGGTGGCGATCCTGGCCGGCGCCGGCGCGCTGGGCGCCGACCAGCAGGTGCTCGCGGTCGCGGACGCACTGGGTGCGCCGATCGTCAAGACGCTGCCCGGCAAGCACGTCGTCCCCGACGACTCCCCGTACACGACCGGCGGGCTGGGGCTGCTCGGCACCGGCCCGTCCGAAGACTTGATGGATTCCTGCGACACCTTGCTGCTGCTGGGAACCAATTATCCGTACCTGAAGTACCTGCCGACCGACCGCAACGTGCGCACCGTGCAGATCGACCTCGACCCCAGCGTGGTCGGCAACCGGATGCCCACCGAGGCGCCGGTCGTGGGCGACGTGCGTCAAGGAATCGAAGCGCTGCTGCCGATGCTGCAGCGCACGGAAGAC
>JBPCOB010000038.1:0-32956 GCA_051000715.1 Mycobacteriales bacterium
CTAGAGGAGCTGCGGCGTTCGTCAGTCGTCTCGGCGCTCACCCTCCGCTGCCCTTGAGCCGGTACCCGGCTCCGCGCACCGTCTCGATGGAGCGTCGCCCAAACGGCGCGTCGATCTTGCGCCGCAGGTACCCGACGTAGACCTCGACGATGTTGGGGTCACCGTCGAAATGCTCGTCCCAGACGTGAGAGAGGATCTGAGCCTTGCTGACGACCTCGTCACGGTGACGCAGCAGGTACTCGAGCAGCGCGAACTCGCGGGGGGTGAGGCTCACCTCGTCCGTGGCGCGTCGGCAGCTGTGTGAGGCGGGATCCAGCCTGAGGTCACCGGCTTCCAGTACTGCCGGCCGGGCCGGTGCCCCGCGTCGCAGCAGCGCCCGCAGTCTGGCCACGAGGACCACGTATGAGAACGGCTTGCTGAGGTAGTCGTCCGCGCCGAGGTCCAGTGCATCGGCGATGTCGTACTCCCCGTCCTTGGCCGTGAGCATCAGGACTGGAGTCCAGTTCGCCCCGGCGCGCATCCGCTTGAGGACCTCGTAACCCGACAGTTTCGGAAGCATGATGTCGAGGACCACGGCGTCGTACGGGTGCTCGGTGGCACGCCAGAGGCCGTCCTCCCCGTTGTGGGCAACATCCACGCTGAATCCGTCGGCGGTCAGACCCCTGTGAACTGCGCTCGCCAGCGACCGCTCGTCTTCCACCACCAGTACGCGCATAGCCCTCCTCCTGCCAGGCGTGGGCCAGCGTAGGTGTCTATCGCTGAGAGCTTCCTGAACGCCAGACGGAGGGCCGCGAGGTGGCCGGGGACCGGTCCTGAACGCTCTCTCAGGCTGGCTCAGCAATGTCTCAGGGTGCCGGTGACAACGTGACGAGTGTCTCCGGTGGAGAGTCCAACGGAGCTCGAGGAGGTAAGGCAGATGCCAACAGTTAGCCGAAAGCTCGCCGTGGTGGCGGGCCTCGCCCTGGCGGCTGGGACGCTGGGCAGCGGAGTTGCGCTCGCTGGATCATCGAACCAGGCGCCGCCGGCCCGGTCGGCGGTCAAGTCCGCTCCGGCCGTGGCTGGCTCGGCGACCAGCTTCGCCGCTCGCCCGGCCACCGTCGTCAAGGCCGTTGCGCCCAAGACTGCGAGGAGCCAGTCGGAAGACCCCTCGGCGGTCGATACCGACAACATCCAAGAGGGCGACCAGACAACTCCCGACGCGGCCGCAACTGCATCGGCGAGCGAGTCCGGCAGTGAGGGAACCGAGTCTGCCACTGAGAGCGACGGCCCAGGCGGTCACGCCGACCCGGCCGGGAACGTCGACCACCAGTTCGAGGGTGAGGAGTAACACCTCCAATTGATGGTCATCGGCTGGCGGGGGGGTCTCCTCCAACGGGAACCGCCCCGCCAGCCATGCCACCCGCCACCCAGCGGTCGACGTCATGCAAGAAGAGGGAGAACGCTGACCTCGCCGGCCGGTCGAGGATCTGGATGAGTTCGGCAGTCCACCAACGAATTGCCCAGTGGAGCCCGGCGGTCACCGAGGAAGCCGCCGCCACACCCACCGGGGCAGCGCCCGCATGAGCACCGCGACGAGCCCGAGGACCGGCGGCACCCACACCGTCGAACGACCAGCAGAGACGGCGTGAGCGGTGGCCCGGCCGACCGCCGCAGGTGTCGTGGCGAACGGTGCCGGCGACATGCCGGCGGTCATCCGCCCCACGACGAAGCCGGGCCGGACGAGGACGACGGCGACGCCACTGCCGTGGAGCGTGTCGGCGAGGCCGCGGGCGAACGCGTCGAGCCCGGCCTTGGCGGCCCCGTAGACGTAGTTCGCCCGGCGCGGCCGGACAGCGGCCACCGAGGAGAAGGCGACCAGCGTCCCGCAGCCTTGCGACCTCATGCGAGCAGCGGCTTGCAGCAGTACCGACGCCTGCGCCACCAGGTCGACGGCGAGCACATCGACCGCGTGCAGCGGCTCCCGTTCGGCCCGCTGCTGGTCGCCGAGGATGCCGAACGCGACGAGCACGACGTCGACGCGGCCCGCGGACCAGACCCGGTCGAGCAGCGGCCCGTGATCGTCGACGCCCAGGGCCTCGAAGTGCTCGGTCTCGGTGGTGCAGGGCAGCGTCTCGGCGGCGGCGTGCAGGGCCGCAGGATCGCGGCCCGCGAGAACTGCCGTCAGCGGCCCGGCGGCCGCCAGTTCACGCACGGTGGCCAGCCCAATCTCGCTGGTGCCACCGAGGAGCAGTACCCGCTGCGGCGGCGTCGTCAGCACAGGGCCAGCCGGACGCCCAGGTCCGAGCGCAGCCGGGCCTGCGGGTCGAGTCGGTCCCGGACCGCCCGCCACTCGGCGAGCCGGGGGTACATCGCCGGCAGGACGTCGCGGGACAGTCGCGAGTCCTTCGCCAGGTAGACCCGGCCACCGGCGCCGGCGACAAGCCCGTCGACCCGGTCCAACAGGCGTGCCAGCGCGGGCACCGCAGCCGGAATGTCAACGGCGAGCGTCCAGCCCGGCAACGGGAAGGAAAGGTGGCCGCCCGATCCCGGGCCGAGCCGCTTGAGGACCGGCAGGAACGTCGTCGTTGTACTCAGCAATCGCGCACAGGACTCGAGGACGGACTCGGCGCCGAGCGGGACCACGAGCTGGTACTGCCGGAAGCCGAGCGGCCCGTAAAGGCGGTTCCAGCCGGCCAGCCCATCCAGCGGGGTGAAGAAGGCGGGCAGGCTGCGCGGTGCAGCGCGGTCATCGGGGGCCCGTTGCCACCAGAGGTCACTGAATGCCTTCGCTATTGGACGCGCCACCAGGCGGACCGGCGTCGGAGGCGCCGACAGCACCCGGCTGGGGTGGTATCCCAACGGTACGGTGCCCGCCCGCGGCGGTAGCTGCTCCGGTTCGGCGTGATCGCCCTCGTCGAGCACGCCGCGGCCCCAGTCGGGCCCGTGGGAGTACAGATCGAGCCAGGCCACGTGGTACGGAGCGGTCGAGTCGGTCATCGCCCGCAGCAGGTCCGGCCATGAGAGTCGGCGGGTGCGGACCCACATCCAGCTGGTCGGCACCGAGAGCAACCGCAGCGTTGCCGAGACGATGACGCCGGTCAGCCCCATTCCACCGATGGTTGCCCAGAACGCCTCGCGGTCGACTTCGGGCGCCAGGCGGCGTAGCACGCCGGTCCCGTCGACGAGCACCACCTCGTCCAGCCATGCCCCGATGCTGCCTGCGGTGTGGTGGTTCTTGCCATGGACGTCGACCGCGATGGCGCCGCCCAAGGTGACATGCCGGGTGCCCGGCAGCACGGGCAGCGTCAGGCCGTGCGGCAGTGTCCGGGCCAACAGCACGGCGAACGGGGTGCCGGCCGCAGCGGTCACCCGCCGCGCCGCGACGTCGACGACCGGCTGCGGTTGCCGGGCCCCGGCGCGCAGCACGAGGCCGCCGGCGTTGAGCGCCGCGTCACCGTAGCTGCGGCCGAGCCCCCGGGCGAGCACCGGCGGCATGGCCGGGTTGGCCAGCAGGCGGGCGATGTCTTCTGCCGAGGCCCCGTCGACGACGGTGGCGGCGGAGCGTGCCGTGCGGCCCCAGCCGGTGAGCACGCGGTGGTTCGGCGTTCCCCTCACCCGGCGACTCCTGCGGGTGTCGCCCTGCTGTTGTCCGCGACCGGTAGTCGGACGACCGCCGTCAACCCCCCGCCGGGGGTCTGCTCCAGGCTGGTCGTGCCATGATCGGCGGCTACCAGTCGACCGACGATGGCGAGCCCCAAACCGGTCTTCGTGGGGCCGGACCGATCACTGACGAACCGAACAAAGGCGGTCTCGCGCCGCTGCTCGGACATGCCCGGGCCGTCGTCAGCGACCCTCAGCAGGACCTCGCCGTTCTCGGGTTGCACCGAGACACGGACGCGGTGACCCGGATCCAGGGCGTCCAGGGCGTTGGCGACCAGATTGTCGAACACCTGCTCCAGGTGGCCCGGGGTGGCCCATGCGGATCCGGCGCTGATCTCTGACGACAGGGCCACTCCGCGCTCTTGGGCGACGGGGTGCCAAAGATCGACGCGTTCGCCGGCGATGGCCGCGACGTCGATCGGCTCCGGGCTGGCGGTGACCTCTTCGGCCCGGGCGACTGCCAACAGGCCGTCGGCCAGTCGGCTGAGACGCGCGATCTCACGCAGCGCGCCGAGCAGCTCGACCCGGAGCTCATCCGGCGCATCCTCGGCGAGCAGCTCGAGGCGCAGCCGCAGCGCGGCGAGCGGTGTCCGCAGCTGATGGGACACGTCGGCGGTCATGACGCGTTGACTGTCGAGCAGGGAGCCGATGCGATCGGCCATCTCGTCGAAGGCAGTGGCAACGGCGCGAACCTCCTTGGGCCCCAGCCGCTCACCAGTCCTGGCGGTGACATCGCCCTCGCCCATGCGAACCGCGACGGCGCGCAGATCGTGGAGCGGTCGTCCGATCCACCGGGCCAGCCCGCCGGCGACTAATGCACCGACGGCCAGTGCCACGGCCGCCGCCGCCGCGAGGCCGAGCCAGAGCTCGTGAATGCGATGGTCGAGCGGTTCGGTATCACGGACAAGGATGATCGTTCCGTCCAGGCGCCCGGCCTCACCGACGATGGCGGCACTGACGGCGGCGTCCGCGAGCCCGGGGCGTCGGCCAAGGCGCACCTGCTCCACCACGGTGCCTCCAACCGGGCGCCCCTCGGTGGCCAACTGCCGTCCCTGCGGATCGAGGAGGAGGACGCCGTCCCCTCCCTCGACAGGCAGCCGCAGCGCACCCGCGCCCCGGCCGGCGGCCCGGTCACCGAGGCGTTCTTCGGCGATGGCCGCGAGCGCGCGGGCCGAACTGTCCGTCGAGTGGCGAAAGTCGCGACGCTCCTGGGAGGACAGGCTGGCGCCGAGCGGTACGACCACCAGCGCGAGCAGGCCCAGGAGAACAGCTAGGAAGCTGGCGAGGATTCGCCGGGTCACGGTGCCCTCAACCGGAAGCCCCGCCCGTACACGGTCTCGATCAGGGAGGCGTCACCCAGCTTGCGACGCAGCGCGGCCATGTGCACGTCGAGCACCTTGGTCGGGCCGTACCAGTGCTCGTCCCAGGCCCGGTCGAAGATCTCCTCGCGACTGACCACTCCGGCCGGGTCCGCTACGAGGCACGCCAGAATGTCGAACTCCTTGGCGGTCAACGCCACCGGCTCGCCCGCGACCTCCACCCGGCGACCTGAGAGATCAACTGTGAGCGGGCCATGGCGTACGACGCCGTCCTCCGCGCGATCGGTCCGGCGCAACACGGCCCGCATCCGGGCGAGCAGCTCGGCAAACCCGAACGGCTTGGCGACATAGTCATCGGCGCCGGTGTCCAACGCGGTCACACGGTCCGGTTCTTCGTTACGCGCAGTGACCGCGATTATCGGAACGTCGGTAATGGCCCGGAGCTGAGCGCAAAGCTGTATCCCGTCGATGTCGGGCAGCCCCAGATCCAGCAGGACGAGGTCCGCATCAGCGTTGTTCATGGCCTCTGCGCCGGTACGCGCCGCCACAACGTGGCACCCCACTCGGCCCAGGCCGCGGACGAGTTGCTCAGCGATCGACCTGTCGTCCTCGACGACGAGCACCCGAACACCCGCAAGGGCATCGGTCGACGCCCCCACCTTCACGTGGCAACAGTACGACGCGGCCGAGTACCGCCACGCCGGCTGAACGAGTTCTTAGGCATCGAGGCGCCACGCTGTTCGCATGCTGGCGAAGGAGTTCGATCAGCGACTCGCACCCCGACCGGCACCCACCGCGGTTGGCGGGCCACCGCCATGGATCGCCGGTCGGCAATGGTCGGACCTGCGGCTGCGCCAGCCCGGCTGGCTGCTACTGCCGCTGCGGATGTTTCTGGCCGTCACCTTCGTCTACGCGGGATTACAGAAGATCGCCAATCCCGCCTACCTCGACGCGCACAACCGGAGTTCGGTCGTCGGTCAGATGCAGTCCCTGCGCCACATCAGTCCGATCGGGCCGTTGCTAGGACTCTCGATGCACGCCCCGACCCTGGTGGGGGTGCTCATCGCCTTCGGTGAGCTCGCGGTCGGAGTCGGCGCCCTGCTCGGGCTGTGGACGCGGCTTGCCGCGGTCGGCGGCATGCTGCTTGCGCTGACCTTCTTCCTCACCGTCAGCTGGAGCACCACCCCGTACTACTACGGGTCCGACATCGTGTTCCTCTTCGCCTGGAGCGTCATCGCCGCTTTCGGCGCCGGCGGCGTTCTCAGCGTCGACGCCCTGCTGCACCAGCGGGCGCGCCAGCTCACCGGACTGCGCTCCACCCCCGCCCTCGTCGGCGTCGAGGTATCCCGACTACGGCAACTGTGCGCACGCGGGGGAGCCTGCGGCCTGCGATCGAGCGGTGGGTGCGACCTACTGTCCGGCTGCCCCGTCTTTCCCACCATCGAGGCATTGCGACCCGCGGCGCGGGCCGAGCTCGACCGACGCACGCTTCTGCTGCGCACCCGCACGGCTGGCATCGTCGCGCTCGCCGCCGCGGCCTCGGGCGGACTCACCGCGGCACTCGGCCGCCTCGCCGGCGGCACCCACAAGCAGCAGGGCGCCCTTCCCGGGACTGCGCTGCCCAAGCCGGCGACATCCTCCCCAGGACGCGCCTCACGATCCAAACGGCCGCCCGGCACTGCCATCGGCGCCACCTCAGCAGTGCCGGTCGGCGACGCTGCGCGGTTCACCGAACCTGCCACCGGTGACCCCGCCTGGGTGGTGCATCCCTCGGCCGGCCAGTTCGTCGCGTTCTCCGCCAACTGCACGCACGCCGGCTGCGCCGTCAACTTCGACCGGAGCAGCATGGCCTTTGTCTGTCCCTGTCACGGCGGCACCTTCGACGCGAAGACGGGGCAGGTCACCGGCGGGCCGCCGCCCTCACCCCTGCCCGCGATCCCCGTCCGCGTGGTCGACGGCCAGATCCGGGTGGCCTGACGCCATGAGGTTCACCCCGGAGGTATCCCAACGTATGACGCGTCGAGACGCCAGAGGAGAGGGGTGACCACGACGGGTCCGAGGCGGTTCCGGGTTCAGCCCGTTACCGGCCGGCGCGGCCGCCGACGGCGGGTGCTCCAAGGGCTCGGCATGGTGCTGGCCGTTGTGCTCGTGTTGCCCGCCGTGTCGGTGGGCCGGGCGCTCGCCGCCCCCGGCACCGACACGACGTCGGCCAGGCTGGCGGAGTGGGCGCGCGACCACGGGTTCGACGGCGTCATCACCTGGCTGGAGGCGAAGACCTACCACGCACCGAAGGTCGGCGGGCTACCCCTGGCGACATCACCACTGCTGGCCGTGCCGAGGGGGCCGGTGTCCGCCCTGGCCGAAACGGCGCTGCCGCCACCGATCGTCCCGATCGCCGCGCCGGCGCTACCCGGCGAGGGCAGCTGGCGCGTGCTCGCATCGGTGCACGGCGTGCCGGCGCTCGCCGCCGCGTACCTGCGCCCGGACGCCATGCACACGTCCTACGTCTCGGCAGTGGTCTGGATCGACCCCCGGCTGGTGCGGGCCCAGTTGCATCCTGGCAGCCTCGACCCGGGCGGCAGCGGCTGGGCGCAGCCGAGCCGACTGCCGGCCGACCGCCGGGCCGGGCTCCTGGCGGCGTTCAACTCCGGCTTCCGGCTGCACTCCGCGCACGGCGGCTTCTACGAGGGGGGGCGCTACGGGGCACCGCTGCGGGCCGGGATCGCCTCGATGGTGTTCCGCCGCGACGGCACGTTGACGGTGGCGAAGTGGGGCCGCGACGCCCATCTCGGTGCCGACGTGGTGGCGGTGCGGCAGAACCTCGCGCTGCTGATCGACGGCGGCCACGTCGCCGCTGGGTTGGGCATCAACGCCGGAAACGCCTGGGGGGCGACGCTGGGCAACGCGAAGTACGTCTGGCGGTCAGGCATCGGCGTCCGGTCCGACGGCGGCGTGATCTACGTCGCGGGCAACCGGCTCACCGCTGGGTCGCTCGCCGAGCTCCTCCGGCGCGCCGGCTGCCTGCGGGCGATGGAGCTCGACATCAACCCGGAGTGGACGTCGTTCATCCGGTACACGCCGACGGAGCGCAACCTGCTCCCAGACATGCAGGGCAGCCCGCGCCGGTACGACACCACGTCGAGCCGCGACTTCGTCGCCCTCTACGCCCGATGAGCGTCCCGGCCCTCCGCCCGGCGGCGAAGCCCGCGCCGGAGCAACGCCCCGACCACCCGGGCACGGCCGGGGCGCTGCTGTCCGGGATGCGGCCGCGGCAGTGGACCAAGAGCCTGCTGGTGCTCGCCGCGCCGTTGGCCGGCGGCTCGCTGCTGAGCCCCGGCGTGGCCCTGGCCGTCACGCTGGCGGTCGCGTCATTCACCGCGGCAGCCTGCGCGGTGTACTTGGTCAACGACGTCCACGACGCCGAGCGCGACCGGCTCCATCCACGAAAGTGTCTGCGACCCATTGCGGCCGGGCACCTGCGGCCGGCGACAGCCCAGCTCGCCGCGGCCGTGCTCGCCGGTACGGCCGTGGCCGCCCCGATCGTCCTGCGCCGGCCGGGGCTTGCCCTGGTGGTCGGCTTGTACCTCCTGCTCGCAGCGGCGTACGGGCGTGGGCTCAAGCACGTACCGGGCGTCGAGATCGCCATTGTGGCGGCCGGCTTCCTGCTCCGCGCGGTCGGCGGAGCGGTCGCCACCGGGGTGCCGCCGTCCCGCTGGTTCCTCCTTGTCTGTACCTCCGGCGCGCTCGTGGCGGCGTTCGGCAAGCGGTGCGCGGAGCTGCGCCAGCTCGGCGTGCTCGCCGTCCGCAGCCGGCCGGTGCTGGCGCACTACACAGCCCGGTGGCTCGTCGCCGGGCGTCGACTGGCGAGCATTGTCACCGCGGGCGCGTACCTTGCGTGGGCGGCCACCCGCGGCGGCGACGTACAGCGGGGCCTGGCGATGCTCTCAGCACTGCCATTCGCCGCGGCGCTCGTGGGCTACGCGCGGTGCAACGAGCGTGGGCTGGGCGAGTCGCCCGAGGACCTCTTGCTGAGCGACCGGCCCATGCAGCTGCTCGCCGCTGGGTGGCTCCTCGTGTACACCGCCGCTGTCATCGCGAGCTGACTGCGTAGGCGATGCTGAGTGGACGTTGCCGCTCTGGCGCTCACCGCGGCGCGGCCGGCCGGGAAGCCGCGAGCAGCTCGGACACCGTGACGAACTCGTAGCCCCGGTCCCAGGCCGCCCGGATGAGTGCCGGCAGCGCCGCGACGTCCTTGCGCCGACTCGGGTTGCCGGTGTCGTGGGCGAGGATGACCGAGCCCGGCTCGAGGTGCGCCGCCAGATAGGCCGCGTTGCCCGGCGCGTCGTAGAGGTCCTCGTGGAACTGGAGTGACCAGCCCACCACGTCGTAGCCCAGCTCACCGGCGGCCCGTAGCGCATCGCCGGAGACGTTCCGTACGGCGGCCGCAGGAGCCGCGGCTCCCGGCCGGACAACCCGGTCAGCAGCTCATGGGTCCGGTGCAGCTCGGCCCGCACCTCAGCCGGGGAGCGCCGCGGCAGGTCGGCGTGGGTGAACGTGTGGTTGCCCAGCTCGTGGTGGTCGGCCAGTTCCCGGCGGACCAGATCCTGGTGGGCGAGCAGCCGACGGCCGACCAGGTTGAACGTGGCCCGTACGCCGTAGCGGCGCAGCACGTCCAGCGCGGCGACCGTGTAGTCCGGCATCGGACCGTCGTCAAAGGTGAGGGCGACCTTCCGGGCGCTCGTCGCGGCCTGCCACAAGCACCCGGGTTTCCCGCAGCCGGTCGTCCGGGAAGTGCGGGCTCGTCTCCGCGCTGGGGCTGGCGGCCGACGCCGGCACGTCCTCTGCAGCCGCGCCAGCGAGCGCCGCGCTGGCGAGAACTACGCCGCGCAGAACGGCACGCCGGCTGGGGCGACCTCGGCCTGACCGCTCGGGCTCGTCCCCGGGCGTCTCACAGTAGAGCGGCTCGATCCGGTGATCAATCCCCTGTCCCGACTGGCGTGAGGCCCAGTCAGTGATATTCAGTGCCATATGCCCCACTCAGCGGCCCCGGCACCCCCGGCGGGCACGCAGCCGCCGACCATGGCGGTTGCGGCAGTGGTCGGAGTGCTGCTCCTGGTCTACCTGTTGCACGCACCGCCGACTCTTGACTTGGCCGCCCAGGTCGCGCGGGCGACGCTGTTTCACGATCACGGCGTGCACATCTGGTGGCCCGGGTGGTTCGCCGGCACCAACCTTCCCGGTTACAGCGTCCTGGCGCCGCTGCTTATGGCTGTGACAGGGGTGCCGCTCGCTGGTGCCCTGGCCACGCTGGCCGCCAGTGCAAGTGGGGCACCCCTCTTCGGCACGGCCCGGCGCCCCAGGCTGGCGATTGCAGCCTTTGTCGCCGTGCTGCTGGCCGACCTCCTTGCCGGCCGGGTGACCTTCGTCATCGGCTCCGCATTCGCACTCTTGGCCCTACGGGCTGTGCAACGGCGAAGTCGGTGGGCCGTGATTGTGCCGAGCATCGCAGCGACGCTGAGCAGCCCGCTGGCCGGCCTCTTCCTAGGCTTGCTGGTGCTCGCGGTCGCCATGACGGACGCCTCCCGCCGTCGGGTCGCCGTCCTCGCGGCCGCCACCGCGGCGGTGACCGTAGCCATCACGGCCGCCTTGTTTCCGTCGACCGCCGTCATGCCGTTCGGCCGCAGCAACCTGTGGATGTCGCTGATCGCCTGTCTGGTTCTGCTGGCGACGGTGCCGATCCGACTGGTTCGCGGCGCCGCCTGCTTGTTCGCGATGTCGGTTGTGGCGATCTACAACGTCCCCTCCGCCATCGGCAGCAACATCTCGCGGCTGGCCATGCTCTTCGCCCTCCCGGTACTCGTCGGCTGGGCCACAGTGCCGCGTCGGACGATGATCGTCGGCCTGGTTCCACTGATCGTCTGGCCGACGCTTGACCTGACTGGTCAGCTGACGAGGGCTGACGACACGTCGAGTTCGCAAAGTTACTATTTGCCCTTGTTGACCAAGCTCGATCAACTGCAGAAACAGGCGCAGGCCTCCGGGCGGCCGGGACGAGTTGAGATCGTCGATCCACGGACGCACTGGGCCTCGGTCTATATCGCTGCGAAGGTGCCGCTCGCGCGCGGGTGGGAGCGTCAGCTCGACGTTGCTGGCAATCGACTTTTCTACAGCGGCACACTGACCGCGGAGAGCTATCACGCGTGGCTGCGGCAACTCGCTGTTCGCTGGGTAGCCCTACCGGATGCTCCACTGGATTACGCCGCCGTGGCGGAGGGGCGGCTGGTCGACGGGAAGTTGCCGTACCTGGCACCGGTCTGGTCCGGGCCGCATTGGCGCCTGTACGCCGTCAAGGACCCGCAACCTGTCGTCCGGGGCGCGGTGAGCTCGATCGCTCTGTATCCGACCGGCATCGAGTTTCGGGCCCGGTCTGCGGGAGTGGTGCGGGTGGCCGTGAGATACACGACGTATCTGCGGGTCCGCGAGGTTGGTGGCGGCCGCGAACGCATCGGTTGCGTCGAACCGGACGGGCAATGGAGTGCGGTCGATGTGCCGTCGGGAGGCACCTACCGGATAGACGCCCCCTTCTCGTTGACCGGCGCCATGCGCTGGGATGGCGAGAGCTGCTGAGGTCCAACAGGACGTTTGGGGTCACGCCCACCCGGCCGGAAACGTCGACCACCAGTTCGAGGGCGTCGAGTAACGCCTCGATCCGCTGTCGCAGAGAAGCAAGCCGGTGGCGTGCGCCCCCGGCTTGCTTCTCCCTTGGGCACCTAAAGTTGGTGCTGTGGTGATCACGCGACAAGGTCGGCGTGTCCGCGCGACGGCGGTGCTGCTGTCCGCCGGCCTGCTCCTCTACAGCGGGGAGTGGTGGGCTAACGAGCGGGCCGAGCTGGCGGCAAGCTCTGGCTTCGGCGGCACCAGGGAGAAGGCGGCGTCTCCGGCGACGGCACCGGACCGCACGTTCGCCGGGCGGCTGTTGGTATACGTCTCGCACGGCTTCATGCCGTCCACGATCGCGAAACTGCAGGCTGCCGTCCGCGGACCGATGACCGGCGTCTACGGCGGCGAGGTGTACGTCGCGAGTGCCGTCGCCGGCTATCCGCTGGTACCTGTGCAGGCTTTCAGCACCGACCCGATGGATTACGCCGCGGCGGCGGGCCGGCCGGACTTGGCCCGACAGTTGGCCGCCGGACTCGTGTTCTCGCGCTCCGGGGCACGGCTGCGCCAGGTGACAACCGGCGACACGGTGCGGTTGGCCGATGGCCGGGTCCTGCCGGTCGCCGGGGTTGTCGACGATCACCTGCTGGGAGGCTATGAGATGGCCGGTGGCCCACGGGTCCTCCGCGAGCTGTCCGACCGGCCGGCGTCGTACCTGCTCCTGGCCGACGGTGGCGATCCGCGGCGCACGGCCGAGGTGGTCCGGCAGGCGCTCCCCGACCGGCGGGTCCGGGTCAAGCGCAACGGCGACAACGGCTTCATGAGCTCGATTGACACCGTTCTCACCCAGGCGCAGGTCAAGTTGCGGTTCGGGGAGTTCTCGATGAGAGTCGACCCCGGCAGCGACGGAGCACTCCTGCCGGATCCGGTGTGGAGTGCGCGGTGGATCGTCACCACCCATGTTCCACAGCTGGGCGAGGTGAAGTGCAACAGGGCGATCGTGGGTGACCTCACCGCGGCCATGCGGGAAGTGACCGCGCGCGGGCTGGGGTGGACCGTGCACAGTGCGGACTTCACCCGGCAGGGCGGTTGTTACAACCCGCGCCTGGCACGGGTGTCGAAGGGCGTGTCGCTCTCGGCCCACAGCTGGGGGATCGCGGTGGACATCAACGTCGATGCCAACCCCTTGGGGGCGACCCCGAGGCAGGATCCCCGGCTGGTTGCGATCATGGCTGCACACGGCTTCTCCTGGGGCGGCCGGTGGCTCCGCCGCGACGGAGCGCACTTCGAATGGGTGGGCTCCCCGCAGGGCTGATACGTCCGCCCGCGGAGCAGGCGCCCGGAGCAACCGGGGCGCTACCGGGATGGACCGCTACCGGGACCGGGCGGCGCTACCGGGACGGCAGGCGAATCGATAGCTCGTCGACGGCGGTCGCTAGTCGCCCGGCGGTGGCTGCGGGCGTCGGCCGGGGCAGCTCGACGACAAAGGCCGTGGAGCCGCGCTGCGCGTGGTTCTGCCAGCTTGCGGCACTGCCCGGGTAACGCGTCAATCGGCGGAATCTCATTCCGGCGAGCGCTGCGAACCTGCGTTCCACGTTCTGGGCTCCGCCGGAGTCGTCGACGACGTTCAGGGGCTGGTGGAACCAGATCGTGACGTCAGGACGCACCATCTCAATCAGGCCGGCTGCCGCCCGGGCCTCCGGCTCGGACAACGGCTGCGGCCCGGAGTACTGTTGATCACCAGGCAGCCCCAGCGGTGCCCAGGCGTAGGGAAAGTTGCGGTTGAGGTCGACGTGGTCGGCGTTTTGCCGGGTGTGCAGCCGGAACCCGTCAGGGGTTGAGGTCGTCGACGACCCAAATCTGCACGCCAGCCGGTGCCGGTTGCACGTCGAGCGCCCGGGCAATGGTGATAGCGGCACCCTCGTCGCCATGAATGCACCCGACGACAAGCAGATGCGCGGGCGCCGCAGCGCCGTGGACATCGACGACGAGTGGTACGCCGAGGACTGAACGACCGAAGAGCACTCTTCGACGTACCAGCGGAGCGGAGCCCCTGCTCCCTGTTGCGGTGCTCGACAGCACCGGGGCCGGCGGCACGATGGCGCCCGGTGCCCGGGCCGCCGGGCCACGGTGCCCGCTCATGGCCGTACCACCGGCGTGGCTCTGGCCGCTGCAGGCAGCCGAACCGGCGGTGACCACGGCAACCAGGCTTACCGCGAACCGCGCGATCACGACCCGGCGGCCTCGGGCACGGGTGTCCGACCGCGCCCCACTGTCGCTCATCGTCGGGACGCTAGGCCGACCACGGTAAGCGGCACCGCCGACCCGGGTTAGCGTCCCGCTTACGTTCGCCTGTCCATGCTTGGCGACCGCTGGACAATCTAATAGGGCCGGCTTGAGTGCGGGGGAGTGGTTCGATGCGACCTCGATCGCGGCGACGTCGACCCGGCTGGCCCCGGCGCAACCGGTCGCTGCGCCAGCGCATTCTCGCCGGGATCCTCGGCGTGACCGCGCTCGCGGTGCTGCTGTTCGCGGTGCCACTCGCGGCCGCCACCGGCCAGCTCTACCGCGGCGAGAAACTGGCGCGGCTCCAGGCTGATGCGACCCGGATCGTGGCGCGGGTGCCCGACAACCCGATCACCGCGACCAGCCCGGCCACGTTGCCCAGCGTGCTGCCGCGCGACACGATCGTCGGTCTCTACACCCCGGCCGGTGACCTCGCCGCCGGAAGGGGGCCGGCTCGGTCGGCCCTTGCGGCCGCCGGCAGCGATGGCCGCCTCCATGAGGGCAGCGAGAACGGGCAGCTGACAGTGGCCGTGCCCGTCCCATCGGACCGCGACATCGTGGCGATCGTCCGAGCCGCCGTTCCCACTCGCACCGTCACCCATCGCACCTACCGCAGCTGGGTCGCCATGGGCCTGCTGGGCCTGGCGGTCATGGGGGTTGCGGCGTTGCTCGCCCGCCGGCAGGCGCAGCGCATCGCGGATCCGTTGGAGCGACTCACCGCCAGCGCCCGCGCGCTCGGAGACGGGAACTTCGCGGTTTCAGCCCAGCACTCGGGGATCGCGGAGGCGGACGCGGCCAGCCAGGCGCTCCAGGCTACGGCCGGTCGGATCGGTCGGCTGCTCGAGCGCGAGCGCGCCTTCAGTGCGGACGCCTCGCATCAACTTCGTACGCCGCTGACCGGCCTGCTGCTGGGTCTGGAGTCGGCTCTGGACCGGCCGAACGCGGACCTGCGTGCGGCCGTGCAGGAGGCGATCGGCCGAGGTCGGCAGCTTCAGGACACCATCGGCGACCTGCTGTCCCTGCGCCGCGACACCGGTGAGCGAGCGCCCAGCATCGACGTGGGCCTGGAGATTTCGGCGGCAGCGGATCGCTGGATCTCACAGTTCCAGCGCCAGCAGCGCCGGGTTCGGGTCAACGTGTCGCAGGGACTGCCGCCGGTTGCCGCCTCGGCGGCGGCGGTGCGACAGGTGCTCGACGTCCTGCTGGGCAATGCACTCGAGCACGGCGGCGGGCTGGTGACCCTGTCCGCTCATGACCTCGGTGCCGGCGTGGCGGTCGAGGTGGGCGATGAAGGCGGCGGTCTGGCCGGTGATCCTGAGGCCGCCTTCGGCCGGCGTTCGCCACAGGCACACGGGCACGGCATCGGCCTGGCCCTGGCACGCTCCCTGACCGAGGCGGAAGGCGGCCGGCTGGTGGTCCGTCGGGCGGCACCGCATCCGGTCTTCGCCGTGTTGCTTCCGGCAGCCGAGTCGGTGGTGGCTTCCGCCGGCGTCAGCCGCGGCGCCGGTCAGGATTCGACCTCGAAGCGGTAGCCGTGCCCTCGAAGCGTGGTGATCCGATCCGCGCTCTCGCCGCAGTCGGCCAGCTTGCGCCGTACGGCGCAGACATGCACGTCCAGTGTCTTGGTGGAACCGAACCAGTTCTCGTCCCACACGTCGGACATCAGCCGCTCCCTCGACACGACCCGGCCGGCCTCGGCGACCAGGATCGCGAGCAGGTCGAACTCCTTCGGCCGCAAGCTCAGCTCGGCTCCGTCGAACGAGGCCCGTCGAGCAGTCACGTTGAGGCGTAGCCGCCCGGCCACGATCTCCTCCGGGCCGTCCGATGTCGTACGCCGGCGCAGGTGCGCCCGCAACCGGGCGAGCAGCTCCGCCAGCCGGAACGGCTTGGTCAGGTAGTCGTCCGCCCCGGCGTCCAGCGCCACGATGACTTCGAACTCGGCCGTGCGGGCAGTCAGTACGACGATGATCGTGAGCGGGAGCCGTTCCCGGAGTTGTCGGCAGAGGGCCACCCCGTCGACGTCGGGCAGCCCGAGATCGAGAAGGATGAGGTCGGGGGCCTGCTCGTCCGTCGAGGCCAGCGCGTCGGCGCCCGTCCGGACCCACTGGGTGCGGAAGCCGTAGCCGGTCAGAGCCTGGCGGAGGTCGGACCCGATCGCGTCGTCGTCCTCGACGACGAGCAGGCGGGTCAGGTCCACCTGGCCAGACTACGGAGCGAGAAGGGCGCCGACCGTGACCGCCCGCAGGCCCTGGGAGCGCAGGCCGTCGATGATTCCCGGTAGCGCGGCGACCGTTCCGGCGTGGCCGAGATGCAGGCTGACGATCGATCCGGGGCGGACGGCGGCGAGCGTGCGTTCGCGTACGGCGGCCGCGCCGGGGTCGGCGTAGTCGCGCGGGTCCACGTCGTAGGACAGCGAGGTGCGATAGCCGGCCCGGCCGGCCTGCGCGGCGATGAGTGGCGTGGCGTGCGGCGTACCAGACGGACGGAACCAGCGGCCCCGGGTCCCGGTAAGCCGCTGGAGCACCCGGGCGCAGCCGTCGATCTCGCCGTAACAGGCGGCGGCGTCAAGCCGGCGCAGCGGCGGATGGGTGAGCGTGTGGTTACCCAACTCGTGGCCGCCGTCGAGGATCCGGCGGGCCATGGCGGGGTTGACCTCGAGCCAGCTGCCAACCGCCAAGACCGTGATCCGCGCCCCGGCTCGCTGCACCTCGTCGAGAAGTCCGATCGCCAGCTTCAGGTCACCTGCGCCATGAAACGTCAGCGCGACGGCGTCCGCGCTGCGCGGCCCGTGTGCAATCTCCGCTGCCGACTCGCCGCGTCCGACAGCGGTCGGTGTCTGCGTCGTTCCAGCGCCGGATCCTTGGTGAACAGTCGGCGCCGGATGTGTTAGTGGGCTGGACCGAGGCCGTGCAGCAGAGCAGCCGGCGGTGAGCGCCAGAGCCAGCACGGTACGGCGGGTGAGCAACATGGCACCACGCTAGTTCTGTTTGCCGGGAGGTCAGCAGAGGGGAGTCGGCTTCCTAGCCAGCCTTTGCACGATCTTTCCGGACTGTGACCAGTCTCCTCGATGCGGCACCGCCCGAGTGGATGCCGACGACCGGCGCAAGTCCGCTAGGGTACAGCTTCTGGGCGGACACAAGCCCCCAGGCGTTCGTGGCATTCACGCCGATGGCCTGCCGTGATCTCCTCCACCAGTCCCCGCGTTGGTGAGTGCGACGGCGTTTAGCGGCTGTCGAAGTTGGATCAACCCTGGAGGCGTCTCATCACTTCCGAGCAGAACCAGGCCGGGGCCGCCGCGGAGTCGACGCAGGATGGCCTCGTCGGCCAACTTGGTGAAGGGCGCTGGCCGCACCGGGTGCTGATGGTCTGCTCGTCGGGCGGCCACCTAGTGCAGTTGGCGCGGCTTCGGCCGTGGTGGGAGGGCCGCGAGCGGGCATGGGTGACCTTTCCCGGGCCGGACTCGGAGTCCCTTCTCGCCGGCGAGACGATCCACGTCGCCCACTACCCCACCACCCGCAATGCGGCGAACGCGCTACGGAACCTGCGGCTCGCGGTCGAGCTGTTGCGGCGTTACAAGCCGGACGTCGTGCTCTCCACAGGCGCCGGAGTGGCGTTCCCGTTCTTCGTCATAGCGCGTGCCCGCGGAATTCGTACCGTTTATCTGGAGGTCTTCGACCGCGTGGACCTGGCCACACTCACCGGCAGGCTCTGCTACCCGATATCCGACCTCTTCCTGCTCCAGTGGCCCGAGCAGCAGCTCGTGTATCCGCGCGGGCGGGTCATCGGGAGCGTCTTCTGATGGCCGCCTCCGAAGTCGCACCTGCGCTGGTACTAGTGACGGTCGGGACGGACCACCACCCGTTCGACCGGCTCGTGGACTGGGTGGACCGTTGGCTCACGGACACCACACATGCGGTCCGCTGCGTCGTACAGCACGGAACAAGTCGGACACCGTCCGTCGCGCAGGGCCAGCCGAAGTTCGCCTATACCGACCTGCAACGGCTGGTCGCGGAGGCGCACGTCGTGGTGTGCCACGGGGGTCCCGGCACGATCATGGACAGTCGGCAGGTCGGGCTCACCCCGATCGTGGTTCCACGCCGGCACGACCTCGGTGAGCATGTCGACAACCACCAGGTGAGGTTCACCCGCCGCATCGCCGAGTCCGGCCTCGTTCGGTTGGCGGAGACAGAGCTGCGGTTCCGTGAGCTCGTAGAGAGCTCGCTTGCCGATCCGCGGCCGCCTCTGCCGTCCCCACGAGCGGTGAACGCCGAGACCGTGCTCCGGTTCGCCGAGGAGCTCGCCGAGCTGGGGCCGCGTCGTGTTCGGCGGCTCACCCGCCGGTGAGACGGACAGAGCCCCGTGCCGTCAGTCGATCGGGCGCCGTCCTCCCGACCGGATAGCAGCGACGGCCCGGTGCCGCCGGCCCCGGATGCGGCCGGCGTAGCCGTAGGTCAGGAGCAGCGGCGCCGTTATCGCGGATACCACCAGGCGCTTCCCTCGAGGCATCGCCTGCCGCCACGCGTCGTCGACCTTGAGCCGGATCGGACCGACCCTTAGCCGCATGGGATTGCCGTCGACGGTGTGGTGCGTGCCCAGCTCGAGCGTTTGACCGCCCTCCTCGGAGCGAGAGGTGCCGTGCTCGGCGGTCGGCGTGGGCTCAATGCCGGCATGACGCAGGATCTGCGGCAGGACCGTTGCCGGATCCGCGACCAGATCTTCGTAGCGGATCCGCCGGTAGCGCATGCCGGTCGCCCGCAGAGCTTGGGCCATCGCGTTGTAGAAGAGGTAGCGAAGCGAACCGCCGGCGGTGCCGTAGCGGATCATGAGGTCGCCGCTGCCGTCCGGGCGCTGGACGTGCTTCTGCCAGGAGTGCATGACCCCCCTGCTGTCGCGCACCAGGTGCAACGCGGCGGTGGGCACGCCAGCACTGCGGAGCAACATCCCGTGGGTAGCCAGCTTCGAGGAGTCGACCACCACCGTCGCGCCCGACACAGTCATGATCCCGCGATAGAGCCTGCGTAACATCTCGTGGTACTCGGCGCGATCGTGACGGATTCCGCTGCCGTGAGTCCTCCGCAGGACGAGGGCCGGCGCCATCCACGCGCGGTCCAGCCGATCGCGTAGGGCGGCGGCGCGGACGCCGTCGAACGACTGCCAGCCGCCGAAGCTCTCGTCGCCCACCGCAACCCAGAACTCACACTGTGAGAACGGCTTGCCGCAACCACAGAGGCGGTCCTCGAGGCACCCGCGGTGCCAAAGCTCCCGGATCTCGCCGACGGACACCACCCCGGGGGTGTCGCCGAGCATCCGGTCGAGCAGGGTGCTGCCGCTTCGCCCCCAGCCGGCGATGAACAGCACCTGCGGGAGCTCCGAAACGGTCACCGAAAGGTCCTGTCCGGCGATGCTGGCGGCACCGTGCAGGCTGCCGGAAGATGCTGGGAGTCCCGCTCAGCTGATCCAGTCATCCTTCGCCTGATACGCGACGTTGGTCTCGATGGCGGCCGACCCGCTACCCACGATGGCGTGCGGCCTCTCACGGGTGGGCGGGATGGCGACCGGCGCGGTAGGGGCGGCGGGCCGCCAGACCCGACCGCCGGTGAGCACGATCGTCCGCACCAGCGGCGAGCCAACCGCGGCCAGGTGCTCCGCGGCGGCGGCCAGGGCGCTGCGGCGGGTGACCTGGTCGACCACGGTGATGAGCACTAGGTCGGCGGTGGCCGCCAGGGCCAGACCGTCGGCACCGGCCAGCAGCGGCGGCGCGTCGACCAGGAGAATGTGGCTCCGCTGCAGCAGCAGCCGGACCAGGTCCAGCGCTGCGTTGGTGCGGAGCGCCCCGGGCGGCAGATCTCCAAAGGGCACCACGTGCAGCGCCGTGCCGGCGTAGCCGGAACTGCCCAGGCCGGCCGCGGGCGCCCGGCCTGCCAGCGCGTCGGCGAAGGAGGCCGGGGGGCCGGAAACGTCCCCGTCGGCGAAGGTGACCGGCGAGCCGGCACCGTCGGCGGCGGCGACCGTGGCCGGGTCCAGCCGGGTCAGCAGCGTCACCGAGGTGCCGGTCTGCGCCAGCGCCGCGGCCAGGTTGACCGCCACCACCGGAGAGGCCGGCTCGGCATCAGCGCTGGTGACGACCACCAGGGCGTTGGCAGCCGTTAGCTGAGCCCGCACGTGCTCGCTGGCCCGGCCGAAGGCGGCCGTCACGGGCGCGCCAGGGTCGGCGATGAGCAGCCCCCCCGCGCCGCCCCGGCGGGCACCGCGGGACTTCATCGGGATTGTCTCCAGCACCGTCGGACGCATCGCGGCTCCGGCGGCCCGGGAGAAGAAGAACCGGTTGCTCATCCGGTCGCGCACGAAGGCCAGAATCAGCCCGAGCAGCAACCCCAGCAGCAGCCCGGCCGGCAGCACCAGGCCCGCGCGCGGCGAGGCGGCCAGCTGCTGGGCCGGCGGCGGAGTGCTGATCAGGGAGCCGACGTCGACGGTGGCCAGCGATAGCCGGGTCAGCGTTGTGCGAAGTGAGGAGATCTGGTTGACCGCGATCGACTCGGACGGGGTCTGCGGCGCCGTCGGGTCGGTCTTCTTGGCCTCCAGCTCGGCCAGCTGGGACTCCAGCGCCTTGATCTGGGTGGATAGAGTCTGCTGGGCCCGGGTCAACGAGGACTGGGCCGCGGCTTGCCGGCGCGCCAGGTACGCGGTGGCGAAGGTGAGCGCGACGTTGCGGCTCATGGCGGCGGCGTGGTCGGCGTAGGTGAAGGTCAGCGTGGTGGCGCCGACGGTGCCCGGGCTGACCTGCAGCTGCGGCAGTAGCTGCGCCGACGTCGCGGCTAGGTGCAGCTTGGTCCGCACGTCGTTGGCCACTGCGTCGGAGGCCGCTACGCGCTGCTCGGTGGCGATGTCGACGCTCTTGCCGCTGGGCGAACTGGTCGCCGTCCAGTCGGTCACCACCGGCTTTACCAGCACCGTCGCCGCCGCGTGGTAGGTCTTGGGCGCCAGCAGCAGGTAACCCAGCGCCAGCGCCAGGCACGCCGCCACGGTGATTGCGACCGTCCAGCGCCGCCGGGCGAGAATGCGCAGGTACTCGCGGGCGTCGATGCCCGAGCTCTCCGTGTCCTGCGGCTCGGCGCCGGGCATGGTCATGGCAACTCCGGTGGTTTGATCGTCCACGACGACACTTATGGTCGCCGGCCCAATCGAGCAGCCTCGCGGCCCGGAAGGTCGGCTCTTGCTGTAACGACGGAACCGGTACGGCGACACGGGCAGCCCGTGCGGCAAGTACCAGAGCGCTTGCTACCTCAGCCACTCTATCCGACCCGCGCCGACGGAACCGCCGCGTCGCCAGCCCACGCCGGGCCACCACCACTGCGCGGAAGGATGCCGGATAGCCTGCCTTAACTGCAATGGCGCTCCTTGCGTTCGGTTCTCACGACGAGTACCGTGGGGGGTCGGCCACTGGGATCGCAGAACATCGCGAGCGATCGCGCCGTAGAAGCAGCACCCTCGCTGACAAACATCGCTGGAGTTGAGCATGATCTTGAGCCGTGGCGCGACGAACTGGCGTCGGAGTGTCCTCCGTGGTGTTACATCGGCGGCTCTGGGCGCTGCCGGCCTGGTCGCTACCGCGGCGGCTGGCCAGGCCGTCCCGGCCGGAAACGACCCCGGGTCCCTGCCCGCGATGGTGTCGTCGACGGCCGCGAGCTCTTGGCAGTTCGACGGCCGGGTCGAGGCGGCGGTCATCGCCGGCAGCACGGCGTACGTCGGCGGTGAGTTCACCCATGCGATACCCCCGGCGGGGTCTGGCAGCTCTACGCGCGTGGCGCGGACCCGCCTCGCGGCGATCGACCTGAGCACCGGCAAGCTGCTCGGATGGAACCCGGGCGCCAACGCGAAGGTGTGGGGCATCTCGGCATCGCCGGACGGCAGCAGGATCTACGTCGGCGGCGACTTCACCACGGTCGGTGGAGCCAGCCGCAGCAAGATCGCTGCCTTCAGCAGGAGCAACGGCGCCTTGCTGTCGTGGAGCCCGCGGGTCAGCGGCCGGGTCCGGCCGATTCTGGTCACGTCCGGCTACGTCTACATCGGCGGCAACTTCACCAAGGTCTTCGACAAGGCACAGCCGCGGCTGGCCCGGTTGAACCCGACGACCGGTGCCATGGACGCCTCCTGGACACCCCGGGTAAACCAGATCCCGGCCGGCTCCTACGACCCCAGCACGGGGGGGCCGGCGAAGTGCCCACCGCGGTGCTCCCCAGAGGTCACCTCGCTGGCGCTGGCCAACACGGGCAACATCTATGTCGGCGGCCACTTCGGCCTGGTGAACGGGGCCTATCGCAACAACGCCGCTGAGGTCACGTCGGCGGGTGGCAGCACGATGGCGTGGAACCCGAACATCTTCAAGGGCACGCCGACCAACCCCAACCAGCGCAACTTCGTCTACGGCATCGCGGTCAGCTCCAGGAGCTCTTCGCACCCGGGCCGGGTGTTCCTCTGCGGCGACTACTACCTCGCCGGCAACAAGGTGTCCCCGAACCTCGCTGCGGTCGACGCGGTCAGCGGCGCCTACGACACCCATTGGCGGGCCAGCACCGACGGTGGCACCCCGGCCTGCGTCCTCGGCCCGGGCGACCTGCTCTACATCGGCGGCCACTTCCGGTTCGTGGGCGGCATCAAGGCCAAGACCGACGGTGTCGTCCGCAACCATGTGGCCGCGATCCCGGCGTCGACCCCGCCGCTGCGGGGCGGCTGCTACTGCGCCTACCCGAACAGCTGGAACCCCAATTTGAACAGCGTCCTGGGAACGCACGCCATCGCCACGTCGTCCGCCTGGATCGTCGTCGGTGGCGACTTCACCACGGTCAACGGCAAGCAGCAGGCCAGGTTCGCTCAGTTCCGCGTTCAGTGACCCCGGGCAGTTCCCCTGCCCACGCCGCCGGGTCGCCGCGCGGGGCTCTGCGTGTCGCGTACACGGCGGGGTGGGGGCGTAGTGGGAGCACGTTGCTGGCCCGCATGCTCGGCACCGTGCCGGGTTCAGTGTTCGTCGGGGAGACCCGCGACGTGTGGCAACGCGGGGGCATCGAAGACCGGACCTGCGGTTGCGGCCAGCCGTTCTCGCGGTGCGAGTTCTGGACGGCCGTCGGAAAACTCGCGTTCGGTGGTTGGTCTCGGGTGGACTTCGACGAGATGATGCACCTGCGGGCGGTGACCGACCGCCCGTGGTCGCTGCCCCTCACCGGCGCTCCCTCCCTGTCGCGGCGCTACCGCCGGTCGCTAGACCGTTACGTCGACGCGCTACAGCGGTTGTTCGATGCGTTCCGGGTCGTCTCCGGCGCCGAGATAGTGGTCGACTCATCCAAGGTGCCCTCGTTCGCGCTGCTGCTGGCTCAGATCCCGGCGAGCGACGTACGCGTCGTCCACCTTGTGCGCGACAGCCGCGGCATCGCCTACTCCTGGGAGAAGCAGGTACTGCGGCGCGACCGACCGGGTTCGACGGCGTACATGATGCGATACAGCCCCGCTGCCTCCGCGGCGCGCTATAGCGGTTACAACCTGGAGACGCAGCTCCTGCCTAGGTACGGGCTGCCCTATGTACGCCTGCGCTACGAGGACCTGGTGCGAGACCCGGCTGGGCACCTTCGCCGTCTCGTGGACCACTTCGGTGGGCGTGCCATCACCGACGACGCGTTGTCATTCGTGCGAGGCGACCAGGTGACCCTCGGCCCTCACCATGCCGTGGCCGCCAACCCCATGCGGCACGACGGAGGGGCTCTGACTCTCCGCGTCGACGACGAATGGCGGACGGGGATGACCAGGCGGACTCGCCTCTTGGTCACCGCCATCACCGCGCCCTTGCTGGTTGGCTACAGCTATCCCGTACTCGGGTCGCTTAGGGGGACGGCGTGAAAGGGGTGTCTGCCCTGCTGGGCCGCCCGCGGCTGGTGAACCAGGCGTGGCCGTTGTGGCTGGTCTTCGGCCTGTTCCCGTTGTGGTGGGCGCTCGGGCTCGCCGTCGCGGTGTGGGGCACGGCGTTCGTTCTTGTCGCCATCTACCTGGCCGGCCGGCCCACTCTGCGCCTACCCGCGGGGTTCGGGCTGTGGTTGCTGTTCCTGTTCTGGATGGGCGTGTCCGTCAGCCAGATCCACGACTCCAACCGGCTGCTTGCCTACATCTACCGCGCCGCCAGCTACGCCGCCGCCACCGTGCTTTTCATGTACGTCTACAACCAGAGCAAGAACCGGCTGTCCACCGCCCTGGTCGTGCGCATCATGGCGCTGTACTGGTGCTTCGTCGCCGTCGGCGGCCTGATCGCAACTGTTCGGCCGACCTTGCAGTTCGCCACGCCCGTCCAGCACCTGCTCCCGGGCTCAGTGACCCACAACAAGCTCATCTACTCGTTGGTTCACCCGTCAGCCGCTCAGCCCTCCCGCATCCTCGGTTTCCTGGTAGGCCGTCCGGAGATGCCTTTCGACTTCACCAATGCCTGGGGCGCCAACTACGCGTTGACCTTCCCCTTCATCGTGCTGAGCTGGCGCTACTTCGGCCCCACGTGGCGCACGGTGACGCGGGGCATCGCGCTCGCGTCCGTCGTCCCGGTCGTGTTCTCACTCGACCGTGGGCTGTGGATCAGCCTCGGTCTCGGGCTTCTCTACGCCGCCGTTCGGCTGGCCCTGGCCGGTCGGGGCAAGTCGCTGCTCGCCTTCTCCGCAGCGGGGCTCGCACTCGGCGCCCTCCTCGCGGCGACGCCACTCGCCGGAGTCGTCATCGACCGGGCTCACAAGGGGCACAGCGATGCGGGCCGGGCCTCGCTCTACACCCAGGCCATCTCCATCACCGCACAGTCTCCGGTGTTCGGCTATGGAGCGCCCCAACCGTCCATCGCCGGGCCTGGCGAGCCTTCGGTCGGCACCCACGGTCAGTTCTGGCTCGTGCTGGTGTCCCAAGGAGTGCCGGGGGCGGTGCTCTTCCTGTCGTGGTACGCCTACATGTTCCTGCGTACCGGCCGGCGGCGAGACCCGTTGGGCTTGTGGTGCCATATCGTGGTGGTGATCGCGGTGATACAGGTGCCGTTCTACGAGCAGTTGCCTGCGCCGCTGAGCATTACGATGATCGCAGCCGCGCTGGCGCTGCGGAGCACCCCACGCGGCGTCCCGGTCGCGGCCGGAACGCAGGCGCACCGGGCGCCGGGGCGAGAGCTCGTCGCGGCCTAGCAACCGCTTGCTTGACGAGCTCGTCACTAGAGGGGTGGAGGATCAGCAACTCCCGGCCAGCCGCGACCCGCACCGCCGTCGTTGCGGCTGGGCGCGGCCGCGGTCAACCCTCGCGAGGCGCGGCATCGGACATGTCGTTCGTAGCCCGTGGGGGGTCGCTGAACCTTGCCGGCGCCGTAGTCAGTGGCGTTTTGACGTTCCTCTTCTACGTGCTGGTGGCGCGAGGCCTCGGTAAGGCCGACGTGGGGGCCTTCTTCGTTGCCACTGCCGTCTTCACGATCGTCGCGACCAGCTTCCAGCTTGGTGCGCACGTCGGTTTCGTGCGGTTCATCCCGCAGCACCGCGTGCACGACCGCCGTGGCGACGTCCTGCCCATGTTGGCCATCGGCCTGGTCCCTGTGGTCGCCCTCGGCGCAGTCGCCGGGATGGGGATGTTCTTCGCCGCCGGTTGGCTGGCGCATGTCGTGAGCGCGGGCCCGGCCGAAGACCTGGTACGCCGGGATCTGCGGGCCTTTTCACCCTTCGTGCCGGTGCTATCTGCGTTCACGGTCGTCGTCGCGGCTCTCCAGGGCATGGGCAGCATGCGTCCCAGCGTGACCGTCGACAAGCTGGGACGCACCGGGCTGCAGGTCCTGGCCGGCGGGGTGGCACTGGCGATCGGCGGCAGCCTGGCGTTCGTCGCGGCATGGGCGGCGCCTTACCTGATCGGGCTGGTCGCCGGGTCCCTCTGGCTGCTTCGGCTCGTTTCCCGCCTCGGCGCGACCGCTGGCCGACCGCTCACCCGGCCGGCCAGCTTGGCTCGCGAGTTCTGGAAGTTCAGCGGCCCCCGTGGCGTGGCGAGCGTCTTCCAGGTGTTGGTGCTATGGCTGGACACGGTGCTCATCGCCGCCCTGTCGACGACCGAGCAGGCCGGCACCTATGCCGTCGCCACCCGTTACCTGGTCGTGGGCACGCTGGCCGTTGGCGCCCTGCTTCAGGTCTTCGCCCCGAAGGTGAGTGAGCTGTTCGCCCGCGGCGAGATGGCGGCGCTCTCCTCGGTCTACCAGGGTTCCGTCGCCTGGCTGATGGCGCTGGTCTGGCCGGTCTACGTCACCATCGCGGTGTTCAGCCCCACCTTGCTCTTGTTGTTCGGCCACCGGTACACCTCCGCGAGCGGCGTCCTGGCGCTGCTCGCCGCGGCGATGCTCTTTGCCACGGCATGCGGACCGGTCGACGTGGTCCTCCTGATGGCGGGGCGGAGCTGGTACAGCCTCTGCAACTGGGGGCTCGCCCTGTCCGTCAACGTGGGAATCGACGTCTGGCTCATCCCTCGTCACGGCATGATGGGTGCTGCCATCGGCTGGAGCGCCAGCATCCTCGCGCGCAACTTTGCGGCGCTCATCGAAGTGTGGGTGCTGCTCCGGCTACACCCGGTCGGTCCAGGCTTCCGCCGGGTGGTCACCTTCTCTCTGCTCTGCTTCGGCGTGCTCGGCGGCCTGATCCGGCTGACGCTGGGCACCGGGCCGGCTGCGTTCCTCGTCGCCTCGATCGTCGGATCGGTCGGCTACGCCCTGCTGCTGCATCGGGCGCGGGCCACGCTGAAACTCGACCTGCTCTTCGCCACCCTTGGCACAAGGCTACGGCGTCGCCCGTCGGGGGGCCGCCATCGCGGACCGAGGCGGCCGCGGCGGCACCACCGCCAGCGTGAACCTGTGCGGCCAACGCCCTCGCCACGCTTCGACCGGTCCGCACCGCAGGCACGTGCCGAAGCCCTCAACGGCAGCAGCGGCGTTCCGTTGCCTGCCGAGTCCGTCAGTGGCCCGCGGCCCTGACCTTCGAGAGGCAGCGGGCAAGAGCCGCGGCGGCTCGCGCCTGCAGGGCGGCGGGGGTGGCAGCGCGTGCCGCGGCGTCGGCGCGGAGCCCGGCATACTCCTTGTCCACAGCTGTGACGTCGACCGGCGCGCTCACACCCGCCTTCTTCGCGGCGGTTGCCACCTTCTCCGCAGCTGCCTGCAGGCGCACCCGGGCGGCGGCGGCCGTGTCAAGCAGCCGATCGTATGTCCCGATGTCTGCACGGAGCACACTGACGCTGCTCTGAAACGCCGCGGCGGAGGCGCCACAGTCCTTGGCTAGGGCAGCCGTGTAACCCGATAGGGCCTTGGCCGCGCTCCCCTGGGCGTTACGCGCGGCGCGGGCCGCAGCACGTAGCTCCGGACTGATGACCGCGGCCTGTTCGGCCCGGAAGGCCTCCACCGCGAGCAGCAGATCGGTTGGCGGCAGGGCAGTGGGCGGCGGCGTGCTGCTCGCCGTCGTGGGACCCGGCGTTTGCCCGGCAGTGCGTGCCGAAGAACCGTTGGTGCACCCGGCCAAGGCGCCGCAGGCCAGTGCGACGGCCAACGAAGCGCGAAACCAGCCGCTTGCTCTCACTGCGTCATCTTAGCCCCGCGGCGCTTCCGCCGACGGGAAACCGCTCGTGCGCTGCTGCCGCTGACCTCCAGGGTGTGGGCCACCCGGCAGGGGTCAGCGCCAGCTGGGGGTCCATCCGAGCAGTCCGGCGAGCTCGAGGTCGCTCGCTGCGAAGTGTTCGCTCAGCCGGCGCCGAGTGTCGGGCAGCATCCCGGGGTAACTGCCGCTGTTGAGGGTTCCGAAAGACACGGCTGGATGTGCCGGCAGCCCGAGATAGCCGAGGACCCGAGCGAGTCCCTCCCGGGGTTCGGCGAAGAAGTGGTGACTGTCGAGCACGAGTATCTGCTCGGGCGGGAAGAGCGCCTGCAACCGCTTTAGCTGGCGAGCATAGTCGCCGCGGGCCAGATAAGAATGGTGCTGATGGTGTTTGCTCACGTAACCTGGATCGGCCAGCAGGCGTTCCTCTTCGCCCTTTAGGCGAGTCGGTTCCAAGTTGATCGCTTCTTCGAAAGTGCTGGCCGACTCGTGTCCTTCGAACACCATGTGGTGGTAGTGGGAGTGCGCTCTAATCACCGGATCACGCAGCATGATGATCAGCCGTGTCCCGGGCAGGTCCTTGGCAATGCGCGCCGGTCCCGCGGGGTGGAAGACGTAGTACGGGCTAGCCTCGCCGGAGACTACGGGTACGCCGAGTCGGCGGCTCGCCAAACGACGTGCGAACGTGGTCGGGAAGTGCGCGAGATACCAGTCGAGAGGCTTGTTGTAGCTCGTGTCGAAGTAGTGGACGCCTTTGGTGCCCAGCACGGGCGTGAGTACGCCGGGGTGGGCGGACAACGCACGGAACAGCGACGTGGTCCCGGCCCGCTGCGCACCGATGACGATGAAGTCTGGTGCCGGGCGGACGCCGGACGTGGTGCGGTAGCAGCGCACCGCGCCGGCACGAGCCATCCGACGGGCGCCCATCCCCACTCGCGAGGCGACGCCCCGTCGGCTCTCGGCCGTCGCCCCACTCACCCGTGTCCGATCTTCTGCTCGCCGTAGCGCCAGTCAGCCCGGGTGAGCCTGCCGGTTTCCGCCGACGGGTGTCAAGATTGGCCGGCTGTCCCGGCTACCACCGCCGGGCGTTGCAGCGGCCGCCGACGTTGGCACCTGCACTGATAAGGTTGCCCTGTTGAGGGCGGTCGAGGACTTCGCTGGCGGTTAGTCGGGGTGGACTCACGGTGCCAGGGTTGACGACGGTCGGTGAGCGACGCCGATGAAGGGGGACGGCGTGCTCGGTCTGCTCGGCCCCAGGCTCGAGTGGCTTAAGCCGACCGGCGAGGCGGCGGTTAACAACGTCTTGGGGCTGGCCGGTCGGACGCGTGCGGTCACCGGACCCAGTTCCCGCTGGCTCACTCCTGGGTTCGTCATTGTGGGCGGCCAGCGTTGCGGCACCACGTCGATGTACCGGTACTTGAAGGCGCACCCCCAGGTGATTCCTGCCTTGACGAAAGAAGTTCACTTCTTCGACATCAACTACAGCCGGGGTCCGGACTGGTACGCTGCGCACTTCGTGGCGAAGAGGTTGGCCGAGTCGCGGTCTCGCCTTCTCGGCAGACCTGTCGTCACCGGCGAGGCGAGTCCCTATTACATGTTTCACTCGCACGCGATACGGCGGCTGCACGAGATGCTGCCCGACACGAAAATCATCGTAATGCTTCGCGACCCCGTGAAACGGGCTATCTCACACTACTCGCACGAGCTGGCCAAAGGCTGGGAGACGGCTGACCTCGCCGAAGCGGTGCGCCTGGAGGAGCCGCGGCTAGCGGGCGAGGAAGAAAAGATGGTCGCCGATCCAGCCTACGTCAGTTTTGCTCATCAGCATTACGGTTACCTCGCCAGAGGCGACTACCTGCCCCAGCTGCAGCGTATCCATAGTTTTTACCCGCGCGACCAGGTCATCGTCGTCAACAGCCGCGACCTCTACCGCGACCCGGACGCCGACTACCGGCGGATGCTGCGTTTCCTCGGTCTGCGCGAGAAGACGCTGCGGAACTACAAGCAGTACAACACCTACCGTTCCGCCAAGCCGGACGAGGCGACGCGGGTACGCCTGGTGCGTTATTTTGCCTCGCGGAACGCCACCCTCTACGACTACCTCGGCGAAGATCTGGGCTGGAGCCGTTGATGCGTGATCAGGGGGCACCTGTTAATGGAGATCCAACAGGGTTGGCCCGGTCAGGCAGCTGGTGAGGTGAGTCAACAAGAACGGTCGCGATCCAGCCAACCGCTCGACGAGCTCGCTCATGTCCTCGCACCGGCCGCCGGCTCGGCCGTAATTCGACGTCGGGCGCCCTCGAGCGAAGGCTCCCTTCGGCTCGTGTGTTTTCCGTACGCCGGAAACCCACGCCTGCTGCTTCCCGCCGACTCGCCGCGGGCGGCGGCCACCGCGGTACGCCGGTCCGGTGAAGGCAGCTGGGTCTGGAACGCGCGGGTGGCGCAGCTGGCCGCGCTCGGCGTCTCCGCCGGGCTGCTGAGCCGGCCTCCCGTCAATGCCCTGACACTTGCGATCGGTAATGGCGGCGCCGACGACGTACCCCTGCTGACCTACCTATCGGAGATCGTCGGCGAGCAGGTCACGGTCTCGGTTCGCATCCGTCCGCACCGCCCCAACAGCAAACCGGTGCTGCTGCTCATCGCCCTCGACGGCCGGGTGCTGGGGTACGCGAAGGTGGGTGGCAACTCGTTGACCAAAACCCTGGTTCGCAACGAGTCATGCGTACTGAACGGTTTCGGCGACGAGGAGAGGGAGCGGCTCAGCTTCGACGTCCCCCGGGTCCTCCATCACGGCTCCTGGCACGACCTAGAGCTGCTGGTCGTGACTGCCCTCAGGGGTGGTCGCGGGTCTCCTCGCGACCCCGAGCGACGCGCGATGCGCGAGATCGCTGCCCGCTCGCAGCTCGACTACATCCCGCTGGAGGCCAGCAGGGTCTGGACGCAGATGTGGGCCCGGCTGGCCGGGATGCCGAGCGAGGACGCCTCCGTGGCTGCGGTGGTGGCCGCCGGTCGTGCACTGTCCGATCGGATCGGCGACGAACGGCTCCTGTTCGGCGGCTGGCATGGCGACTGGACGCCGTGGAACATGTCGTCGGCCGGAAAGCGGTTGTCGGTCTGGGACTGGGAGCGCAGCTCGGCGAGCGCGCCGATCGGCCTCGATGTCGCACACCATCTGCTCATGGTGGCCAACCACCGCCGACGCCTCGACGGCTGGACCATTCGCCGTCTTGGCCGGAAGGTCGAGCCGATCATCAGCGACTTGGGCCAGGCGTCCCGCCACGCGCCCCTGCTGATATTCCTCGCGCTGCTGGAGATGGCCGTCCGGTTCGAAGAGGCGCGCGCCGCCGGCATGTCCGTCACCAACCGCTTCGCCCCCTTGCTGGGATCAGCGCTCACGTTCGTCGACGAAAGCGGCTATCTCCGCGGTCGAGGCGCGGCAGGAACGTCGCATCATGCGACTTGAGGCTCGACGTGCGGCGGCCATCACCGTGGTCGCAGCCGTGGTCGTCGGGGGAGCAGTCGCGCTGGCGAACCATGACGGCGGCAAAGGATCCAGTCCGCAGGGAACTCCATCACTTCCGCCGGTGGGCTCGCCCGCCCCCCGGATCAACGGCTGGATCACCGCCGGGCCAAGCGGCATCAAGGACAACGGCGGGAAGTCCATTCGACTTACCGGCGTCGCGGAAGGGCGGATGAACCAGTGCAAGCCCATGGTGCCGCGCGATAACCAGGCCGCGACGCTGCAGCGGCTCGGCTTCAACACCGTTCGCCTGGCCATCAGCTGGGCGGCCACCGAGCCGACGCCCCCGACCCGGGCACCCGACGGCAGCTGGCAGCATCATTGGGACGCGGGCTATCTCAGCAAGGTCGACCAGGCGGTGTCTGTCTTCAAGGATCACGGCATCGCCGTGATCCTTGACATGCACCAGGTGCGGCTCTCGTCATTGTTCGAACGATCATCCGGCTCGATGCCGGGCACCGGAGCCTCCGGCTGCCCGAACGTGTCGCTACCAGCCTGGGTGTTCGCCGGCCTGGGGTCGAAGCAACAGCAGCAGGCGGTCTGCGACTTCTTCACCGACACCAGGGCTCCGCAGGCGACGATCGCGCCGTACGAAGCGCTCTCCACGGTGTGGCAGCAGTACTCCCGTCGCTACGCCAGCGAGTCGACCGTCATCGCCGCCGACGTCTACAACGAGCCGTATGTGGTGGACGCTTGCCCGACGGTTCAGCGCGAGAACCTGGCGCGATTCTACGGCGTCGTCGGGACGGCCATTCGGCAGGTTAACCCCAAGATCACGCTCGTCTTCCAAGACGTTGCCTACGAGGCCTACCAGCGGGCCGGCCTACAGCTGACGACCCTGCCTGCGCTGAGCAACATCATCTACTCCTGGCACTTCTACCCCACCTCGTGGAAGTCCGGCATGGCGGCGCTGGCAGCCCACGTGGAGCGTGCCCGCGCACTGAAGGTGCCGTTGTGGCTGGGCGAGTTCGACGCCTTCGGCGCCGCCAACAACAACGGGCGTCGGCAGAACCCCGACTGGCAGTCCGACCTGGCCACGATGATGGCCTACTGCCGCGCCAACAACATCAGCTGGGCCCTGTGGGAGTACCGGGCCCGCGGCAGCTCACTGGTAGACCTGATGACCGGCGAGCCCAAGGAACCACTGACCCGCTACCTGCAATCCGGTTTCTGAGCCCGGCGCAGTAGCCGCCCAGTCCCCCGGCCGACCGGCCGCCGTCACAAGAAACTGCGCGAGGGGGCGGGACCGGTCATGGGCCCGCCCCCTCGCGTCCAAGGTCGTCTGTCAGCGGCCTCGGAGGTCGTTGTTGGACTGGACGAAGTGCGCGCCCTGGGCGAGACCCTTGGTGTAGAGGCCGGCGTTCAGGTTGCCGTAACCGGTGTTGTTCGTGACGGTGATGTAGTCCAGGTCACCAACAACGCCGGCAGGTCCGCCGATGCGGATGGCCCAGTCCTGCGTAGCTTTCGCCTGATTGTCGTACGAGAGGTTGCCGTCGACCGTGACGTACCGCGTCGGCATCTCGCCGTTCTCCTGGTGGTTGTCCGACACCCGGATGCCGTCACGCTTGCCGGGCTGCGTTTGGGCGTTGTTGTAGACGGTGTTGGACAGTATGTCGATGTGCTGGGAGCAGTAGGCGATGATGCCGTTGCCCTCGTTGAGGTCCGGGAACCGGGGGCCGCCGTTGAGGTACAGCTTGTTGCTCTGGATGACCACGTAGGTCGAGCCGTGCATGTCGATCCCGTTGCTCCGATTGCTGTAGAGGGTGTTGTTCGTCACCTTCCCCTGGCTCGACCGAAGCAGGTGCATGCCGAGGATCCAGCTGTTGCGGATGACGTTGTTCGAGATCGTGAAGTTGGTGGCGTTGCTGGCCTCGAGACCCTTGCCGGGACTGCCACTGATCGTGAGGCCACTGACGGTGACG
>JBPCOB010000039.1:0-5904 GCA_051000715.1 Mycobacteriales bacterium
CCTCCACGTCGTGGGCGGCCCGCAGTTCGGCGATGACCTCGACGATCACCGCGATCGTCTTCGCCGGGTCGTCGGCGGGCGTATCCCGAAGCGCTGTGCACAGGATCGCGCCGTCGGCGTCGACGACGCCCGCGGCCACCTTCGTGCCACCGATGTCGACACCGATCGTGAGAGTCATGGACTGCAGTCTTCCCGATGCCGACCTGGCCGGCCATGCCGGCGACGCCGGCCTTTCGGTCATGTCGGTCATGTCGGTCACGTCGGCGCAGCCAGGCGGTGGCGTGGCCGGTGGTGAACTGCTTGGCTGGCCGGATGAAACCCGGTCCACTCGGCGCGCGGATCGCCAGAGCCGTCGCCGGACTCCTCGCCCGTTCGCCGCAGCCGGCTGTGGATTATCCCGGGGACTACACCGGACCGGTCGACATCCGGTACTGCCCCGATCCCGACGGGGCGGCCGATCCCGGAGAGGTGGTCTGGGGTTGGATTCCGTACGAGGACGACCATCGCGCGGGCAAGGACCGGCCGGCGCTGGTGATCGGACGGGACGGGAGCTGGCTCTTGGTGTTGATGCTCACCAGCAAGGACAAGGACCGCAGTGACGGCGCGCAGAACCGGCACGAGATCTGGGTCGACATCGGCACCGGCTCATGGGATCGCCACCGCAGGCCCAGTGAGGTGCGGGTTGACCGCGTGATCCGACTCGCCGATGCTGCCGTACGGCGGGAAGGGGCGACCCTTGATCAAAAACGGTTCGACACGCTGGCTGAGGCGGTGCAGGAGCAGCGCGGAACCTGACAGACTGCGCGTCGCGCCGCCGCATCCTAATATGGATACGCTCGTTCTCCTCACGAAGGAATCATTCATTCTTCGGTCAGACTTACGGGGTATGCGGCGTTTCGATCGCGAGGTAACTTGCTTGAAGCCGCAACATGTAGGGAGTCAATGTGGACCGAGGTTATGAGGGGTACTGCCTCGTCGACCCGCTGTTCTACGACTCCCCGACGGTGGCTCGCGACGACGATGTCGACTTCCCGGTCGCGGACCTGCCGGTCCCATCCGGCTGGCAGCGGATCGAGCTCGAGGATTGGCTGGTCTACGCGCCGGAGCCTGTCGCCCTCCCTACCCAGGGCTGGAAGATCCACGCCTCGGCCTCCCTGGACAGCGCGGCCGAAATTTTGGACGTCGTCTGGAACTACTGCATTCCTCGCGGGATTGCGTTCAAGTTCGTCCGCAGCCGGCAATTGTTACTGCTGGCCAACAGCAAGTACGCCCACCGGGGGTCGAGCGGGAAATTCATCACCATTTTTCCGGCTGACGACGCGGAGTTCGAAGTAGTCGCGACCGAACTGGACGCGATCCTGCATGGCCAGCCCGGCCCGTACATCCTGAGCGACCTGCGTTGGGGCGAGGGGCCGCTGTACGTCCGGTACGGCGGATACACCGAGCGATACTGCATCGGGGCCGACGGAGAGTTCGAGCCGGCGATCGAAGATCCGGACGGGGAACTGGTCCCGGACCGGCGCGGAACGACGTTCTACACCCCGCCGTGGGTGTCGGTGCCCGCCTGCCTGGCCTCGCACCTGGCCACCCGCGCCAATGCCACCGTCGAGGACATTCCCTATCGGATCGAGCGGCCGCTGCATTTCTCCAACGGCGGCGGGGTCTACGCCGGAGTCGACCGGGCAACCGGAGCTCAGGTGGTACTCAAGGAGGCTCGTCCCTACGCCGGGCTGGCAGTGGACGGTGCCGATGCGGTGACCCGGTTGCGGGGTGAGCGGGACATGCTGCAGCGGCTGGCCGGAATGGACGTCGCACCCGAGGTGCTGGATTACCTCACCGTGGGCGGCCACGAATTCCTCGTGATGGAGTACGTGGAAGGTCCTGCGCTGAGCAATACCCTGGTTGACCGCTACCCACTGGCCCTGCTCGACGGGGAATCGACGTATGACGAATACACCGCGTGGGCACTGGAGATGCACGGTCGGGTGGAGGCGGCGGTAGCGCGCGCACACGAGCGCGGAATCGTGATCGGGGACCTGCACCCGTACAACATCCTGGTACGTCCGGACGGCCGGATCGCGCTGATCGACCTGGAGATCGCCTCGGACATCAGCGAGGGCAAGCGCCCGACCCTTGGGGACCCCGCGTTCATGTCCCCGCACGAATGCATCGGCTTCGACATCGACCGGTACGCGCTGGCCTGCCTTCGGTTCTTCATGTTCATGCCGCTCACCGAGCTGCTCAGCCTGGATCCGAGCAAGGCCGAGCAGTTCGCCACCGTCATCGCGGAGACTTTTCCGGTACCCCCAGAGTTCCTTCGGACAGCCGTCGAGCTCATCAGCAGTGCCGAGGCACCGGTCCTGCCCAGCGTGGCCGGTTCGCAGCGGCCGCGGCTGGATGCCGACCCGGACAGCTGGGAGACCATCCGGCAGTCGATGACCGATGCCATTCTGGCCAGCGCCACTCCCGAGCGGGACGACCGGCTGTTTCCCGGTGACGTCAAGCAGTTCCAGACCGGTGGACTCAACCTGGCCTACGGCGCCGCCGGGGTGCTGTACGCGCTGGCCGTGACCGGCGCTGGGCGGTACCCCGAACACGAACAGTGGCTGGTCAGCCGGGCCACCAACCCCGAGCCCGGGACCAGGTTCGGGCTGTACGACGGCCTGCACGGCGTCGCCCATGCGTTGGAGGCACTCGACCGGCGCGGCGACGCGCTGAAAGTGCTGCAGATCTGCATCGACGAACTCGGCGACGACTGGGATCAGCTCGGCCCCGACCTGTACGGCGGGCTGGCCGGCATCGGGCTGAGCTTGATCCATTTCGCCGAGCTCACCGGTGAGTCGGCCCTGTGGGAAAAGGTCTCGGAGCTGGCCGACTACGTCGCCGACGAATTGGGCGAGGCGGACTCGGTGCCGACGACGAGCGGCCGGACCCACCCCTATGCCGGGCTGTTGCGCGGGTCCTCCGGCCCAGCCCTGCTCTTCCTGCGGCTGTTCGACCGGACGGGTGATACGGCGTTGCTCGAGCTGGCGGCAACCGCACTGCGTCAGGACCTGCGCCGCTGCGTACTGCGTGATGACGGCGCGCTCGAGGTCGACGAGGGCTTCCGCACGATGCCCTACCTGCTCGACGGAAGCGTCGGGATCGGCATGGTGCTCGACCGCTATCTCGCGCTGCGCGACGACGAGCAGTTCGCCATTGCCAGCCGGGGGATCGGCGTCGCCGCCTCATCCCCCTTTTACATCGAACCCGGATTGTTCTCCGGCCGCGCAGGAATGATCCTCTACCTCTGTCGCGACCGGCTACCCGGGATGGCCGGCATGGATCCGCTGGTCGCCGGCCACGTCCGACGCCTGGACTGGCATGCCGTCGACTACGCGGGCCGACTGGCCTTCCCCGGCGAGCAGCTACTCCGGCTGTCGATGGACCTCGCCACCGGGACCGCCGGCGTCCTGCTCGCGCTCGGCACTGCGCTGCACGACCAGCCGGTGCATCTCCCATTCCTCGGTCCGGCATATGCCGACCGTCCGTTGACGACCGGAGGGAGGTGAAAAGAATATGGCCATTCTCGACCTGCAGGGCCTCGATGTAGAGGACAAGGAAAGCGCCGGCAACCGTCGTGGTAGCCGGCGCAGCCGGAGGTGCGGTGGCGGTGGTGGCGGCGCAAGCCGTCTCAGCCTCGCCCTTTGCTAAACAAGGCAACGCGATGAGCCTGGCAGTCGCCCCGTCCTCTGGTCGGGGCGGCTGCCAGAGTCGTTTCAGGAGGGTGGTGAGACGCACGGACGGGTTCCGACCGGCTGACAGCTTGCTGGTCCAGGTTGGGCGACACGCCGGCGGGTGGGTCGCCCTGTTGGCGGTCAACGTCCTCGTGCTCGCCGCCGCCGAACTCGCGCTCCCGGCCGTGCTCGGGCGCACCCTCGATGATCTTCTGGCCGGCGCTGGACCGGGCCGATGGCTGGCCCTGTTGGTGCTGTTGGTGGTGGTTCTGTCCCTCGGTGAGGCGCTGGAAGACCTCGGCACCGGCGCGGCGACGGCCCGCTCGACAGCCTGGCTTCGACACACCGGTCTGGCCCACCTCCTGTCGGTCGGCTGGCGCACTGCCCAACGGTTTGCACCCGGAGAGCTGGTGGCCCGCCTGGTCGGCAACACCGCCGAGGCCGGCAGCATCGCGCCGGACGTCATCCGGGGGGCAGCCGCCCTGATCCCGGCAGTCGGCGGCACCGTCGCCCTCGCGCTGATCGACCCATGGCTGTGTGTCACTTTTCTGGTCGGTCTGCCCCTGCTGACGGCTTTGCTCTGGGCCTTCGCCAAGGACGCCGCGGAACTCGCCGAGCAATACCTGACCGTGCAGGGGGTGATCGCCGGTCGACTGGTCCAGGCGCTGTCGGGCGTACGGACAATTGCCGCCGCTGGCACCGCCGAGCGGGAGAGCAAGCGGGTCCTTGCCCCGCTTGGCGCTCTGCACGACTACGGAATGCGCATGTGGCGAGCCCAGACCCGGATCACCGCGCAGGACCTGCTGCTGCTGTCCGGACTCGAGATCGCGGTACTCGCGGTGGCCGGGTGGCGGCTGTCCCAGGGCCGGATCTCGGCCGGGGAATTGCTGGCGGCCAGCCAGTACGTCGCCCTCGCCGCCGCGCTTAGCTCGGTGATTCCTGCGCTCACCCGGTTCCTCCGGTCTCGAGCCGCGGCCCGCCGGGTCGGTGAGGTGCTCGAGCTCCCGCCCGTCGGCTACGGGAGCGCATTTCTTCCGCCGATCGGCGGGACGATCGAGTTCCGTGCGGTCTCGGTCCGCGCGGGGGACCGGCTGATCCTGGACCGTCTGGACCTGCTCGTCCCGGCCGGGTCGTTGGTTGCCGTGGTCGGTCGTACCGGAGCCGGGAAGTCGTTGCTGGCTGGCCTCGCCGGCCGGTTGGTCGACCCGGACGAGGGCCTGGTGCTCCTGGACGGAGTGCCGCTGCCAGCACTGTCCCGCTCGGAGCTGCGTCGCGTGGTCGGGTACGCCTTCGAGCGGCCGGTGCTGATCGGCGGCACCCTGGCCGAGGCCATCTCCTTCGGCGCCGAGATCCCCGACGCAGATGAGGTCGTGGCTGCCGCCAGGGCTGCCCATGCCGACGCCTTCATCCGTCATCTTCCGGCGGGCTATCAGACGCCACTCGGCGATGCCCCCATGTCCGGCGGTGAGATGCAGCGAATGGGTCTGGCCCGAGCGTTCGCGCACACCGGCCGGGTGCTGATCCTGGACGACGTGGCCGCCAGCCTGGACACCGTCACCGAGAACGAGATCAGTCGTGCGCTGACCGGTGCCATGGGCGACCGGACGCGAATCCTGGTGGCGCACCGGGCCTCGACGGCGGCCCGAGCGGACCAGGTCGTCTGGTTGGACGAGGGAAGGATCCGAGCGCAGGCACCGCATCGCGAACTCTGGGCCGACCCGGCCTACCGTGGACTTTTCGAGGCGGGCCGACCCGAGCCGGACACAGCGCCGATGCAGGCGGCGGTCGAATCCGATCTGGTGGTTGCCGGATGACCGCCCTCGGTGCCCGATCCGCGAACAGGCCGGGCAGGCACCGGTCCACCGTCGATCTGACTGCCCGCAAGGTGCTGATCACTTCGGTTCGTGAGCGCCGCTCGCAGCTGTGGCAGCTGGGGGCCTGGTCAATCCTCGAGGCGCTGCCGGCTCTGCTGTCCGGGATCCTCGTCGCCCGAGCCGTCGACGAAGGCTTCCTCGCCGGACGACTGGGAGTCGGCTTCGGCTGGCTGGCACTGCTCGCGGCCAGTGTCGTCCTGGGCGCGTGGGGCACCCGCCAAACGCTGAGCCGGCTGGCCGCAGTGGTCGAGATCTTCCGCGACGAGTTGGTCACCGGCGTGGTCACCGGGGCGCTGCGCAACTCGACGCAGCTC
>JBPCOB010000040.1:0-5985 GCA_051000715.1 Mycobacteriales bacterium
GCCGACCTCACCCGCCCTACCCACGGTGAGTGCAGCGCCGACTGCTGGTGCCAGAGCTCCGTGGAAGAGGCGATCGCCTGCGCTGCCGAGCGCGGCCCGAGGCCGGGATGACCAGCAGCGCCGCCGATGACTTCGCCATCGGGCTGCCACGCAACTATCTGCGACCGTGCCTGCTGCTGCTGCTGGCGGAAGGGACTTCGCACGGCTATGAGCTCCTCGACCAGATCGGTGCGCTCGGCCTGGAAAAGGTGGACCCGGGTGGTCTCTACCGCTCGTTGCGGGCCATGGATGAAGAGGGCCTCGTGCGGTCCTCCTGGGAGCCGTCGGTCTCGGGACCTGCTCGACGGACCTACGAGCTCACCGACGACGGTCGTGAATGGCTGCATGTCGTCGCCGGCACACTCGGCGAGGTCGCGCGGTCGCTCGCCGTCTACCGCCGCAGCTACCAGCAGGTCACCGATGAGCAGCGCGTGATCCGTTGAGGCTGGCGATCGCGGGCAAGGGCGGCGCCGGGAAGACCACAATCAGCGCCACTCTTTGCCGACTCGCCGCACGCCAGGGGGCAGCGGTCGTCGCGATAGACGCCGACGCCAACCCGAACCTGTCGGCAGCGCTGGGCATCTCGCCCGAGAATGCGGTCGGGTTGCGCGCTGTCTCCCCTTCCCTGGTCTCCCGCCGGATCGGAGGTCGGGGCCTGACGCAGCCCGTCGACGACGTCTTGGCGGATCACGCCCTTGCCGCGCCGGACGGCGTACGCCTGATCGGGATGGGCGCACCCGCTCATGCCGACGAGGGGTGCCTGTGCTCTGCGCACGCCACCGTGTCGTCACTGCTCGAGGACCTGGGTGGTCCTGAGCGCTACGTCGTCGTCGATATGGAGGCTTCACCCGAACACCTCAGCCGCGGGACCGTCCGGCACGTCGACGCGATCTGCCTGGTCGCCGAGCCCTACTACAGGTCGCTCGAGACCGTACGACGCATGAGCGCGCTCGTCGCGGAGCTCCCGGTGCAGCGGGTGACGGTGGTCGCGAACAAGGTGCGATCGGCCGCCGACGAGCAAGCCATCGCCGAGTTCTGCGAGCGGCACGGGTTGGCTCTGGCCGGCGTGGTGCCGTGGAGCGACGAGGTCGTCGCCGCGGACCGGGCGCGGGTCGCTGTCGTCGACTGGCCGGCGGCGCGCGAGGTGGTGGCCGCCGTGGCCGCGCTGTCCGAGGTGCTGAGCGCTCCGACCTCCACCCACAGCGGCTGAGTACCGCCGGCCCGACCAGGCGGCCGCGTGCCATGGCCCGATGACAGTTCAGCCCTGCCTCGCTTATGTACGAGCTTCGCCGACCCCCCGTCCTGACCGGGGAACCGATCGGGCTTGAATCTCCCGGACGCCCCCTCCGTCGACCTCCTCACCGTCGACGACTCCGACGGTGAGAGCGGCCGCGCAGGCGGCGAGGTTGTTGCGGCTCCGGGTGCTGACGACTCGCTTGAGCTCGCGGGCTTCGAGGCGGTCCTCGACCGCTCAAGGCTCTGTTCGGCCACGGCGGGTAATGCTCCGGCTCTCGCTCGTCGACCAACGCCCGAGAACGTCCCTTCTCGTGCGCATCTCAGCGGGCGGGGTTCGAAGGCTTGCCCGGGCGGTGGGGTAGGGACAGCAGCTCGTCCCGTGCGGCCCGGCAGGCGAGCGCGTAGGCTCGCTGCAGGTGCGCGAACGCGCGCGTGCGGATGTCAGTCGTCGAGACGTCGACCGGCTGGTGCTGCAGATGCGCCAGGGTGGGTCGGCGCCCAGCACCATCCGGCAGACCTACACGGTTCTGCGAGCGATCCTCGATGCGGCGGTCCGCGACGGCCTGGTACGTTGCAACGTCGCCTCGCTGGTCACCCGTTCCCCGGTCCCACGGCGCGACGCCGAGTACCTCACCCTGGCGCAACTGCAGAAGCTGCTGGCCGAAACGTCAGGGGCGCGGTTGCACGCACTGGTGCTGCTGCTGGTCACCACCGGGCTGCGCCGAGGGGAGGCGCTCGGGCTCAGCTGGGATGCCATCGACTTTGACGTCGGTTCGGCTCGGGTCACCCGCCAGCTCGTCCGCTCGGCTGGACGGCTGAGGTTCACCCCGCCCAAGTCGGAGCGGTCACGGCGGACGGTTGTACTGCCCGCCGCGACCGTCAGGGCGCTTCGTGAACACCGTGAGACCCAGGAGGCGGAGCGACAGGCCGCCGGGCGGTCATGGCAAGACCCTGACTTGGTGTTCTGCACGGAGATTGGCACGCCGCTCGACCCGCCAACGCTTCCCGCTGGTACGCCACCGTCGCCCGACGCGCTGGGGTGGTGGGCGGCCTGCATACGCTGCGGCACTCTGCGGCAACCCTGTGGGTCGCGTCCGGGACGCACCTGCGGGTGGTGTCGGAGTCGCTGGGCCACTCTTCGGTAGCGATCACTGGGGACGTCTACGCCCACGTCGGCGCAGAGATGCAACGGGACGCAGCAGACCGGGCGGCCCTGGCACTGGGGTTGTAGATGAATTTTCGCTGGTTGCGCGCTGCGTTGCACGCTCACCGGGACAACGGGTACCGGCTGCATTGGTCGGTGCCCGTTTGAGCTGCGATTTTACTGTCGGGACGACAGGATTTGAACCTGCGACCCCTTGACCCCCAGTCAGGTCACCGGCGCAAACGGCCATGATTGGCACCCGTTGATAACTGGCGAGTAAGGCAGTCTGACCTGCACTTTCACCTGTTGACTGTTGGTGGCAGTTGTTGGCCGTTAGCTGCCCTCTTGCGGACTTTTTGCGGACTGACGGACCCTCTAATCCTCGCCTTCTAGTAGTGCAGTCATTGACTACTGCGCTACTGTGCGTCTATCCCTCGCAACGGTGCGGGGGCAGGCGAGAGGAAAGCCATGAAAAAGGTTCTGGGGTATTGCGTTCTGGCAGTCGCGCTGTTAATCGCGGCCGGCAGTGTCGCTCTCGGCGTGCAGGCCGCCGGCTTCATCGTAAGCACCATCGGTGAGACGGGCGGTGTCGTCATCACCACCATTCCGAAGGTCGTCCCTGCCTTTCAGGCCGGGCAGAAAGCAGCCGGTGGTGGCGGCCCGGCACCGTCACCCGGCCCAGCCGCTCCGCCGGCATCGCTGAACAAGACGCCAGCTAAGTGACCAGTACGGGGGCGACGCTGCTGCGCCTCGTGGCGGGCGCCGAACGGGTCCACCGGCACCGCGAGGCTGTCGAGCTGGCCCGGCACGCCGGGAAACACATACGGCGGCACCCGGGCCGGTACGGGGCCGCCGGACTGGCCGCGGTGTGGCTGCTCGGCGGTGTGCTCCTGTTCGCCGTGCTGGCCGTGTTCGCCGTGGCGGGCGGGCTCAACGGTTGGGAACGGCACCGGGCGGAACGGGCGGCACCGAACGGGAAACATGCCGTGAACGGCAAGGCCGGATGGCTCAATAGCCGGCGGGTATGGGCGGGTACTGCCCTGCTCGACGTGCTCGGCGTCCTCGGCGCGGTCGTCTGGTCGGCCCGGGCGGTCGGCCTGGTCGCCGTTGCCGGTATCGGCGTGCTCGTGTGGGCCAGGGCCCCGAAGTCGTCGGACTGGTGGGCGCACCGCAAGCTCGTCCCCGCCCTCGTCCAGGCCGGCATCCTGCGCCGCCCGGGAATCAAGGAACCCGCGCCAAAGGTGCTGTACAAGGGCAGGCCGACGGTGGATGAGCGCGGCACGGCCGTCACGGTGACGCTGCCCGGGGTGGCCGCCGTCGAGGTTGAACACAAGCGGGTGCAGCTCGCGGCGGCCCTCGGGGTGCCGGCGCGGCTGCTCGTGGTCCGCCACGACACGGACCACGCGGCGAACGTGGTCACCCTGTGGGTCGGCTCCCCCAGCTCGGCCGGGTCGGCAGTTTCCCCGCTGGCCGTCGTCGAGCGCACCGACTGGTCGCAGCCGGTACGGATCGGCTGCGACGAACGGGGAAACCCTGTGACCCTGGCGACGGTCGAGCAGAACACGCTCGTAGCGGGCGTGCCGGGATCGACCAAGACGACTCAGGCTAGAAAGCTGGTCGGCCATTGGGTGCTGGACCCCGCTACATCGCTGTACGGGCTCGACGGCAAAGGATCGCAGGATTACCGGCTGGCAGCTCCGTACTTCACCCGTTGGGTGTCCGGCGCCGACGAGAACGCGCCGGCCGAGCTCGTGGCGATGCTCGCCGAGGTACTAGAAACCGTCCGGGCGCGGAACAACGCCGGTGAGGTCGGCCCCGGGCTGCTGCTGCTGCTCGAGGAACTGCAGGACGTGCGGGCGGCGGCGGACCGGCGGACCATGGCGGAACTCGACACGCTGCGAGGCCGGATCATCCGGATGGGCCGGGCAGTCGGCGTACACGTCCTGATAAGCACCCAGCGGCCCAGCACCGATGATGTGCCGTCCGGGGTCCGCAACCTAGTCACCCAGCGCTTGTGCCTGATGGTCCGCAACCCGGCGGATGCGGCACTGGTCCTCGGCACGGCCCCGCCGCTGGCCCTGCCCACCCGCCGCGGTGAAGGTGTCCTGACCACACCGGCCAGCACCCGGGCCGTCACCCTGGACCTGCTCGATGATGCGGCGTTCGCGGCGGTGTGCCGTCGAGCCGGCGCAATGCGCCAGACGCACCCGGCACCGGCTGTATGCCGTCAGCCGTTCGCGGACGCCGTGGCCGGTCTGCTCCGCGACGGTCCGCTGACAGCGACGGCGCTCTACGAATGGCTACCGGAGGAACTGCGGCAGGGCAGCAAAGTCGCCCTCGGCCGGGCCGTCGGGCAGCTGGCCGGCGTCGAGCGGACCCGGGTCGGAAAGTCACCAGCCTGGCAGCTCACGGCTGCGAGGGATACGGCGGTGCGAGGGATCTCCCACGCTCAGGACGGACGCGGTAATCCCTCGCTGGTGGCGTCGTGAACGGCCGCCGTGCGGACCTGCTGGCCGGGTTCCTGCTCGGCCGGTGGCGCGGCGGGCTCGGCGCCGCACCGCGGGTCACGTTCGTGGTCGCCGTCTTAGGTATCGGCGTTGGGTGGCGTTTGCTTCACTCGTCGGCGGTGATTGTGTTCGCGGTGATCCTGGCCGCGGTGATCCTGGCCGCCGTCGCCGTCGAGGCGCTGTCCGGCCGGCCCGGCGGCTGCCAGTGTGGGCACCCGCGGGACTGGCACCACCACTTCCGGCCGGGTAGCGACTGCTCGGCGTGTCATTGTCTGCGGTTTCAGCGGTGAGCCCTTTCGGCTGGCTGTGGAATCACACCGATGGGGTGCTCATCCACGGAGGGAAAGTCCTCGCCGGTAAAGCGTTCGGCTGGCTGGCGCCGAAGGGCGCTCACGCGGCCGGCGGCGGGGCGAAACTGCTCCTGTCGCACCTGTCCCTGGCTCAACTGTGGTCGGTGCTGCTCGTCATCCTCGCGTTGATGTGGCAAGCGCTGCTCGGTTTCTTCCCTCAGCTTGACCGCACGGTCCACGGGTTCATCCACCCTTCGGCCTACGTCGACTGCGCCCCGCTGCCGGCGGGCGGGGTCGAGGGTGTCGGCTACCGGCTCGGCGGTGACCTTCACCGGCTCACCGGCCCGGCGCCGACCCCGGAGCAGATCCGGGGCGGGCTGCTCGCCCTGGCCGACGGCGCGGGCAGGCTCATCGGCTCATTCCAGGCCGGGGTGAACGGCGGGACCGCACCCGCCGGCCCCGCAGTGCTGCCACCCGCGCAGCAAGTCGCAGCACCGTCGGCGTGCTGCGCTCCCCCGGCCGGCACCACACCGGCCAGCTCGACGGACACGGCCGCCGTGGTCGCAGCCAAGGCGGCCATAGCGGCGGGATTCCCGGCGGCCGAGCTGGTGACTGCGGTAGCCGTGGCCGGCGCAGAGTCCGGTTGGAATCCAAGCGCGACCCACGTCAACTCCAACGGCTCGATCGACCGGGGCGAGTGGCAGATCAACTCGGTTCACGCGGACCTGCTCAGGCTCGGTGACTGGCGCGACCCACTCACAAACGCCCG
>JBPCOB010000041.1:0-22600 GCA_051000715.1 Mycobacteriales bacterium
GCGCCACCTCACCATCGACCCACGCAAGGACTATCAGCCGACCGGAAGGCCACCAGGCCCCACAAGGAAGTGAGCCGAACCTACAGATTGCAGGTCCAGCCCATTCCGATGTCCTGCGACATCACACTGTCGGGACGACAGGATTTGAACCTGCGACCCCTTGACCCCCAGTCAGCATCCGGGCGTGTCGCGGCCTGCCGTCTCGGGCCGCACTATGCCGCTGAGCTGGGATGTTGCCACACCTCGATGCCGTCGCAATCCGTCCGATGCCGCATGACGCCGCGGAGTTCGTGAGCATTTCGTTAGCAGCCCAGCGGCCCGACTGAGTCAAGAGGTCGTGCCCGCTGGCTCGTGCGGCGTCGCGCCGATCACCGAGGACAGTTCGGCCTTGATCAGAGCCTAATTGATCGTCGTGGCCGCCTGTGCGAGCACGTCTACGAGCCGCCCAACAGTGACAAGGCGGTGATCGAACATCCTGGGTGCGGTGCGACTGACGTGGTGCTCTTGGAGCGCAAGCAGCTCACCTCGGGCACCGCCTCGCACCCGGCGGGAGAGGTGGTCTCAGGTGGCGCGACGGAGGAAGCGCTGTGGATGGCGCGTTACTCCGCGGAGCTGTATGCGCGGCGGAGGAAGAGACGGGCCTCGCCACGGGTACCGCCGCTGCGGCTACCTCCAGCGCGCCACGACGCCACGCGCCGACGAGAGCTCGCGCCGCGAAACCGCGCAGATGCGCTCGGTGGGAATGACCAAGGAAGTGCTGTCTCCACGCGAAGCGGCCGACCAGTTGCCGCTGATCCGGACCGATGACGTCATCCACGGCTTCTGGACGCCCGACGAGGGGCGGGCCGCCCCGGTCGAGGTGACGATGTCGCTGGCCAAGGGTGCCCGGCAGCGCGGCGTGAAGATCTTCGAGGACGCCGAGGCCTGCTTACCGGAGCCGGCGCCTACGCACCAGTTCCGCATTGCTACGGCTGATCGACGCACTCGCCGACGCCGGCGCTCAGGGCACCGGCCGGCCTGCCCACACTGCGGCCGGGTCATCGCCCCGGTCAAACCCCGCAACGGGGTGCGCTCTGCCGCGACTGCGTGGCCAAGTCCCACGCCGAAACCTTCTCGCTGCGGCGTGCACCGTGGAGCGCCCGCTCGCGACGAGCAGGGCAAGGCGTTGTGTCACTACCGTCTCCTTGCTCGCTGACGCCCCATAGATCTCGGCGAAATGCGCTGAGATCTTAGCCGAGGTGTTCGGTCATCTCCTCGTTCAGCGCGGCCTCCAGGACCGTCTTGGTCAGCTGTTAGAGCGGCTCGTCGGAGCCGGAATAGGAGGAAGTCGATGTCGCAGCAGTGTAGGGAGTATTCGCGAGTTCAAGGATGAGGCGGTGAAGATGGGGATCGCTACGTCACGTCCGGTCGCGCGGGCGCTTGGGTTGGTCGAGGGGACAAACCGCAGATGGCGACGCGGCCTAAGTTGCGAGGGATCGCGCTGCCGGGATGGCTGCGCGGCGATCGCGGAACCAGTCAATCGTCTCGCTTAGGCCGGTGTCGAGAGCGAACGTCGGTTCCCAGTGCAGCTCCTGCCGGGCCAGCGTGATGTCCGGTTGGCGTACCGACGGATCGTCGACAGGGCGGGGTACAAACCTGATCGGTGACGTCGAGCCGGCGAGGTCTCGGATCCACTCGGCGAGTTCAAGCACGGTGAGCTCGTGCGGATTCCCGATGTTGACGGGCCCGGCAAGATCACTCTTCAGCAGCCTGACCACGCCCTCGACGAGGTCGTCGATGTAGCAGATGGACCGGGTCTGAGAACCATCGCCGGACACGGTGATCGGATCGCCGGCCAACGCCTGTCCGATGAACGTAGGGATGGCGCGGCCGTCGTTGGCCCGCATCCGCGGACCGAAGGTGTTGAAGATCCGGACGATGCTGGTGTCCACGTGGTGGGTTCGGCGATAGGCCATGGTCAACGCCTCGGCGAAACGCTTCGCCTCGTCGTAGACCCCGCGCGGACCAACCGGGTTGACATTGCCCCAGTACGTCTCCGGTTGTGGGTGAATCAGCGGGTCGCCGTAGGTCTCTGACGTCGACGCGAGGAGGAAACGTGCCCTCTTCTCCTTGGCCAGACCCAAGGCGTGCAGGGTGCCGACCGAACCGACCTTCAGTGTCTCGACGGGCAACTCCAGGTAATCCCGTGGCGAAGCCGGCGACGCGAAATGCAGCACCGCGTGCACCTGACCGGGAACGTGGATGAAGTCGGTGACGTCGGCCCGGATCAGACGAAAACCGTCGTGCTCGAGCAGCTGCCCGACGTTGTCCGGCGCACCGGTCAGGAAGTTGTCCAACGCCAGAACGCGACATCCCTCGTCCAGCAAGCGGGCACATAGGTGCGAGCCGACGAAACCCGCACCGCCGGTGACCACTGCCGTCCACGCTGCCATCGTCAGCCCTCTCGTTCCACGCACGGCTGGTCGCCGCGGACGTACCGGCGCCGAAAGGCAGTTCTTGATCCCGTTCCTGCGCGTGCGCCGGAGGATGCCTATCGTATCCCTGTGGCTTCCGCTCGAACGGCGGACGGTCGATGATCACGAGACTCCCGCGAAAAGTTGCCGTTCCATCACCGACAGCACCTCTGGCACGTCGATCGCCAGCAGGGCCGGGTCGATGTCCTGGCCGTGCGGGTCACCGGCGCTGCCGCCGCGCCAGAGCGCTACGTGCTCCGGACGCTGCGGCGGGCCCCACAGCGCCGGCGACACCGGGCCGAAGAGCACGATCGACGGCGGCCGGTACGGCGGCCGGTACGCGGTAGCGAGATGCGCCACGCTGGTGTCGCCGCTGATGACGACGCGGGCGTCGGCGACCAGCGCGGCCAGTTCCGTCAACGTGGTCCGCCCGGCGAGCATCGCATCGCCGGCCAACCCGGCCATGGCAGCAACCTCAGTCGCCAGCGCATGCTCGGCGGCCGATCCTGTCACCACCACCGCAACCCAGTCCAACGCAGCGCCGCGGCCACCGCTGCGAAGCGGGCGGCCGGCCAGCGCCGGCTCCCCGATGCCGCACCGGGATGTACGACGCCGGCACCGCGGACAGCTGCAGCACAAGCCGGCCGACCCAGCTCCAGGTCGTCTGGCCGGCACGCCGAGCCGAGGCCCTCCGTGATGAGCCGGCACCACCGAAACACCCCGTGTTCCTCGGTGCGCCACGCCGGTCCCGGTACACCGGCTGTGCCGTCCGCGACCAGCCGATCCGGTGCGAGCGCCCTCAGGACGGCGTGGCTCTGCGGCCCCCGGCCGTGCAGGTTGATCGCGACGTCCAGCGGAGCCGACGCCTCGTGCTCCACCTGCCACGGCACTGGCCCTGGGCCCACGGATGGGAATCGCTGTGGTCCACCGCGACCGGGGGCCACCAACCATCGCCACCACCTGACCACCCAACCGACAACGGCACAACCAAGAACCACAGTGGAAGAGCCGGACCGACCGGCATCCCTGCCTGCGATCGACCCACCACCTGCCACGACCCCGATATCACCCGATCACCAACACCGTCGGTGGATCAGGGCTGATCCCACGGGCCGGGCGCGGGCGCCGATCTGTTGAGACCCTCGGCCCGCCGCCGTACGGAGCGCCACGCGGAGTTGCTCTCCGACTACTTATCGTACATGGGACCGCCGATATCCATGGTCATTCTCACTCTACGAATACGTCAAGCCGCGCTGCGTGACCTAACTCGCCGATAAGCGATCGATCAAGCATTCTGGGAGGGCCAAGTCCAGCAGCGAGAGTAGGGTTTCACGTGGTGTTGTCGACACCGTGTCACACGGGGGTTGTCATGAGTAGTTCACGGCCATGGCTCCGTGCTTTGCCGACGGTCTCGGTCGTGTTGCCGGCCAAGAATGAGGCCCGCAACCTGCCCAGCGTCCTGCCGCGCCTGCCGGCCTGCGTCACCGAGGTGGTCCTCGTCGATGGCAGCTCGGTCGACGGGACGTCGGAGGTCGCCCGCTCGCTGCGGCCGGACGTCCGGGTGGTCGCCCAGACCCGCCGTGGCAAGGGGAATGCGTTGGCCTGCGGCTTCGCTGCCGCCTGTGGCGACATCATCGTCATGCTGGACGGGGACGGCTCGGCCGACCCGGCCGAGATCGATCGGTTCGTGGCGGCTCTGGTCGCCGGTGCCGATTTCGCCAAGGGTTCGCGGTTTGCCGCCGAGGGTGGCAGCAGCGACATCACCCGGGTTCGCCAAATAGGTAACAAAGGCCTGAATGTGCTGGTCAACCTGATATTCAGGACGCGTTACACAGACCTGTGTTACGGTTATAACGCCTTTTGGCGGGCCTGCCTTCCGATCATCGACTTGAACCCGGGTCCGATCGGTGGCGAGATGTTGTGGGGCGACGGTTTCGAGGTAGAAACCCTCATCAATATTCGCATCGCTCGAGCTGGCTTGAGCGTCGCGGAAGTGGGCAGCTTCGAGAGTCCTCGCATACATGGACAAAGCAATCTCAACGCGTTCACCGACGGCCTGCGCGTTCTGCGCACGATCGCCGCCGAGTTGCGCCGCGCTCCCGGTTCGACAGACCTGCTCGGGCCGGATCGTTCGGCGCCGGTCGCGATCGGACATTCCACGTCCTCGCCTGCCTCAGAGCTCTACCCGGCTGCGCTGGCCGCGCCGGAGTCGACCGATCTGCGGCTCAGCGCCATTGTGTACGCCGATCCCGACCGGCCGATGGTCGACGTTCTGGACACCGTGGCCGCATTGCAGAAGCAGTCGCGGCTGCCCGAGGAGGTCGTGCTCGTGGTCGAGCACAGTCCCGCGCTGTGGCAACGGGCACTAGAATCTCTGCCCGATGTCCTTGTGATGGAAAACGGCCTCAGCCACGGACTATGCGGTGCGCGCAATGTCGGTCTCACGGTCTCCGGCGGAGACGTGGTCATCTTCTTCCAAGGCGACGGCTGGGCCGACTCGCACTGTCTGGAGAAGATCGAGGCCCACTTCTCCCGACCCGAGGTGGCGGTCGTTACCGGCCGGCCTGAACTCGGAGTCCGGGCACCGGGTGCCGCGGCGCCCGCTGGCGTGGCGCTGGACGGACAGCGGCTGACCGCGGTCCCGTCAGCGGGATCGTGCCTGGCCGTGCGGCGCAGCGTGTTGGACATGATCAGTCAATTCGCCGAAAATGGCGGGATCGCGCACTCCTCGGCCGAATGTGACGAGGAGTTCTGCGTCCAGGTCCGGGAGAAGGTCCCTGACGGAGTGGTCCGACACGAACCGGCGGCGGGGGTGTGGTCCGGGACATCCACCGACGCCCAGGACCACGTGCTGCCTTGGCACGGTGGTACAGCCGACGCCACGTCGCAACCCCTCAGCACCGACGCGGTACCGCCGGCCCGGACCGTCGCGGCCGTCGAGGCCTACCTTGGAGCCGTCAACGGGTACGCCGGCCAGCGACCAGGAAGCAGCGGACGCCGTTTGCGCTCGAGTTGGAGCGGCACAGCCGACGCGCGAGACTCGCTGTTGCGGGCCGGCACCCGACGCCTCCTGGTCGACCTGCGCGACCGGGGGGTCGCACACGCCGCCACGTTGCGCACGGTTGATCCCAGGCGCCGGCTCGAGCCCAGCTTCCTCATCGTCGGAGCCCAAAAGGCGGGCACCACGTTCCTGCACCAGGAGCTTCTGGGCCATCCGCAGGTCGTCGCCGCCCTCACCAAGGAGATCCAGTACTTCTCCGACCATTTCGGCCGGGGCCCCGAGTGGTACAGCGGCTTCTTCCCCGCCACGGCGGCGGCGGCCCGGTATGGATCCGTCGTGTGCGGCGAGGCCACACCCAACTATCTGTTCCATCCGCTGGCCGCCTCGCGTATCGGCGCGGCCCTGCCCGAGGCGAAGGTCATCGTCTTGCTGCGCGACCCCGTGCGGCGAGCCTTTTCCCAGTACCTGCACGAGCGCCGGCTGTCGCACGAACCGGCGCGCAGCTTCGACGAGGCGCTGTCCCTCGAGCAGGGGCGCACGGCTGGAGAGTTGCAGCGACTGGCCAGGGAGCCGGGTTACGTCAGCTATGCCTGGCGGCATCACGCCTATCGCGCGCGGGGCAGGTATCAGGAACAGCTGGAGCGCCTGTACGAACACATCGATCCGGCGCGAGTGATGGTCCTGGTCGCCGAGGACATGTTCGCCGCGCCCACCGCGACCGTCGCGCGGGTGGTCGAATTCTTGAACCTCGCCCCGTGGGCGCCGGTCCACCCCGGTCCGAACAGTATGGTCTCAGGGCCGGCCACAATGTCCGAGGGCGCGCGCGCGACGCTGCTGGAGTACTTCGCCCCGCTGAATGCCCGGCTGAGTGAATACCTCGGCCGGGAGCTTCCCTGGGAGACTCCGACGTGAGCCGCACGAAAGACGCCGAGCAATCGCGGCCGTCCACCCTGTGCGTCATGGGAGGACGTCAGCGGAGTGCACGCTCGGCCCTGGACTTCGACAAGGACTGGTACGGCTACGGCTCAGGCGTGGCTGCCCTCCTGGAGGGCGACACCGTCGCCTCGACGTTCTCCTATGTCAGTCCGCCGAGCGCCTGCCTGCCGAGCGATCCGATCCTGTTCAAGACCGGAACGCTCGTCGGCCACCTGCTGTACGTGCCCACGCAGACCGAGGTGCTGGTGCTCTCCTTACCCGACTTCGCGGTCCGCCATCGCATCTCCTTGCCCTGCTTCAACGACGTCCATCACGTCGTACCCGCGGGCCCGGACAGCGTCTACGTCGTCAACACCGGCCTGGACATGGTCTTGGAAGTACGCCTGGACGCCACGGTGGTGCAGACGTGGAACGTGCTGGGTGAGGAACCCTGGTCCCGGTTCGATCCGCACAAGGACTACCGCTTCGGCTGCAGTACCAAGCCGCATGTCGCCCATCCCAACTTCCTCTTCCTCATCGACGGTGAGCCGTTCGTGACGAGGTTCGAACTGCGCGACGCCGTGTCGCTGCACGACCAACGGCGCCGGATATTGATCGCGGACGAGCGGGCGCACGACGGTGTCGTACGAGACGGCCTGGTGTACTTCACGACAGTGGACGGCAGGCTGGTCGTCGCCGACGCGGCCACCCTTCAGGTTCTGGATCAGGTGCGACTGGACCCGGAGCCCTGGGGGGCCGGCGCTCTGGGCTGGTGTCGCGGGCTGCTGCTCGACGGCGAGCACTGCTGGGTCGGCTTCACCCGGATCCGCCCGACGAGGTTCCGGTCCGCGCTGTCATGGGCCCGCTCGGGGCGGGTCACCGCACCCACGCGGCTGGGCCGGTTCCGCCTCGCCGACGGCGAGCTCGTCACCGAGATCGATCTCGAGCCGGCAGGGATCAACGCCATCTTTGGAATGGGAGCGGCATGAAACCAACGATTCGAACGCGTCTGGCTACGATCGCTGTGGTCTGCGCCGCGCTGCCCGGCACAATGAGCTCGCCGGCCGCAGCCGCGGCTCCGACGGGAGTGACCCTGAGCTGGGTCGTCCACGCCGCCCCGACCGGGGGTGGTAGCCGCGTCGACGTCTTCGCCGCCTCGGCCACAGCCATCGCGGGTTACGAGCTGCTGGCCACGGTAGACCACCGGGCGGCCACCCTGGTCGGCGCCGACTCCCGTTCCGCACAGAATGAGAGCGCCGGGTTCCACGACGTGTCTATGAGCGGGCTCGAGGACCGAGCGGTCCTGGCCGCCTACGCCCCCCGAGGTTCGACGCTGGCCGGCCAGGTCCGCCTGGGCAGCTTCTTCGTGGACCGGCTCGCCCCCGGGGCCGCCACCGTCGGGCTGTCGGCGATCCGCGTCGTCGACGCCTCCGGCTCGGCCCTCGACGTGCGGGGGACCGAGACCCGGCTCGTGAACGTCGGCGCCGGCCCGGCCTCGGGTCCCGCACCGGCCGGCTGGCAGTTGGCGCCCGGTGAGCCGCGGCCGAACCGTTCGACGGTTCAACAGGACCCGGAGCTGGAGCTGATCTGGCAGACGGCACGGTTGTCCGGGCAGCCCTGCGCCGCCGGCGTGCGACATCACGACGTCACCGGGGACGGGTGTGTGGATGTGGGCGACCTCGTCGTCGCCTCCCGCTGGAGCACTGGTCGCTACCCCACAACCCAGGTGCCGCTCGAGCGGACGTCGCCGTCCAGCAGTGGCCCGAGCACCACCACGACGGCGGCTTCGTTCACCGTGACGACCGTCGCGGACGCGGCCGACACCAACATCGGCAACGGGGCATGCCGGACGAGTGCGGGCACCTGCTCGCTGCGCGCGGCCATCCAGGAAGCGAATGCGCTCACCGGAGCGAACAGCATCCGGTTCGCCATCCCCGGCGGCGGGGTGCACACCATCGTGTTGACCAAGGGCCTGCCCTCGCTCACCGACCAGACCGGTGGCACGAGCGTGGACGGGTACACCCAGCCCGGAGCCTCGCCCAACACCGACCCGTTGATCGACAACGCGCGGATCATGGTGGAGATCAAGGGTAACGGTGCGACGGACTTCGATGCCCTCGCGATCACCTCGGCCGGCAACACGATCCGGGGGGTGTCGATGTACAACGCCCGCCGGGAGGTCTGGATCTACGGGCCTGGAGCCGTCGGCAACAGCATCGTGGGTTGCTTCGTCGGGACCGACGCGACCGGAACGTTCGTCACGCCCGCCATCCAACTGGAGGCGATCGGCATCAAGATCGAGCAAGACGCACCCGACAACCGCGTCGGCGGACCGGCCTCGGCTGACCGGAACGTCGTGTCCGGCAACGGCCGGCAGGGCATCGCGATGTGGCACAACCGGACCGATCGCACCGTCATCCAGAACAACATCGTCGGGCTCAGCCCCGACGGCACCCGCAGGGTGCCCAACCGCAAGCACGGTATCGACCTCAATTTCGGCGCTTCGGAGACCGTCGTCGGCGGCACGGGCCCCGGTGAGCGCAACGTCGTCAGCGGGAACGATGACGACGGCATCGAGGTGTCGCACACCAGCGCTACGGCCAACAACACGATCCGGGGCAACTTCATCGGCTCGGACGTGACCGGGACGACAGCCTCGGCCGCGACGGCCAACGCCAACGTCGGGGTTTTCCTGGAGGACGGGGTCAGCGCCAACCTGATCACCAACAACATCATCGTGAACAACACTTTGGGCGGGGTGACCATTATCAACGGGGGGGTCAACGGCGCCTCGAAGGGCAACGTCATCCGGGACAACTCGATCGGGGTCAGCGCGAACGGGACCGCCCTCGGGAACGGCCGCTTCGGCGTCACGATGAACGGCAGCGGCAATGCCGTTGGACCGGGCAACGTCATCCGGTTCAACGATGGCGCCGGCGTGCGCATCGACGAGACCGATGCCAGCGGCAACACCATCACGCAGAACGTCATCGCCGACAACACCGGCTTGTCGATCGACCTGAGTCCGGTCGGGTCGGTCAACCCGAACGATCCCGGCGACGCCGACACCGGAGCGGACACCAAGCTCAACTTTCCCGAGCCGTTCGTCGCCGGCAACGGTCAGCTGACCGGGACCACGTGCGCCCGGTGCACCGTCGAGATCTACCGCAGCGACGCGCCGGGTCGGCGTGGCCCGGCGCGGGCGTACCTGGGCAGCGTCCTGGCCGATGCCGCCGGGTCCTTCACCTACCGGACCTCCGACCCGGTCGGTTCGAGCTTCACCGCCCTCAGCATCGACGGTGCAGGCAACACCTCGGAACTCGCACTCACCGTGGCCCTGCAACGGTCGAACACCCCGCCGAGTATCAACGCCGGAGCGGACATCACCCTCGCCAAGGGTGAGTCGGCCACCTTGACCGCGGCGGTCTCGGACCCCGACTCGACCTCCGCCGTCATCGAGTGGGATCTCGACGGTGACGGCAGTTTCGAGACCGTCGGCAACCCGGTGCAGTTCTCCACCGCCGGGATCACCGCTCCGGCCACGGTCACGGTGCTGGCCAGGGCCACCGACCCGGGTGGACTCAGCGATACCGACAGCCTCGTGGTCACGGTCACCCCTTCGGCGGAGCAGAACATGCCGCCTCAGGCTCGGATGGTGGTGCCCAGCCAAGTGATGGCCGGCGCGACGTTCGGGATCACCCTGGACTCCCTCACGGACTCCCCCGAGGACCTCGCGGCCGGGCTCAGCTTCGCCTTCGACTGCGGGACCGGTTACGGCCCGGCCGGCCCGGCCCCGTCGACGAGCTGTCCGGCGGGTACCGGCACCTCCTTGGTCGTGCGCGCGAAGGTCTACGACCAGCACGGGGCGTCCACCCAGTACCCGGCGCGAATCGTGGTACAGCCCTACCTGCTGGCCAACCCGAGCTTCGAGGCGGGTACGACGCAGCCGGAGTCGTGGACCTGGACTACGTCGCTGCGCTGGGTGAATGCGCCTGTGCACAACGGGAGCCGCGCCGTCGCCAGCCCCTCCACGGGCTCGTCGAGCGCCGTCCTGAGCCAGAGCTACGCCGCCGTCGAGCAGACGCGCTACTCGCTGTCCGGGTACTTCTCGGTGGGTGCCGCTGGCACCGGGTCGGCGACGTTCCGCTTGCGGTGGTACGACGCCGCGGGCACGAACATCTCCACCGTGACGGTCGGCACGACCGGTGCCGCGACGGGCACCTTCGACGAGCTTGCCAAATCGTTCATCGCTCCGACGGCGGCGTCCAGAGCCAAGGTCGAGGTGGCCTTCGCCACAACCGGACGGGTGATCGCCGTGGACGACGTGGTACTGCGCCGCGACAACCAGATCCAGAACCCGGAGTTCGACCTGGACGACAATGCCGACGGCTTCCCCGACTTCTGGGTCACCCAGTCCCGCTTCACCCGGTCCAGCCAGCAGTCCCACCTGGGGGCGTACTCGGGCCGCGGCACCGGCGACGGCGGAAGCTTCACCCCCGGACAGCGATTCGACCAGGTCGTCCCGGGACAGACGTACGTCGTCACCGCGTGGGTCGACATCCCTCCTACGGCCGACGCCTTCACTCTCACCGTGCGGCTGCGCTGGCTGGATGCGTCGGCGGCCAACACTGTTTCGGCACCGGCGGTGGCCACTCTGCACGCGGCCACCCCGGGCTGGACGCAGGTCAACGCGGTTCTCGTGGCGCCCGCAGGCGCCGTATACGGTCGGATGGAGTTCGCCTTCTCCGGGGGTTTCACCGGTGTGGGTTACCTTGATTCGGTGGTCGTGGCCAAGGTGTGATGACCGAACCGCCCAATTCCATGCTGCGTCACCACCGAGGACCGCGATGATCGATCAGGACAGGTCAGGCCACGTCACCCCCGCTGCCGTGCCGGGCCTGTCGCCCCAGCCAGCGTTCCTGCCGTGGCCTTCGCTAGTGGGGTTGGCCACCGACGTCGCGCTCCTGCTCGCCACGGTGGCCCTACCGGTGCTTGCGGTGCTGGGCGTCGAGGGAGCGATCCGCCAGGCCACGGCGTTGGGCGTACTGTGCCTCGCTCCCGGGTGGGGATGTGCCCGTGCGGCCGGACTGCCCGCCTCGACGCTCACCATGCTGATCGCCGTGGCCTCCAGTGTGGCCGCGACCATGCTGGTCGGGCTGGTCGCCGTCACCCGAGTGCAGTGGCACTGGATCTACGGCGTGGCCCTGATCGAGTTCATTGCCCTGGCGAGCCTGACCCTCACCCTCTGGCGGCATCACCGGCTGACGCTGATCGGGCGACGGAATCGAGCGTCTCGGCAAGGCACCCGCTGAAGGCGGCACTGATCGGGGAACCGCCGCCAGCACCCAGCTCCGGACTGGGCCGCCAGGGCGGGGCCGTCCTGCTCAACACCGGACTGAACGGCGTGCTCGGAGCGGCGTTCTGGCTGCTGGCCGGGCGCCTGGCGGACACCGCCGACCTGGCCATCGCCTTAGCGGTGTCCTCCCTGGTCGTGCTGCTGTCCATGCTGACCCAGCTGAATCTCGGAGCGGCGCTGAGCCGGTTCATCGGGAGCGCGCAGCGGGCCCAACGTGCCCTGGTCGGATTGTGCTATCTGGTCGCCTTGGGGTGCAGCCTCGGTGTGGCCGTCATGATCGTGGGCGTCGCAGCGCTCCGGGATGGCGCGATCGTCAGCGGCGCGGACTGGATGATCGTCGCGGCGCTGGCCGTCGCTGTCCCGCTGTGGACGGCGTTCGCCCTACAGGACAGCGTCCTCGTCGCGACCAGGCGGGCACCATGGGTTCCTCTGGAGAACGCCGCGGCCGCCCTGTTGCGGCTGGCCCTGCTACCCCTTCTGGCCGGGGCCGGTGCCATCGGAATCTTCGCCGCCTTTGTGCTGCCGGCGATCCCGGCCGTAGCCGCGATCTGGCTGCTCCTGCTCCCGCGGATACCGCACGGGCAGGCGCCGCAGGCGCACGCCGCGCGGAAGTTGGTCACGTTCGCGGTGGTGGGATTGCCCGGCGTGCTGGCGACGGCGGCCGCCCTCCGCTTGGTCCCTACCCTCATCCTCGAGGTGCGCGGGCCGGACCAAGCGGCCTTCATCGGGCTACCGTGGACCGTGGTGACCGTCGCCCTGTTGGCGATGCCCGCGCTGGCACTGGCACTGCTGGCCGAACTTTCTGCACCAGAGGCCGATGTCGGGCGGGTGCTGGTCAAGGCGCGACGCTTTATCCTGACACTGGTGCCCCTGTGCGCGACGGCGGCCTTACTGTCCTATCCGGTCCTGCTCGTGGCCGGCCCGGACTATGCCGCCCGCGGATTCCTCGTGCTTGCCGGCGGCGTGCTCGCCCTGGTGCCGGCCGCCGCCACCGAGACCACGATCGCGTTGCTGCGCCTGCGGGGGCGCCCCGGGGCAGCGACCGGTGTGCAGTTGTTCCGCGCCACCGTCCTGCTTGGGGCGACAACGGCGCTGGCGCTGCTGGATCAGCTCTGGCTGCTCGGCGCAGCAGTTATGCTTTCCTACGCCGCCGGCTGGGCGGCCAGCGAGTTCGTACTCCGCCGCCGACCCGGTGCGGCACACCGGCTGGTCGGCTCCCGGCGCGGGTCCCAGGAGCGGGCGTGACCGACACCGTCTTGATCGAACGCCGCGCTGACGAGCTCCCCCAACCGACGCGGTTCCGCTCGTTTGCGTGGTCGCGCGCGGTCGGCCTTCTCGGTGCGGGCCTGGCTGCCATCGGTCTGGCCGGCGCTGACAGCACGCAGATCGACAGCCTCGGCCTCCTGCGGGTCCTTCCGTTGCTGTACTACGCGGGCGTGGCCCTGCTGGTCATCGGCCTGGTCGAGGAGCTGTCCGTACCCCGTAAACGTGTGACCTGGTTCGCCGTCCTGGTCACCTTGCTCGTCATCCTGCTGCACGGCTTGCCCGGCTTCGTGGAGGCGAACCCGCGATTCTCCACGGCCTACATCCACGTCGGATTCATCGACCAGATCGCCTCTCAGGGAACGCTGCTGCCGCGGCTGGACGCACGGTTCAGCTGGCCCAGCTTCTTCAGTGGTGGAGCCGTTCTGCAAGAGGTCTCCGGCGGCGCCCCGGTGCTCTGGCTGGTGCGGTTCATGCCCGTGGTGATCAACCTCTTGGCGATCGCCGCCATCCTCGTGCTCGGCCGGGCCTGCCGCAGCCCGGTTCAGAGTGCCCGGGCCGCCGCGGTGCTGTACGTCCTGCTCAACTGGGTCGGCCAGGACTATCTGTCCCCGCAGGCCGTCGGCTTCGTGCTGTACCTCGCGATCATGTGCTGCGTGCTGGTGGTCTTTCCCGGCGACCCGTCGGACACCCGGCGCTGGCAGCGGCGCTGGTTGCACCCGCGCTCGCGACCCGGTACCGGATCGACGGCCCGCGGGCAAGGACGCTGTCTGCTCGGACTCACCGTGCTGGCCGCGGTGGGCGTGACGGCCCATCAGCTGACCCCGGGATTCCTTGCCGCCTCGCTCATCCTGCTGGGCTTGCTTAACCAGACCCGGCTGCGGGCGCTCGGGTGGTCCGTGGTGTTGATGACCGCAGGTTGGCTCGGCTACGCCGCGGAGGTGTTCTGGCGGGGACAACTCAACAAGGTCGTCGGGAGCTTCGGCCAGGTCGACGTTCTGGTGCAGCAGAACCTGGGCAAGCGCACCGGCGGCAGCGCCGGGCGGGAGGTCGTGGTAGCCGGGCGGCTCGGGCTGGCCCTCGTGGTGGCGGCCGCGACCCTGGTCGCGCTGGCGGTGCTCTGGCGTCGCCGGGACGTGCCGGTGGCACTGGCCACGCTCGTCGCTGCCCCCATCCCGATGCTCGTCGCGGCGGCCTACGGCGGCGAGATGGCGCTACGCGTCTTCCTCTTCGCCCTACCGGCCGCCAGCCTGCTCGTGGCCCAGGTGGCCTGCCCGGAAGGAATGTGGACCCGCACCCGGCGGGTGATCGTCTCCGCTGCCCTGGTCGCCCTGGTGCCCCTGTTCGTCCTGGCCCGCTTCGGCAACGAGTCCTTCGAGCAGGTGACCCCACAGGACCGGGCCATACTGTCCACGGTCTACGACGTGGCACCCGACAACTCGATCGTGTACCAGCTGAACAACATCTCGATCCAACGCTTCGAGCGGCTCGATGAGGTCAGGTTCCGCACGCTGGACGCCAGCCTCGACGCCAAGGCGTTGACCGAGACCGTCGCCGACTCCGAGCCCTTCACCGGGCGGTTCATCATGGTCACCCATTCCCAGGAGGAGCAGGGCGTCGAGCTCGGTGGCGAGTCACCCGGCTGGTCGGCCGAGATCGTGGCCGAACTCCTGGCGACCGGATCGTTCGAGACCGTGCGGCGCGACGGCGACGCGGTGCTCCTGCGCTACATCGGGAGTACCGGATGACCATCGCCCTCGGGATGTCCAGGGACCTCATCGATACCAGCACGGACTGGTTCGGCGGCCTGCTGCTGCTGCTTGCCCTCGGCTGCCTGCTCGCGCTGGACCTGCTGCGCCTGCGCATGCCGGCCCACGTCCGGCACCAGCCGCACACGGCCGGCCGGCGGGTCCGCTGCGCCGGCTGCGCCGGACTGCGCGCCCAGCGGCGAGAGAGCAGGTTGTGGCTGGCCTGCCTCGCGGCCGGATCGGCTTCCCTGGCCGTGATCGTGGTCCGCTTCGTCCTCCTGGCCGGATAGCAGTGCTCACCGGTTCCCAGCCGTCGGCGGCGCGAACGCGCACCATCGGACCGCCTCGACGCTTCGAGGTCCCCATCCGCGAACTTCTCGAACGCCGGGAACTGCTGGGGTTCCTGGTCTGGCGGGACATCAAGATCCGATACCGGCAGACCCTGATCGGGATCGTGTGGGTGATCCTGCAACCCCTGTGCGCGATGGCGATCTTCACCGTGATCTTCCAGCGCCTGGCGCGGCTGGAGCCCGACGGGGACTTCTACTTCCTGTTCGTCTACGCCGGGCTCGCCCCATGGCTGTATTTCAGTGCCGCCCTGGGCCAGGCCAGCAACGCGATGGTCGACAACGAACGCCTGCTCACCAAGGTCTACCTGCCGCGGCTGTACATGCCGCTTTCTCCCACCTTGACCGGCCTGCTCGACCTGGCGGTCTCGACGAGCCTGTTGATCGTGATGCAGTTGGTCTTCGGCACGGGAGGTCTGAGCTGGCGGGTGCTGACCCTTCCGCTGTGGGCCGGCCTGTTGTGGCTCTGGGTCGCCGCGCTGGGTTCGATGCTCTCGGCGATCAACGTGCAGTTCCGGGACGTCCGCTATGCCATGCCGTTCCTGATCCAGCTGCTGCTGTTCGTGTCTCCTGTCGTGTACTCCACCAGCATCATCCCTGCGGGTTGGCGCCCGCTGTACGCGCTGAATCCGCTGTCCACCGTGATCGACGGCTTTCGCTGGGCCATCGTCGGCGCTCCGTCGCTGCAGCCGGTTCCCGTCACGGTGTCCGTGCTGACCGCGGTGGTCACCGGCCTGGCCGCCCTGGTCGTGTTCCACGCCAGCGAGCGAAGCTTCGCGGACGTGCTGTGACGCCGGCCGTCTCGGTGCGCCGGCTCAGCAAGACCTACACCGGGCACCGCGAGCAGTACCGGGCCCTGCGCGATGTACTCAGCGGGGGGCGGCGGCGCTCGACGCCTCGCTCGACCCGAGCGCTGGTCGACGTGTCCTTCGACGTCCCGGCTGGCGAGGTACTCGGCGTCATCGGCGGCAACGGCGCCGGCAAGAGCACACTGTTCAAGATCCTCAGCCGGGTGAGCGCGCCGACCTCGGGCGAGGCGGAGCTGCGGGGCCAGTTGGGGGCGATGCTCGAGGTGGGGACCGGCTTCCACCCGGAGCTGACCGGGATGGAGAACGTCTTCCTCAACGGAGCGATCCTGGGCATGACCCGGCGCCAGATCCGCGCCCGCGTCGCGGAGATCGTGGACTTCGCCGAGGTGCCGCAGGCGATGGACACCCTGGTCAAGCACTTCTCGGTAGGTATGTACATGCGGCTGGCGTTCGCCGTCGCCGCCCACCTGGAGCCCGACATCCTGCTCATCGATGAAGTGCTGGCCGTAGGTGACGCCCGGTTCCAGGAGAAATGCCTGGCCAAGGTGGGCGAGCTCGGCCGTTCGGGCCGTACGGTGCTGTTCGTCAGCCACCAGCTGGACGCCGTGGCACACCTGTGCGACCGGTGCATCCTGCTGCGCCAGGGTCGTCTCGTCGACGACGGCGATCCGGCCACGGTCATCTCCGGGTACCTGCGCGACGACACCGGTGCGCTGACGCTGGGCCGACGCCTGGCCCTGGATCGGTCGACCCGAGTCGGTACCGCCCAGGCGCAGGTCGAGTGGCTGTGTCTGACCGCGCCGGGCGGGTCGGTCGAACCAGGCGCAGAGCTGCGGCTCACCCTGGGCATCCGCTGTGACCAGGTTGTCCTCGTCCGCAGCGCGGCGCTGTCCATCAGCACCGAGGGGGGTGCGCTGCTGGCCGACCTGGACGGCCTGCGCGGCGCCGAGCCGCTGACCCTCGTGCCAGGCCGCAGCGAGCTTGAACTGAGCCTGGGGCCGTTGCCGCTCACCGCTGGGCGCTACCGCCTGGGCTTCCGGCTGGCCAACCCGGTCACGACGCGGCTCGGCAGCGGCGCCATCGACCACGTCGAAGAACTCGGCTTCCTGCAGGTCCTCGGTGCCGCCCAGCCGGGCGCTGGCCCCCTGCTGGTCGAGCACCGCCTGGACCGGAGACCTAGCCGGTAAGCGGCATCCGGCCCGCTCAGGCCGCGTCGAGACCGGCGTCGAAAGCGCGCAGGTGCACGCCCAGCTCGGCCCAGTGCTCCACCCGTGGAACCCCCGGCGCCGGCCGGGCCAGGCCCAGCAACGAGTCCGCGCGCAGCGGCAGCCGCAGGCCGGCCCGTTCCGCGACGCGCATCCCCGCGTACGCCGCCGGCCACGGCAGCGGTACCAGCCGGGCGCGCCGGCTGTCACGGCGGGCAATCGCGCGCAGCAGATCGGCAAAGGGCACCGGATCGGGGTGCGCCAGCCCGATCGTCGGTGGCTGCTCCGCGTCGGCGGTCGCCAGCGCGAACAGCCCGGCCGCCGCATCGTCCTCGTGCACGGTGAACTGGTAGGACTTGCCGGCCAGCAGCGGGACGAACGGCATCCGCACGAGCCGGCGCAGTGAACCAGCCATGCCGCCCCACCCGTCGCCGTACACGAGCCCGAGCCGGACCGCACTTCCTCCCAGCTGTGCGGTGTCCCTCTCGCAGGCCAGTTTGGCCCGGCCGTACAGCTGGGTGGTGCCGTCGTAGGCCGACATCGAGGAGACGAGCACGACCCGCCGGACACCGGCCGCGGCCGCCGCCTGCAGCAGCGATCGCGTCCCGTCGACGTTCACCCGCTCGATCTGGACCGGGTCGGTCAAAGCGAGGTCGTAGGCGCAGTGGATGAGGACCGAGACGTCGGCCAGCAACTCTGGCTCGACCGGCGAGCCCAGGACGAACGGCCGGCGCTCGTCGTCGCCGAGGTCGGTACCGGAGGACGTCGGACGCAGCAGTGACACCACGCGCCAGCCGGCCTGCGCGAACCGGCGCGCGGCCAATCGGCCGACGTAACCCGAGGCGCCGGTGACGGCAACCTGACCGGGCGCTGTCACGCGGGCGACTCCGCCATCGTCTCGCTGGCAATGCGGTGGGCGTTGGCCATCACGGTCAGGGTGAACGTGGTCGCCGGAACGGAGGGGAACACCGATCCGTCCACCAGGTGGATGCGGGTCCATCCCCCCAGCCGCCCCAGCAGATCGGTCGACCAGGGCGTCGCCCGCCCAGCCGCGGCATGCCCGAAGCTGGCCCCGAAGTGGTAGCTCTTCGCGGCACCGGAAAGCTGCGTCCGGCCGAGCACCGGCCAGAGGTCCAGCTGCGGCGCGGCCAGCACCAGGCGACGCAGCACCCGCCCGTACATGGGGGGCCGTTGTGTACTCACCGGCGACAGGGACATCTCCGGCAGTTCGGCCCCGGATCGTCGGCGATGGCTGACCCTGATCCGGGGCGAGGCCCACGACGGCAGGTACCCGAGGCCCGCGGTGAGTCGACGCAGGACCTGCGTCGTCAGCGCCGAGGCGACCGGGTGACGCAGTACGCCGGGCAGCGCCGCAGAGAACGCCGGGTTGTACGGGTAGCAGTGGATCTGGGACAGGTCGTAGTCGTTGTCCTCGAGGTCGAGGAGGATGTTGAACTGGTTGAGCGTGAACTCCGATTGGACCCGCGGATCCGCGACCGGCCGGGCCGACAGGAAAGGAACCACGAACTGGACGGATTCGGCCAGCTCGACCTGCGCCGGGGCATCCGGTAGCGAGCCCAGGACCAGGCGTGTCGTGCCCAAGCCCCCGCACGCCACGAAGAGCCGATCCCCACGGAACTCGTGACCGGTCTGGGTCCGGATGTCGCGGGCGCTGACAGTGACTACATCACCCAGCTGAGCGATCCGGTGGACGAGCAGTCCCTCGTGGTAGCGGATGCGACCCGAGGCGCGCAGCCGCGCAAACGTGTGAGCGGCGGAGTAGATCAACGAATACGGGCACCCGGTCATGCACAGCCCGCACCGCACGCAGTCTCGAGCCTGCATGGCCAGCCGAGCTCGCGCTACAAGTACCCCTTGGCGGCGCAGGCGGGCGCGATGGCGTTCGTAACGCCGTAGCACGTCGACGCTGCGCGCCGCCAACGGCGGCAACGGCTGCGCGGTCACCAGACGAGGGAAGGACTCCTCCAGCTCGTCCTCGTCCGCAGCCAGCGGTACCTCCTGCAGCACCGCACGGTAGTGCGGCTCCATCTGGGCCCACGACAGCGGCCAGCGGTCGAACGTGGCCCGGGAGAATGGCATCACCTGGGCACCCCAGACATTAGAGAAGCCGCCGAACGCCGCCGAGACGACCGAGCGGTTCGTACCGGCCGTGGCGGAGACACCGGTCAGTTGCCCTTGGTCCCGGAAGGGGTAGTCCGAGCCGTACGAGCGCTTCTGGGGAAGCTCACCGCGAACTTGGGCTACCGGTTGGGCCTGGATGGCCGCCACATCCGCCTCCGACCACTGCCGCGGGTCCGCGGCGGCGACGCGGGCGAGCACGGCCTGCTGCGCCGGCTCCAACCGCTGCCCCAGATCGAGGACGGTGATCTGCTGGCGGGGATCGACCGCCAGGGCCAGTGCCGCCCCGGCTGCCGCAGGGCCGGATCCGATGATGAGACTCTCGACCATGTGCTCAGGCACCTTCCCGCGGGCCGAGCCCGATGGTCGGGGAGTCCGGCGTCAACCCCAGTCGCAGTTCGACTCTGCCCACCAGATGCCCGAGACCGGCCAGCCCGAACCCCGCGACGATCACGGCCACCTGGGCCGCGGCGCACCGGTCGCCAGTGATCGCCGCCGGTATCCGGCGCACGATGCGCAGCAGCGTCCTGCGGACGAAGGCCAGTTCCGCGCCGAGATTGCCGGCGTGACCCATGTCGGAGAAGGCCCGCACCTTCCCGCGATTGACCAGGTAGCAACGACGCCAGAAGTACCGCCAGGTCAACCGCTGCGCGCTGACGAAGTGGTGCACGCACGCGGCCGGCTCGTACTGGACGGCCGCGCTGCCGTAGGCCGCGGCAATGCGATGGGACAGGTCCATGTCGTCGTGGTTGTCCGAGCGAAAGCCGCCGATGGCCCGCAGCGCGTCGGTCCGGACGGACATGCTCGCACCGATCAGATGACGCACCGGGGCGCGGCGCTCGGGCAGCCCGGCGTAATGGCAGCCGAAGACCCAGTCGAACTCCGGCGGGAACCAGCAGGGGCGCTCGGTCTGGAACACCGGCCGTGGGGCACCCCCGACGGCGACCGCGCCGCCGTCGTCGTAGGCGCGCAGCAGGGTCACCAGCCAGTCGGGGTCGGCCGCGGCGTCGTCGTCGAGGAAGGCGATCACGTCGGCCGACACCTGCTCCGCGGCGGTGTTGCGCGCCGAGCCCAGCCGGCCAGCATACCGGTTGCGCACTACGACCACGGGTGGCGCGCCCGCCGGCTGGCCCTCGCGCGGCCAGTGTTGCTCGCACCGCACGGCGAGCGCGTCGTTGTGGTCGACGCAGACGACGACCCGTTCGGGCCGTACGCTCTGCGCCTGGGCCGATTGCACTGCCGCCCGCAACAGATCCCACCGGTCCTCGGTGTATGCGCAGATCACGACCGCGGCCGAGAGGGCCGCGGCCGAGGTGCTCGCTGGTCCGGGCGTCATCCGCCCCGCCGGGCGACACTGGCCGCGGGAGCGGCCGAACGCGGGTCCCGCCACCGCTCGACCAGAGCGTCGGCCCCCATGGCGAGCCGGTGCAGGTACTGCAGCCCCGTGTCGTCGGGACGGTCCCGCATCCCTAGCCGGCGCCAGCGGAGTTGCGCGATCAGGGCGCGCTCCAGCCAGCAGCTGACCAGCAGCGCCCACGTGCACGACGTGGGCAGGCCCGCGGCGGCCCGGAAGTGCTCCAGACGTTCCTCGAGCAACCGCCACTGCCACGCCGACCGCCCCGGACGGACGAAGAACTCCACGAGACCGTCCAACTCCGCCGCCCGGCTGGTTCGTCCGGTGGCCAGGAAGTACCAGCTGCAGGAGAAGTAGAGCAGATCCACCAAGGGCGGCCCGAAGCCGTTGCGACCCGCCTCCCGGTCGAGTTCCCAGTCCACGAGGCGCAGTCCGTCGGCCGTCTGCACCAGATTCCAGGGTCCAACATCGTAATGCTGCAGAACGCTGACCAGCGCGCCGGTTTGGAGTTCCCGCAACTCAGCGGCCGCGCGCCCGACGAGGTCGACCACCGCGGGCTCCACGCTCGTCAACCTCGTCAACTGCGCGAGCGGCTCGCCGAGCCACGCCGTGGCCAGGTCCTGGGGTGACTCCCGGGCCGTCGCCTGGTGTACGCCGAGCAGCCACTGCTCGATGTCGACCAATGCGGTCCCTGCCGCGCGCCGGTCGTGGGGCCACCGGGCGCTGTCGACGAGCATCGTGGGCCCGCAGGCAGTGGCTTCGGTGCTGACGGCACGGGCACTGTCGGCACGGAACGCTTCCGGTCGTGGCACGAACGCGGCTAGGGCCGGCGGCAGCATCCTCCGAACGTCGTGTAGCCGTTGCTGCTCCTCGCGGGTCGCCTCCCGCAGCCGTTCCTCAGTAGCGATCTTCATCACCTGGGTCGGCCATTTCGCTCCCGGTGCGAACGGCAGCAGGATCGTCCGGCTGCCGGCGTCATGACCGCTGGTCAACGCGGCCGTGTGCTTGAGGCCCGCACTTCCACGCTGGCGAGGCGGTGCCTCGTCCCGCTCGGCGATGAGGGCCAGCGCAGGTGGCAGCAGCAGGCGTGCGGTCGGCCAGCCCTCGAGTATCCGCAGCAGGGCGCGGGCCATCCGCGTCCGCACCGTCGGCGCCCGAAACAGGGTGTTCCGGTACCAGGTCCAGGCCCCCGGGTGACCCGTGGGCATGTAGCGGCGCGGACGCTCGGCGTCCGGGAGCAGCGCCCAACGCCCGACCTCCCGCAGGCCATGCGCCCGGCACACCCGGGCGGCCGCGACCAGGTGCTGGCGGCGTCGAACGGTGCGCCGCCGTACGACGTAGCAGACTCCGTCGGGCCGCAGCCCGGCCAAGGCACGGTCCACCTCCGCCAGCGGGGCACCCGCTCCGGCGACGAGAAGGTCCCAGCCGTCCACCGGAGCCGGCCACACCGAAGCCTCGGTGACCACTCCGGTGCGCACCAGCACCTCGGCCAACCCGTCGGCCGGGCCGACGAGCATGGCGCGGGGCAACGGCCAGCGGCGGGGGGGCAGCAGGTGGCACCAATCCACGCGGGGCGCGACCGGCCGACTCACCGTGCCCATCCCGCGATCGCCTCGCCCGCTATCACCCGGCATCCTCTCAGGTCCGCGGCCGCCCTGACCGGGGCCGGGCCCCGGCCGACAAGCCGCAGCGCGGCGCGCACGGCCAGGGGCATCAGGGAGAGGAGGACCGCGCAGCGCAACCCCATCAGGCTACGCGAGGACCGGTGCCGCCGGTACCAGCGCGCCATCGACCGGTACAGCTGCACCCGCATCTCCAGCCGGCGCTGGTCGGTGCTGGCGGCGCCCACGTGCATGACGACCGCATCCGGGGTGAAGTCGACAAGCCAGTGTGCCGCCGCCAGTCGGGCGCACAGGTCGGCTTCCTCGAAGTACATCGGGAAGCCGGGGTCGATGCCCCCCACCTCGTCGTAGGCCTCGCGGCGCAGCGCGAAAGCGCAGCCGAGGACCC
>JBPCOB010000042.1:0-31802 GCA_051000715.1 Mycobacteriales bacterium
GCTATGCCTACCGGATCGCCGATCCGGCGTCGGTGCCCAACCCGCTCCGCCGCTGGGACACGCTGGCCCACCCGAAACCACTGGAAATGGGCCCGATGCGGACGGCCGCCGCTGCCTTGCTCGGCGAACACGACTTCGCGGCGTACTGCCGGCGGCGCGAGGGCGCCGGCACGGTTCGCCGGCTGCTCCAGCTGGACTGGACGCGCCTCGCCGACGGCGTACTGGTCGCCACGGTTGAGGCCGACGCCTTCTGCCATTCGATGGTGCGGTCGTTGGTTGGGGCGCTGCTCGCTGTAGGTGCGGGGCGCCGGCCCCCGGAGTGGCCCGCGGGGGTTCTCCGGGCCGGCGTACGGGACCCTGGGGTGACGGTCGCGCCAGCCCATGGGCTCAGTCTGGTCGCGGTGCGGTATCCACCGGATGAGGATCTCTTGGCGCGTGCCGCCACCACCCGAGCGCGTCGGCAGGCCGAGAATCGGCATGACGCCGGGCCGACGAGTGCCGGACACTGACCGCCCGTGGGCCATCTCGACATCGCGCATCTAAGCCTCGTCCTGCTCGATGGCAGGGAGCTGCTCCGCGACGTGTCCTTCCGGGTCGGCGACGGGGCGAAGGTCGCCCTTGTCGGGGCCAACGGCACCGGGAAGACGACCCTGCTGCGGGTTCTTGCCGGCGAGCTGCCGCCGGGCAGCGGCGTCGTGACCGGCAGCGGCGGGCTGGGTGTCATGCGCCAGTTCGTGGGCTCGGTGCGGGACCAGAGCACGGTCCGCGACCTGCTGGTGTCGGTGGCGCCGCCGCCGGTGCGGGCGGCAGCCAAGGCGCTTGATCTCGCCGAGCTGGCGATGATGGAGCGCGATGACGACGCGACCTCCATCCGGTACGCATCGGCACTGGTGGACTGGGGCGACGCTGGCGGCTATGCCGCCGAGGTTCTCTGGGACGTGTGCACCATCGCGGCGCTCGGCCTCCCGTTCCAGCAGGCCCAGTACCGTCAGGTGCGCACCCTGTCCGGCGGGGAGCAGAAGCGGCTGGTGCTGGAGGCGCTGCTGCGCGGAGTGGACGAGGTGCTGCTGCTCGACGAGCCGGACAACTACCTCGACGTACCGGCCAAGCGGTGGCTCGAGGACGCGCTCTGGGCGACTACCAAGACCGTGCTGTACGTCTCGCACGATCGTGAGCTGCTGGCGCGTACGGCCACCCGGGTGGTCACCCTCGAGGCCCACTCGGCGTGGACCCACGGCGGCGGCTTCGCGACGTACGCCGAAGCCCGTCGGGCCCGACTGGACCGGCTCGCCGAGCTGCATCGCCGCTGGGACGAGGAGCATTCGCGGCTGATCGACCTGGTCAACACCTTGCGGGTACAGGCCTCGATCTCGCCGGACATGGCTTCTCGCTACTCGGCGATGGTCACCCGGCTGGCGAAGTACGAGGCGGCCGGCTCGCCACCCGAGCAGCCGAAGGAGCAGTCGGTCACGATGCGGCTGCGCGGCGGGCGCACCGGCGTACGGGCGGTGACCTGCTCGGCGCTGGAGCTCACCGGCCTGGTCGCACCGTTCGACATCGAGGTCTTCTACGGCGAGCGCGTCGCGGTGCTCGGTGCGAACGGCAGCGGCAAGTCGCACTTCCTGCGGCTGCTCGCCGGCGGGCCGGTCCGGCATACCGGCGTGGCACGGCTCGGCGCCCGGGTCGTGCCGGGTCACTTCGCCCAGACCCATGAGCATCCGGAGCTGTCCGGCCGGACGCTGGTCGACATCCTGTGGCACGAGGCCCACGACCGGGGCAAGGCGATCTCGGCGCTGCGCCGCTACGAACTGCACTCGGCCGCCGACTCGCGGTTCGAGACGTTGTCCGGCGGTCAGCAGGCGCGGTTCCAGATCCTGCTGCTGGAGATCGCCGGAGCCACCCTTCTGTTGTTGGACGAACCGACCGACAACCTCGATGTCGCCAGCGCGGACGCGCTCGAGGAGGGACTGGCGGCCTACGACGGGACCGTCGTGGCAGTGACCCACGATCGGTGGTTCGCGCGGAGCTTCGACCGGTTCCTCGTCTTCGGCGGTGATGGCGCGATGCGGGAGTCGACAGAGCCGGTCTGGGAGGAGGCTCGGCCGGTGCGCTGAGCGGCCCGCTTTGACCCTGTGGACGGGGAGTCGGTATTCTCGGCGGTCGTTGTGCGCAGCGGTAATGCCCTGTGCGCCCCCTCCGTGAGAGCGGCGGGCCCCCGAGTCGAGACGAGCGAAGGTCAACCCGTGCGCACGTACAGCCCGAAGCCCGGTGACGTCCAACGGCAGTGGCATGTCATCGACGCCACGGACGTCGTGCTCGGCCGGCTGGCCAGCCAGACCGCGCGGTTGTTGCGCGGCAAGCACAAGGCGATGTACGCCCCGCATGTCGACACCGGTGACTTCGTGATCATCGTCAACGCGGGAAAGGTCGCGCTGACCGGCAACAAGCGTGAGTCGAAGCTCGCCTACCGTCACTCCGGGTTCCCCGGTGGGCTCAAGGCGGTGCCCTACACCCAGCTGCTGGCGCAGCGCCCCGCCTTCGCGGTGGAGAAGGCCGTCAAGGGGATGTTGCCCCACAACACGCTGGGCCGCCAGATGCTCTCGAAGCTCAAGGTGTACGCCGGGCCCGTGCACCCGCACGCCGCTCAGCGGCCGGTGCCCTACCAGCTGTCCCAGGTAGCGCAGCAGTCGTCCGCCCCGTCCGCCCCGTCGTCCTCGTAGGGAGATTCGTGGCCGAGAGCACCGTCGCCGAGAGCACCGTCGTCGTCGAGGCGCCGTCGCCGCAGGTTGTCGCCGGCGACGCCGAGCCGCCCGCCCGGCGTCCGGCCAGCGCCCCTACCGCGGCCACCGGCCGCCGCAAGCAGGCAATCGCCCGGGTCCGCCTGACGCCGGGGACCGGCCGGTGGACCGTCAACGGCCGCGCGCTCGAGCAGTACTTTCCCAACAAGGTCCACCAGCAGCTGGTGAACGACCCGTTCACGACGCTGGAGCTGGCCGGTGCCTACGACGTCACGGCGCGACTGTCCGGCGGTGGGGTGTCCGGCCAGGCCGGCGCCCTGCGGCTGGCGATCGCGCGGGCGTTGACCGCCGGCGATCTGGAGAACCGCCCACCGCTGAAGAAGGCCGGCTTCCTGACCCGCGACCCCCGCGCGAAGGAGCGCAAGAAGTACGGGCTGAAGAAGGCCCGCAAGGCACCGCAGTACTCCAAGCGCTGACCTGGCCTGCGCCGGGATGGAACGGCTCTTCGGGACCGACGGCGTACGCGGACTGGCGAACCGCGACCTCACGGCCGAGTCCGCCCTCGCGTTGGCGGTGACCGCCGCGCACGTGCTCATCGAGCGCCGCCCCACCGGGGCCCGACCTCGGGCCGTCGTCGGCCGGGACCCCCGGGCGTCCGGTGAGTTCCTCGAGGCGGCGGTCGTTGCCGGACTGGCGAGTGCCGGGGTGGACGTCGTCCGTGTCGGCGTGCTGCCGACCCCGGGCGTCGCCCACCTGACCGACGCCCTCGGGGCCGACCTCGGCGTGATGCTGTCCGCGAGCCACAACCCGATGCCCGACAACGGCGTCAAGTTCTTCGACGCTCGCGGCTTCAAGCTGCCGGACGCCGTCGAGGACGAGATCGAGGTCCGGCTCTGCGAGAGCTGGTCCCGGCCGACCGGTGCCGGGGTAGGGCGGGTGTACGACGACCCCGCCGCCGTCCAGCGCTACACCGAGCACCTACTGGCCACGCTGCCCTGCCCACTGGTCGGCCTGCGGGTCGTTGTCGACTGCGCCAACGGTGCGGCCTCCGCGGTGGCACCCGAGGTGCTGCGCAAGGCCGGTGCCGATGTGGTGGCGATCGGTGCGGAGCCGACCGGGCTCAACATCAACGCCGACATCGGCTGCACCCACCCGCAGGCACTGATGGCCGCGGTTCGGACCAGCGGCGCCGACGTCGGGATCGGGCACGACGGTGACGCCGACCGCTGCCTGGCCGTCGACGGCGACGGACGGCTGGTCGACGGCGATCCGATCCTGGCGATCTGCGCTCTGGCGGCTCACGAGCAAGGGCGGCTGCCAGGTGCGGCCGTCGTCAGCACCGTGATGGCCAACCTCGGGTTCCGGCACGCGATGGCCGCTCACGGCATCCGGGTAGTCGAGACGCCGGTCGGCGACCGTTACGTCATCGAGGCGATGCAGAAGGAGGGCATCGCTCTGGGCGGGGAGCAGTCAGGGCACCTGGTGTTCCTCGAGCACGCGACGACCGGCGACGGCGTCCTGACCGCGTTGCAGCTGCTCGGCCGGATGGCCGGTACCGGCCGGTCGATGGCCGAGCTCGCCGCGGTGATGACCCGGCTGCCTCAGGTGCTCGTCAACGTTGCGGTTACCGACGCCGCGGTCGCGGCCCGGTCACCCCGGTTGGCGGCCGCGGCGGCTGCTGTCGCCGCCGAACTGGGCGACGAGGGCCGGGTGCTTGTCCGCCCCAGCGGCACCGAGGCGGTGGTCCGGGTGATGGTCGAGGCCACCGACGAGGAGACCGCCCGCTCGGCGGCCGACCGGCTCGTGGCGGCCGTCGAGGCGGCATCTCGGTGACTGTCGAGGCGGCGCCCCCCTGAGTCTGCGACGCGGAACCGCGCCGAGCCGGAGCACCCCGGCGTACGCCGTACCCTCGATTCCCATGTGCGGCATCGTTGGTTACGTCGGGACCCGGCCGGCCCTCGAGGTCGTGATGGACGGGCTGCGGCGGCTGGAGTACCGGGGCTACGACAGCGCTGGGGTGGCGATTCTCGACGGCGAGCTGGTGACCGAGCGGAGGGCGGGAAAGCTCAGCAACCTCGAGAAGGAGGTGGCCGAGCGACCGATGCCGGGCAGCACCGGGATCGGGCACACCCGCTGGGCCACCCACGGCGCCCCCACGGACCGCAACGCCCATCCCCATCGAAGCTGCGACGGCGCGGTGGCGGTGGTCCACAACGGGATCATCGAGAACTTCGCCGCCCTGCGGACCGCCCTGGAGGACCGCGGGCACGAGTTCGCCAGCGAGACCGACACGGAGGTGGTCGCGCACCTGCTCGAGGAGCGCTGGCACGAGCACCCCGACCTCGCCGCGGCGATGCGGACGGTGTGCCGCGAGCTCGAGGGCGCGTTCACCCTGGTCGCCGTCCATCGCGACGCGCCTGAGGTGGTGGTGGGGGCCCGGCGCAACTCTCCACTGGTGGTGGGCAAGGGCGACGGCGAGAACTTCCTGGCCAGCGACGTCGCCGCGTTCATCGCCCATACGAGGGACGCCGTGGAGCTGGGCCAGGACCAGGTGGTCGAGCTGCGGGCGGACGGCTTCACCGTCACCGACTTCGACGGCTCGCCGGTCGATGTACGCGACTACCACGTCGACTGGGACCTGTCCGCCGCCGAGAAGGGCGGCTATCCGTACTTCATGCTAAAGGAGATCGCCGAGCAGCCGGCGGCGGTCGCCGACACCCTGCGCGGCCGGCTGAGCGGAGAGGGGCAGATCCTGCTCGACGAGGTCCGACTCTCCGACCAGGACCTCCGCGACATCGACAAGGTGTTCATCGTCGCCTGCGGCACGGCCTTCTACGCCGGGTTGATCGCCAAGTACGCGATCGAGCACTGGACCCGCATCCCGTGCGAGGTGGAGATCGCCTCGGAGTTCCGCTACCGGGACCCGGTCCTCGACCGGTCCACCCTGGTCATCGCGATCAGCCAGAGTGGCGAGACCCTGGACACGCTGATGGCGGTCAAGCACGCCCGGGAGCAGAAGGCCAGGGTGCTGGCGATCTGCAACACCAACGGCTCGACCATCCCGCGGGAGTCCGACGCGGTGCTCTACACCCGGGCAGGCCCGGAGGTGGCCGTCGCCGGGACGAAGACCTTCCTCGCTCAGATCGCCGCCACCTACCTGGTCGGGCTCGCGCTCGCCTCGGTGCGAGGCACGATGTACGGCGACGAGGTTGCCATCCGGGTAGCCCAGCTGGAGGCGATGCCCGACCTGGTGCAGCGGGTGCTCGACAGCATGGAGCCGGTCCGCGCGCTGGCCCGGGAGCTGTCCACGAGCCGGACGGTGCTCTTCCTCGGCCGCCACGTCGGTTACCCGGTCGCGCTCGAGGGCGCGCTGAAGCTCAAGGAGCTCGCCTACATCCATGCCGAGGGTTTTCCGGCCGGCGAGCTCAAGCACGGTCCGATCGCCTTGATCGAGGAGGGCCTGCCGGTCGTCGTCGTGGTTCCTTCGCCCCTGGGCCGCAACGTGCTGCACGACAAGTTGGTCTCCAACATCCAGGAGGTCCGGGCCCGAGGGGCCCGCACGGTCGTCATCGCGGAGGAGGGTGACGACGCCGTCGTCCCGTACGCCGACGAGCTGATCCGGGTGCCGCGTACGCCGACCCTCCTCGCGCCGCTGGTGACCACGGTGCCGCTGCAGGTCTTCGCGTGCGAGCTGGCGCAGGCCCGTGGCCTCGATGTCGACCAGCCGAGGAACCTGGCCAAGTCCGTCACCGTCGAGTAGCTGATGATCGTTGGCGTCGGACTCGACGTGGTCGACGTCGCGCGGTTCGCAGTAGTACTCGCCCGTACGCCGGCCGTCGCTCACCGGCTCTTCACCGTCGCGGAGCGTGAACAGCCGGCGCACCGGTTGGCCGCCCGCTTCGCTGCCAAGGAGGCGGTGGCCAAGGCCCTCGGTGGGCCGCGTGGGCTCGGCTGGCACGACGTCGAGGTGGTGGTCGACGGATCGGGCCGGCCGCGGTTGGAGGTGACCGGCACGGTGGCGGCCGCGGCCGACCGGCTCGACGTACGCCGCTGGCACGTGTCCCTCAGTCACGACGCGGGGAGGGCCATCGCCGTGGTGGTGGCCGAGTCGTGAGGCAGGTCCACACCGTCGCCGAGGTGCGTGCCGCTGAAGCGGCGCTGATGGCGGGGCTACCGACGGGCGCGCTCATGCAGCAGGCGGCGGCCGGCCTCGCCCGGCGGCTGGCTGAGCTGCTCGGCCAGGTGTACGGCGCCCGCGTCGTACTGCTCGTGGGCGCCGGCAACAACGGCGCCGACGCCATGTGGGCCGGCGCGCGGCTGGCGGCCCGGGGGGCGTCGGTGACCGCGCTGACCGTCGGCGGGCCCGAACCCGAGGCGCTCGCTGCGCTGCACCGGGCCGGTGGGCGGTCGCGGCCCGCCGAGGACCTGTCGACCGGGGCGACCCTCGACGCTGCCGACTTAGTCGTCGACGGCCTGGTCGGCATCGGCGGCCACGGACCGCTGCGCCCCGATGCGGCCGCGGTGGTGGAGCGGCTGGCGGGGACGTCGGCGCGGGTGGTGGCGGTCGACGTACCGAGTGGCGTGGACGCCGACTCCGGCCGGGTCGAGGGCGCCGCTGTGCGCGCCGACGTGACCGTCACCTTCGGCACCTACAAGCCGGGGCTCGTCGTCTCCCCAGGAGCGGAGTACGCCGGCCTCCTCGAGCTGGTCGACATCGGGCTCGGTCCCCATCTCCCGCCGACGCGGCTGACACTGCTGGACTCGGCAGACCTGGCCGATCTACTGCCGGCTCCTGCCGGCGAGGCGACCAAGTACTCGCGGGGGGTGGTCGGCGTGGTGGCCGGCAGCGACGCCTATACCGGCGCCGCCGTGCTGGCCACCGGTGGCGCCGTCCGGGCCGGCGCCGGCATGGTCCGGTACGCCGGCCCAGCGCACGCTGCCGAGCAGGTGCGGACTCGCTGGCCGGAGGCCGTGGTGACGGTGGTGCCGGTCGGCGCGTCGGGGACCGTCGCCGATCCCGAGGCGGTCCTGGCGGCCGGCCGGGTGCAGGCCTGGGTGGTCGGCCCTGGGGTCGGCACCGACGAGGACGCGGCGGCAGTGGTCGAGGCGGTGCTGGGCACCGACGTACCGGTGCTCGTGGACGCGGACGGGCTGACGGTGCTGGCGCGCCATCCGGACTGGTTGGCGCGCCGTACGGCGCCGACCCTGCTCACCCCGCACGCCGGCGAGTTCGCCCGGCTGATGGGCGGCGAGCGGGCCGAGGTGGAGGGGGACCGCCTGGCAGCCGCCCGCCGGGCGGCCGACGCGCTCGCCGCCACCGTGCTGCTCAAGGGCAGCACCACGGTGGTTGCCGATCCGGGCGGGGAAGCCCGAGTCAACTCCACCGGCTCGGCCTGGCTCGCCACCGCCGGCAGTGGCGACGTGCTCTCCGGCGCCTGCGGGGCGCTGCTCGCCGGCGGGTTGTCCGCCCTGGACGCCGGGTCCTGCGGCGCCTTTCTGCACGGGCTGGCCGGGCTGCTGGCCGCCACCGGCCCCGAGGGTGCACAGGCGCCGATCGCGGCGGCCGACCTGTTAGCGTCGTGGCGCGACGCCGAGCGCGCCGTCCGCGCGCGTCCCTGACCGCCGGAGCCCTCCCGTGACCCTCGCGCTCCCCGCCGAGGCCGTGGTCGACCTCGGCGCCGTACGGGACAACGTGCGCGCGCTCAAGGCCGCCGCCCCGGACGCCCAGCTGCTCGCCGTGGTGAAGGCCGATGGCTACGGGCATGGCATGCTGCCCTCCGCCGGGGCGGCGCTCGCCGGCGGAGCGGACTGGCTCGGAGTCGCGTTCCTGCCCGAAGCGATGGCCCTGCGGGCGGCGGGGGTCACCGCTCCGGTGCTGGCCTGGCTGATCGGCCCGACGGAGCCGGTGGATGCGGCGGTGGCGGCCGGCGTGGATCTGGGCGTGAACGCCCGCTGGGCGATCGACGTGGCCGTCTCGGCCGCCCGGCAGACCGGCGCGACGGCGCGGCTGCACCTCAAGGTCGACACCGGCCTGAGCCGGGGGGGCGCGACCGCGGCGGACTGGCCGGACCTGGTAGCGGCGGCCGCGAAGGCGCAGGCCGATGGCGGTGTGCGGGTGGTGGGCGTCTGGTCGCACTTCGCGTACGCCGACGCGCCCGGTCATCCGACAGTGGCGGGTCAGCTGGCGGCGTTCCACACAGCGCTGCAGATCGCCGAGCGGGCCGGCGTACGGCCCGAGCTGCGGCACCTGGCCAACTCCGCCGCGACGCTCACCACACCGGAAGCGCACTTCGACCTGGTCCGACCGGGGCTGGCCGTCTACGGGATCTCGCCGGTGCCGACGGTGGCCGGGCCGGCGCGGTTGGGACTGCGGCCGGCGATGACGCTGCGGTCCCGGGTCGCCCTCGCGAAGGAGGTGCCGGCCGGCTCCGGCGTCTCCTACGGCCACCGGTACACCACGTCCCGCCGGACCCGGCTGGCGCTGGTTCCGCTGGGCTACGCGGACGGCGTACCGCGCAACGCCACCAACGTCGGCGAGGTGCTGCTCGGTGGCCGCCGTAGGCGGATCAGCGGGACGGTCTGCATGGACCAGTTCGTCGTCGACGTCGGGGACGACGAGGTGGCTGCGGGCGACGACGTCGTGCTGTTCGGTCCCGGCGACGCCGGGGAACCCACCGCCCAAGACTGGGCCGAGGCGACCGGCACTATCTCCTACGAGATCGTCACCCGGATCGGGTCCAGGGTGCCGCGCACCTACGTCGGGCTGCCACCGTGAGGCGGGTCGGGCTCTTCGGCGGGATCGCCGGCGCGGTGGCGGCCACCGCCGCCGTCGGGCTGGCGGTCGAGCGGTACGCCGTCGGGCGCACCCGGCTGCGACCGGACCCGGCCGCCGGCGAGCCGCTGGGCCAGCTCACCGGGACGGCTCGCGCGGTGGTGGCCGATGACGGCGTACCGCTCTACGTCGAGGAGGTGGGGTGGGCCTCGACGCCGACGGTGGTGTTCGTGCACGGCTACGTGCTGGACCGCCGCTGCTGGCACTACCAGTGGCGCCACCTGCGCGACCTCGGCCGGTTGGTCTGCTACGACCAGCGCAGCCACGGGCGCTCCGGGCGAGGCTCGCGGGACCGAACCACCATCGACCAGCTGGGTAGCGACCTGCTTGCCGTGCTCGACGCGGCGGTGCCGCGTGGCCCCGTCGTCCTGGTGGGTCATTCGATGGGCGGCATGGCGATCATGGCGCTGGCCGGCACCCGCCCGGAGCTCTTCGGCCGCCGGGTGTGTGGAGTGGCCTTGATCAGTACGTCGCCCGGCAAGCTCGACGAGGTCACGCTCGGCCTGCCGGCGATGGTGAGCCGGCTGCTCCGCTCGGCCACCCCGGTCGCCATCCGGGTGGTCGAGCGCCGAGTGGACCTGGTGGAACGCGGTCGGCGGGCCGGCAGCGACATCGCCTTTCTGCTCACTCGGTGGTACTCCTTCGGCTCCGGCGTCAGCCCGTCGCTGGTGGCCTTCGTCGAGCGGATGATCGACGGCACCCGGGTCGACGTGATGACCGAGTTCCTCCCCGCGCTGATGGAGCACGACAAGACCGCGGCGCTGTCGCCGTTGGGCGGCGTACCGACGCTCGTGCTGATCGGGGGACGGGACAAGCAGACCCCGGTGAGCCACAGCCGCGACATCGTCGACGCGCTGCCCGACGCGGAGCTCGTGGTGCTTCCCGACGCGGGTCACCTGGTGATGCTGGAACGCCCGGACGAAGTGAACCAGCACCTGCGGGAGCTGGTACGACGGGCCACAGCGCCGGCCGAGCAGTCTCAGCCGGCATGACGCCCGCGCCCGCTGTTCGCCCCGCGCCTCGGCCGGCCTCCCGGCGTGGTGGGCATATGGACGAAGCGGCGGCGGTTCGTCGGGCGGCGGCTGGCGCCCCTGATGTCGCTGAGCTGGCTCACCGGGCCGCTAACTGCACCGCCTGCCCTGAGCTCGTTTCGGGCCGGACCCAGGTCGTGGTGCGGTCCGGCCCGCCGGCCGCCGACGTCCTGCTGGTGGGGGAGGCGCCCGGTGCGGAGGAGGACCGCACCGGTACGCCGTTCGTCGGCCGGGCCGGCCTGCTGCTCGACGCGCTGCTGGCGGAGGCGGGGATGGCGCGCTCGAGCGTGGCGGTGGCCAACGCGGTCCAGTGCCGGCCGCCGGGCAACCGGCCACCGAAACCGGTCGAGGCGGCTCGCTGCGCCGGCTGGCTGGACCGCCACCTCGAGCTGGTGGATCCGCTCTTGGTGGTCACGCTGGGCCGGACGGCGACCTCCTGGGCGTTGGGACGCGGCGTCCGGCTGGCCGACGTACGGGGCCGCGAGCATCCCTTCCGCGGCCGGGTCCTGCTCGCGACCTACCACCCGTCGGCGGCCCTGAGGTTCGGGCCGAACGGGCCACCGCGGGCGGCCCTGGCGGCCGACCTCGCGGTCGCTGCGGCGGTGGCCCGACGGCTGCGGGTGGCCTCATGAAGCTGGTCGTGACCACCGCTGAGGACATGCGGCTGCTCGGCGTACGGCTGGCGGGGTTGATGCAAGCGGGTGACCTGCTGCTGCTGACCGGTGACCTAGGTGCCGGCAAGACGACGCTGACCCAGGGCATCGCCGCCGGGCTGGGCACGCCGGGACCGGTTCTCTCGCCCACGTTCGTGGTCGCCCGCCTGCACCGTGGCGGGCGGCTGCCGCTGTTGCACGTCGACGCCTACCGGCTGGCCGACCTGACCGACGTCGACGACCTGGACCTCGACGCCGACATCGCCGAGTCCGTGACCGTCGTCGAGTGGGGCGCCGGCCGGGCGGAGCAGCTCGCCGAGGACCGGCTGGAGCTGCGGATAGAGCGCCGGGACACCGACGAGGTGCGGACCGTTCAGCTCGCCGCGGTCGGCCCCCGCTGGGCCGGGACCACCCTCGCCGACCTCGCGGCCAACGCCGCGGTAGTCGACCGGTCGGGCTGCCCCCTGGGCACCGGCCCGCCGGCAGGGCAGGATCAAGCGTCGAGCTCGCCCTCAGGAGGCCAGCGATGAGCCTGTCGGTCGCCAGCATCCTGGCGGAGTCCGCCGCTCGCCATTCCCAAGCGAGAGCGGTCGTCCTCGGCGACACGGCGGTGACGTACGCCGAGCTGTGGGAGTCGGCTGGGCGCTACGCCGCGGTGCTGCGCCAGCGAGGCATTGAGCCCGGCGACAAGGTCGCGCTGCTCCTGCCCAACGTGCCCGACTTCCCGCGCGCCTACTACGCCGTGCTAGCGCTCGGCGCCGTCGTCGTACCGGTGCACGCTCTGCTCACCGCGGAAGACATCGCCTACCTGCTCACCGACTCCGGCGCCAAGCTGCTGGTCTGTGCCGGGCCGCTGCTCGGCACCGGCGCCAAGGGGGCGGAGCTGGCCGGCGTACCGGTGCTCGGCGTCCTGGACGGGGGCGATGCGACGGTGGAGCGGCTGGACGCTCTGGCCGCCGACGTGGGACCTCTCGACACCTTTGTCGACCGGGATCCGTCCGACGACGCGGTGATCCTCTACACCTCGGGAACCACCGGCCGGCCCAAGGGCGCGGTGCTCAGCCACCTGAACCTGGTCCTGAACGCGCAGATCTCGGTCACCGACGTGATGGAGATGACGCCGGACGACGTCGTCCTCGGCTGCCTGCCGCTGTTCCACTCCTTCGGCCAGACCTGTGCGATGAACGCCGGCTTCAAGGCCGGCGCCACCCTGGTCCTGATGCCGCGCTTCGACGGCGCCGCCGCGCTCGACCTGATGATGCGGCACGACGTAACGATCTTCGAGGGCGTGCCTACGATGTACCTGGGCCTGCTGGAGGCGGCCCGAACCGATGAGCGGCGGCCGGAGCTGAGGGTGGCGTGCTCGGGCGGGGCGGCGCTGCCGGTCGCGGCGCTGGAGGCCTTCCGGGAGGTCTTCGGCGTAGAGATCTCCGAGGGGTATGGACTCTCGGAGACCTCGCCGGTCGCCACGTTCAACCAGCGGGTGTTCGGGCGCAAGCCTGGGACGGTCGGCCGGCCGATCTGGGGCGTGGATGTAGCGATTGCCCGGGCCGAGGTCGAGGACCGGATCGAGCCGCTGCCGGTCGGCGAGATCGGCGAGGTGGTGATCCGAGGCCACAACGTCATGAGTCGCTACCACGGCAATCCGGAGGCGACGGCTGGGGCGATCGTGGCCGGCTGGTTCCGCTCCGGCGACCTCGGCACGCGCGATGCTGACGGCTTCGTCACGATCGTCGACCGCAAGAAGGACATGGTGCTGCGCGGCGGCTTCAACGTCTATCCGCGCGAGGTCGAGGAGGTGCTGATCCGGCACCCGGCCATCGCCCAGGTGGCGGTCATCCCGATCCCCGACGAGCGGTACGGCGAGGAGATCTGCGCGGTGGTCGTCCGCGACGCCTCGGTGGGCGACAGGGATGAGGACGAGCTGCGCGCCGACGTGCTCGCGTGGGGTCGGGAGCGGCTGGCCGGCCACAAGTACCCGCGCCGGGTGGAGTTCGTCGAGGCGCTACCGCTGGGCCCCTCGGGCAAGGTGCTCAAGCGCGAGCTGGTGGCGGCGTACCGGGAATAGAGCCGTCGGCGAGCTCGCAGTTGCGGGGCTGCGCACGGGCCAACGCCGGCCGGTACGAGCGATCGTTGTGACCTCCGCCTGAGGCTTTCGGCGATTTCCTGCTGCGCAAGTCACAACGATCACCGCTGCGGGTGCGGGCGTGACGGCAGGCGTCGGTCGGCGACACCGAAGACCGCCGCGACTCCCAGCAGCAGCAAGCAGATGCCAACTCCGTTGCGCACCATGACCGGGTAGCCGAGGGCGTCGGCATCAATGAACGGGTACGGCCACCAGCCCGTCGCCGCGCCGTGCGCGATCGTGTAGCCGACGTAGAGCGCGGGCCAGAGCAGCGAGGCGAGCTGAGTGGTCTCGCCGATCCGTGGCCGCGGGCCGAACAGCAGCCACCCAACGACGGCGAGCAGCGGCGCCGCGTAGTGGAAGGCGACGTCGGTGAGCGCTGCCACGCCGTGCAGGTCGACGACCGGGCGCAGCAGCGTGACATAGATGAGGCCGGTGACGGTGATGCCCACCAGTGCGTCGAGACGCAGCACCCGGAAGACCCGCCCGTCGAGGGTGGGCCGCAGAGCGAGTGCGAGCGACGTACCGAGCACGAACAGGTTGCTCTGCACGGTGAAGTAGCTGAAGAAGCGCACCACTCGGGTGGCGGTCGAGGGAGGAGCTTCGGCCGCGACGAGGACGTTGGTGCCCCGGACGACCAGGACAAGCTGCGCGACGATGGCGACCGCGACGACCACGGCGGTGGCTGCATTCCAGGACCGGGTGGCGATCTGCGCGCGGTGCCGGACGGCCATGGGGCCGCAGTGTAAAGGATCACTCATCCGCCGGCCGATGACTGAGTGGCTCGCCAGGCCCTGGCTCGCGCCAGGATCTGGAGCAGAACGTCGGTCTTGGCGTCCGCGTAGTAGTTCATGTCGCTCCAGTGCTGCTGCGCCAGCCGTCGCTTGGTGTCGGCGTAGAGGGAGCGGTCCCCCTCGTCGATGCGGAGCCAGTCGCGCAGGTCCAGGTAGTCGCGCACCTCCGCCCGATCAGGCTCGTAGACGTGCAGGTGTACATCCCGCTGTGGGGTCCGCAGCATGCGATGCCCGGGCTCGCGAACGCGGAGCACAAAGCCGGCCGCCTCCAGTGGGGGCACGTAGGCCGCCTCGTCCGCGACGTCGTCCACTGTCAGCAGCATGTCGATGACAGGTTTGGCGGCGAGGCCCGGGACCGATGTCGACCCGATGTGCTCGACGGACCGGGCCCGCTGCCCGAGTGCCCGGCGGACGGCGTCCGCGATCACTGCAAAGCGCGCTGGCCAGTCGTTGTCGTAGTCCGCCACCACGATCGTCGCGGTCTCTCGGCCGCCGATCAGCACGAAATCGAGATATTCGTCGCGCTGTTCGTCCACGGCCACATGTTGCCCGGTCAGTTCGCGCCATGTGATCGGACCGCCCTACGCGCACGTACGGTCATCCGGTTGGTGGCTACATCGGCGCCGGCGGGCACCTTGGCCGGGCCCGAGGTGGCGCCGCCTACGCTCGGCCAATGCTGTTGCTCGCCTTCGACACTGCTACGCCGGCGGTCACCGTGGCGTTGCTCGACGGCGCGATCGTGCTGGCCGAGTCGACCGTGGTCGACCCCCGCCGGCACGGGGAGCTGCTGGCGCCAGGGATCGAGCGGGTGCTGATGGAGGGGCGGCGGACCCCGCACGAGCTGACAGCGTTGGCCGTCGGTCTGGGCCCCGGCCCCTACACCGGGCTGCGGGTCGGCGTGGTGACCGCCGCGGCGATGTCGCACGCGCTCGGCGTTCCGGCGTACGGCGCCTGCTCGCTCGATGTGATCGCGGCGGATGTCGCGGGTGGCGAGGAGTTCATGGTGGTGACTGACGCCCGCCGCCGGGAGGTCTACTGGGCGGCGTATGACAAATCCGGCAAACGTGTCGGCGGCCCGCAGGTCGACCCGCCGGCCCGGGTGCCGGTGGATGGTCGTCGGGCGGTCGGCCCAGCGGTGGATCTCTACGCCGAGGCCATGAGCTGGCGGGCCGGCCCGGTCCGGTATCCCCGAGCCGCCGCGCTGGGCCGGCTCGTCGGGGATCGCGCAGTTCGCGGAGAGGTCGGCGACGTCCTCACGCCGCTCTACCTGCGTCGACCCGACGCCGTCGAGCGGACCACCGGGGCGCGGACGTGACGGTCGAAGTCAGGCCGATGCGCTGGTGGGACATCGAGGCGCTGATGCCGGTCGAGACCGAGCTGTTCGCGCCGGGGTGCTGGTCGGCAGAGCTGTTCTGGTCGGAGCTAGCCCAGGCGGCCACGCGTTACTACCTCGTCGCCGAGGACGACGGCGAAGTCGTGGGCTACGCCGGGCTGTGCGCCTATCCGGACGAGGCCTACGTGCAGACCCTCGCCGTGCGCCGGACGCACCAGCGCGCCGGCCTCGGCGCCGCCCTGCTCACGGCGCTGCTCACCGAGGCGGCCACCCGCGGCCGGGACGTCGTCGCCCTCGAGGTGCGGGCCGACAACGAGGCGGCGCAACGGCTCTACCGGCGGTTCGGGTTCGTGCCGGTCGGCTTGCGGCGGGGCTACTACCAGCCCAGCGGGGCCGACGCCGTGGTGATGACGCTCCGGGGCGTACGCCGGCTGGTGGGACGGGCCGGATGACGGCCGGGCCACTGGTCCTGGGAATCGAGACCTCCTGCGACGAGACCGGGGTCGGCATCGTCCGGGGAGCGACGCTGCTGGCGGACGCGGTGGCGAGCAGCGTCGACGAGCACGCCCGCTTCGGTGGGGTGGTGCCCGAGGTCGCCAGCCGGGCGCACGTCGAGGCGATGGTGCCCACGGTGTCCCGGGCCCTGGCCGGCGCCGGCGTACGGGTCGGCGACCTGGACGCCGTCGCCGTCACGGCCGGCCCGGGCCTGGCCGGCGCGCTGCTGGTGGGGGTGGCGGCGGCGAAGGCCTACGCGTTGGCGCTGGAGCTGCCCCTGTACGGCGTCAACCACCTGGCCGCCCACATCGCGGTGGACGAGCTCGAGCACGGGCCGCTGCCGGCACCCTGCATGGCGCTGCTGGTCTCGGGCGGCCACTCCTCGCTGCTGCTGGTGCGCGACTCCGTAGCAGATCTGCAAGCGATCGGCTCCACGGTGGACGACGCCGCCGGGGAGGCGTTCGACAAGGTGGCCCGGCTGCTGGGACTGCGCTTCCCGGGCGGGCCGGAGATCGACCGCGAGGCCCGGACCGGCGATCCGGCCGCGGTCGCCTTCCCCCGCGGAATGGCCGGCGACGGCTCCTACGACTTCTCCTTCTCCGGGCTCAAGACCGCGGTGGCGCGTTGGGTTGAGGGTCGCCAACGCAACGGTACGGCGGTGCCCGCAGCGGATGTGGCCGCTTCGTTCCAGGAGGCGGTCGCCGACGTGCTCACCGCCAAGGCGGTGGCCGCCTGCCGGGCTCACGGGGTGGACCACCTGCTGCTCGCGGGCGGCGTCGCGGCGAACTCCCGGCTGCGGGCTCTCGCGGCAGTGCGGTGCGCCGCGGCCGGGGTCGGGCTGCGGGTCCCCCGGCCGGCGCTGTGCACCGACAACGGCGCGATGGTGGCCGCGCTCGGCTCCCGGCTGGTCGCGGCCGGCGTACCGCCCTCGACCATGGACCTGGCCGCCAACCCTGGGCTGTCCGTTCGCGGGGCCCGCCGGTGATCGGCTTCGCCCTGCTGGCGCTCTCCGCCGTACTGCTCGTCGCCGGCGCCAAGCTCTTCGTCGACAACACCACCGGGGCGGACCGGCGGCTCAGGGTGGCGGTCTTCGCGATCGGACTGCTGCTCGCCGGCGCCGAGCCCGAGGAGATGCTCACGGCCGTACTCGCCTCGCTGGCCCATCGGCCCGGCCTCGCGGTCGGTGACGCGCTCGGTGCCAACGTGACCATGCTGACCCTCACCCTCGGTCTGGCCGCGGTGATCCGTCCGGTCCCGATCGGTCGCCGGGTGCGCTCCTACGCCCTGCTCGCCGCAGTCGCCGGGGTCCTCGGCGCGCTCACGGTCGCGGGGGGACTGGTGACCAGGCCCGAGGGAGCCCTGCTGATCGCGGCGTACGCCGGACTCGTGGCGCTCATCTGGTGGCGCGAGCGCGAGCCGCCTCTGCTCGGCGAGCTCGCCGAGATGGCCGAGGACGACGAGAAGAACAAGGTCGCTGGGCGGTCGCCGTTGAACTCACTGCTGCTCGCGTTGCTCGGGGTTGCGGTGATGACCGCCGGCGGCCGGGCGGCCATCGCCGGCGCGATCCGGGTAGTGGACGTCCTGGGTGCCTCCGACAACGCGGTGGGGCTCACCTTCCTGGCGTTGGCGACCACCGCGGAGCTCTTCGCGCTGGTCTGGGCCGCTGCCCGCCGCGGTGCCACCGAGATCGCGGTGGCCGGCGTGGTCGGCTCGGCGGCCTACAACGCGACCGCCACGCTCGGCGCGGCAGCGCTGGTCCGCCCGCTGGCCGCCGGTGGGCTGCTGGCTCCGGCCGTGCTCGCGGCCGCGCTTCCCCTGGTCGTGGTCGGGCTGGCGCCACGCGGCCGGCTGGGGCGTCCGGCCGGCCTCGCGCTGCTCGCCGGCTACGCGGCGTACGCCGTCCTCGTGTTTCGCTGAGCGCCGATTTCACACTTGGCACTCGGCCCGCTAGAGTGCCAACTGCCGGGTTCGGTGGCCGGCACCCGCGACGACGGCCGCCGGTCCCGATCCATCCGCTCATCGAAGCTTCCGAAGGGGGAGTCCACTCGTGACGACCGCCACCATGAACAAGGTGAACATCAAGCCGCTCGAGGACCGCATCGTCGTCCAGGCCAACGAGGCCGAGAACACGACCGCGTCCGGCATCGTGATCCCGGACACGGCCAAGGAGAAGCCGCAAGAGGGCACCGTCATCGCGGTAGGTCCCGGCCGGTTCGAGGACGGCAACCGGGTTCCGCTCGACGTCTCTGTCGGTGACACGGTGATCTACAGCAAGTACGGCGGCACCGAGGTGAAGTACGGCGGCGAGGACTACCTCGTGCTCTCCGCCCGCGACGTGCTCGCGATCATCGAAAAGTAAGACACCAGACCCGCGAACGCCCCGGAGCCGACCTGGCGCCGGGGCGTCGCTGCTGAGAGGAACCCATGTCCAAGATCCTCCAATTCTCCGCCGACGCCCGTAGCTCACTCGAGGACGGGGTCGACGCGTTGGCCGACGCGGTGAAGGTGACCATCGGGCCGCGCGGCCGCAACGTGCTGCTGGACAAGAAGTTCGGTGCACCCACGATCACCAACGACGGCGTCACCATCGCCCGCGAGGTCGAGCTGGCGGACCCGTACCAGAATCTCGGCGCGCAGCTGGCCAAGGAGGTCGCGACCAAGACCAACGACGTGGCCGGCGACGGTACGACGACGGCCACGGTGCTCGCCCAGGCGATGGTCCACGAGGGCATGCGCAACGTGGCCGCGGGTGCCGCCCCGGTGGCGCTCAAGGCGGGTATGGAGCGGGCCGTCAAGCGGGTGGGTGACGAGCTGCTCGCGCGCGCGCAGGAGATCGACACCCAAGAGGAGATCGCCCACGTGGCGGCCATCTCGGCGCAGGACCGGGCGATCGGTGAGCTGATCGCCGAGGCCATGAGCAAGGTCGGCAAGGACGGTGTCATCACCGTGGAGGAGTCGACCACGACAGGCCTCGAGCTGGAATTCACCGAGGGCCTGCGCTTCGACAAGGGCTACATCTCCCCATACCTGGTCACCGACCCCGAGCGCATGGAGGCGGTGCTGGACGATCCGTTCGTCCTCGTCCATGCCGGCAAGATCTCCAGTATCGCGGACCTGCTGCCGCTCCTGGAAAAGGTGATCCAGGCGAGCAAGCCGCTGCTCATCGTCGCCGAGGACGTCGAGGGCGAGGCGCTGTCGACGCTGGTGGTGAACAAGGTCCGCGGCACCTTCACCGCGGTCGCGGTCAAGGCGCCGGGGTTCGGCGACCGCCGCAAGGCGATGCTTGCGGACATGGCGATCCTCACCGGCGGTCAGGTCGTCAGCGCCGAGGTCGGGCTCCGGCTGGACTCCGTCGGCCTGGAGGTCCTTGGGCGGGCCCGGCGCGTCACCGTCACCAAGGACGACACCACGATCGTGGACGGCGCCGGCGACGCCGGCGAGATCTCTGAGCGGATCCGTCAGATCCGCGCCGAGATCGAGGACAGCGACTCCGACTGGGACCGCGAGAAGCTCCAGGAGCGGCTGGCCAAGCTGGCCGGCGGGGTGGGAGTCATCCGGGTGGGCGCGGCCACCGAGGTCGAGCTCAAGGAGCGCAAGCACCGGCTGGAGGACGCCATCTCGGCCACCCGGGCGGCGGTCGAGGAGGGGATCATCCCCGGCGGCGGCAGTGCGCTCGTCCAGATAGCCGAGGGGCTGGCCGACGGCGCGGGTGCCACCGGCGATGAGGCGACCGGTGTCTCCGTCGTACGGCGGGCGCTGGACGCACCCTTGCGCTGGATCGCCGCAAACGCCGGCTACGAGGGCATGGTCGTGGTGGCCAAGGTGCGGGAGCTGCCCGCTGGATCAGGCTTCGATGCCCTGACCGGCGAGTATGGCGACCTGATCGCGGCCGGCGTGCTGGACCCGGTCAAGGTCACCCGCTCGGCTGTGGCGAACGCGGCCTCGATCGCGGCCCTGCTTCTCACCACCGAGACGCTGGTGACGGACAAGCCCAAGGACGAGGCCGCTGCGAGTCCGGCGGGCGGGCACGGCGGGCACGGCCACTCGCACGGCCCGGGCTTCTAGTTCCGGCACGGAAAGAGCCCGGCACCGTTAGGTGCCGGGCTCTTTCGCGTGGTGCCGCCGGACGGGGACAGGGCTCGGCGGACGTTCAAGCGGGCAGGGAAACCCCGCCACCGTGCTGGTATGACGCCTGGATGCACTCCCGCTCGGACTCCGAGAACCCACCCCAGACGCCGTAGGGCTCGCGGCAGGCCAGCGCGTGCGCCGCGCACTGCGAGATCACGGGGCAGCGGGCGCACAGCGCTTTCGCGGCCAGCTCGCGAGCCAGCCGGGACGGCCCGCGCTCGCCCTCGGGGTGGAAGAACAGGTCGGCGTCCTCCCCCCGACAGGCGCCTTCCAACTGCCACTCCCAGATCTCGGCCGTCGGGCCGGGCAACAGCCGAACGTCGGCCATCGGGCGGCTCCCTGTCTGTCGAGGACGAACTTCTTGAGCATATCGCGCCATAGGCTGGTCAACAAGTCGAGCGCGTCAGGCGTGGCTCGGCCTGCGACCGGAGGCGTGCGTGGAGGAGCCGCTGCTCACGGTGGCCGCAATGGCCCGCCGGCTGGGGGTCGCGCCGGCCACCCTGCGCACGTGGGACCGGCGCTACGGCCTTGGGCCGAGCCTCCACACGAGGGGTTCCCACCGCCGTTATTCGTCGGCCGACGTGGCGCGGTTTGAGTTCATGCGCCGGCTTACGGTGCAGGGGGTCCCTCCCGACCACGCGGCGCGGCTGGCCCGGCAAACGCCGAACGCTTCCGGAACCGAAAGTGACCGGGGCCCGTCCGATCCGCCCGCCGGCCAACTACCGCCTAGGGGCTCGGGGGGCCGGGTGCTTGCTCTTCCGGCGGCCGGCGCCGGCGTACGCGGCCTGGCCCGCGCCGCCATGGCGCTGGACGCCAGCGCCATGACCGAGCAGCTCACCGCGGCGATCGCGGCCGCCGGCGTCGTCGCCACCTGGTAGACGCTGCTGCGCCCCGTGCTGGTGGCGATCGGCGAGAGATGGGAGGCGACCGGTGACGGCGTGGACGTCGAGCACCTGCTGTCGCAGTGCGCCTCGGGGGCGCTCGGCCGGCATGCCGGCCCGTTGACCGCAGCGGCGAACCTTCGCCCGGTCCTGCTCACCTGCGTCGCCGGGGAGCTGCACACTCTCCCGCTGGACGCGCTGGCTGCCGCGCTCGCCGAGCGGCGAATCGCGACGCACGTGCTGGGCGCCGCCGTACCGGTTCGCGCCCTGCGGTCCGCGGTACTCCGGATCGGCCCGGCCGCGCTGTTCGTGTGGTCGCAGCTGCCCGCGACCGGCGACCCTGCCCAGCTGGCGGCGGTGCCGGCCACCCGGCCACCGGTCACCGTGATCGCCGGCGGGCCGGGCTGGCCCGAGGCCCGGCTGCCGCCCCGGGTGCGGTTCGCCGCCGACCTGCTTGCGGCCGTCGCGCTGGTCGAGCGGGCCGCTACCGGCTGAGCCGCCGTCAGCTGGTCGAGCGCTCCTGCTCGTCGTCCGCCGCCTCGTCGAGTACGCCGTCCGCGAAACCGCGGGCGTAGTCCCAGCTCACGTACTGGGTGGGGTCCGGGCTGAAGGCCGGCTCGTGCACCCGGGTCTGCCCCTCGTCGAGCAGGTGCCGCAGATTGCCGTGCAGCAGCTCCCAGTTGAAGTAGTGCGGCTCCCGGCAATCGTCACAGTCGACGACCAGGCCCCGGATCCCCCGCGGCTCGAGCAGGGCCCGGAACACCTCGAGATCCTCGAGGTCGGCGAGCACCTCCTCGCGTTCCGTCGGCGACAGCGGCTCGTCGTCGTCGTCGTCGTCGGCGAGCGCCGCGGCCGGGTCCTCGGGGTCATCGGAGAACGGGTCGACTGGTTGCTCCTCGGTCACCCGCACACCGTAGTCCCGCCGCGTTCGACGGTGTCCGGTGTGGCGGAATCCGGCCAGGCCGCCCCAGGTTAGACTGGCAATCTTCCCGGGAGCTTCCGCGGCCGCCGTACGGCGTCGCGGCCCTGGCGGTTTCCCGGTCGCCCGGCATGGGAGAGGAAGCGTCGTGGCCGACGTCGAGATCGGGATCGGAAAGAGCGGGCGTCGGGCGTACGGGTTCGACGACATCGCGATCGTCCCCAGCCGCCGCACCCGCGACCCAGAGGACGTCTCGATCGCCTGGGAAATCGACGCCTACCGGCTCGAGCTGCCGCTGCTGGCCAGCGCGATGGACGGCGTCGTCTCGCCGCGGTCCGCGATCGAGATCGGCCGGCTGGGCGGCCTCGGCGTGTTGAACCTCGAGGGCCTGTGGACCCGGTACGACGATCCCGACCCGCTGCTCGACGAGATCGCCGAGCTCGACGACGCCACCGCGACCAAGCGGATGCAGGAGATCTACGCCGAGCCTGTGTCCGAGGACCTGATCGGCCGGCGGATCGCTGAGATCAAGGCGGCCGGGGTGACCGCGGCCGCCAGCCTGACCCCCCAGAAGGTGCAGCGGTACCACCGCGCGGTGCTCGACGCCGGCATAGACCTCTTCGTCATCCAGGGCACCGTGGTCTCCGCCGAGCACGTGTCCAGTCGCAACGAACCGCTGAACCTCAAGAAGTTCATCGCCGAGCTGGACGTGCCGGTGATCGTCGGCGGCTGTGCGTCGTTCTCCACCGCTCTGCACCTCATGCGCACCGGGGCGGCCGGCCTGCTGGTCGGTGTCGGCCCCGGTCAGGCCTGCACCACCCGTGGCGTCATCGGCGTCGGCGTACCGATGGCTACCGCGATCGCCGATGCTGCCGGCGCCCGGATGCGCTACCTGGACGAGTCCGGCGGCCGCTACGTGCACATCATCGCCGACGGCGGCATGCGGACCGGCGGTGACATCGCCAAGGCGGTGGCCTGCGGCGCGGACGCTGTCATGATCGGCTCGCCGTTGGCTCGAGCGATCGAGGCGCCGGGCCGCGGCTACCACTGGGGGATGGCGACCTTCCACCCCGACCTGCCGCGCGGCACCCGGGTCCGCGCGTCTACGGTCGGAACGCTGAAGGAGATTCTCATCGGCCCAGCGCCTATCAACGACGGCACGATGAACCTCTTCGGAGGGCTGCGTACGTCGATGGCCACCACCGGCTACGCCAACCTCAAGGAGTTCCAGAAGGCCGAAGTCATGGTGGCACCGGCATTGCAGACCGAGGGCAAGAGCATGCAGCGCACCCAGGGCGTCGGCATGGGTTCCGCTCGCTCCTAGCGTGCCAACCAGACCCGCTCGGTCCTAGCCGGGCCAATCCGGGCGGATCGTGGAAACTAAGTGGTGTCCTGGTACCCCTTAGTTTCCACAATCGGTCGCTGAGCGCGTCCCGGCCGGCAGCCAGATCGCGAAGCCGGGAACGTCGCGGAAGCCGAGCCGGCCGTACACCCCCGCCCCCATCTCGGTCGGGTTGAGGTGAGCCAAGGCCGCGCCGCTCGAGAAGGCGTCGGTGAGCAAGTGCGCGGTCAGCGCCGCCCCGAAGCCCCGTCGCCGCGCTCCCTGAGTCGTCCCCACGCCGTAGACGCCCACCGCGTCGCTCGTTCGCACACCGATCGCGCTCGCGACCGGTACGCCGCCGACGTAGCCGGTGAGATGAATCCATCCCGGCTGGCCGATGGGTGGGGCCAGGAAGTCGCGGGCCGTCGCGGGGTCCATGGCGAAAGCCCCGACCTGCACGGCGAGGAAGTCTTCGACATCGGCCGGGCCGGTCCGGCGTACCTCCAACCCCGCCGTCCGGTGGGCGGGTGGCGTGTAGTCGGCCGCCGCCAGCGTCATGCACGGCTGCACCTTGGCCAGCTGCAGCCCGGTCGCGCCGGCCGCCGCTGCCATCGCCGGCTCCAGTTCCACCGGAACCAGTACGCCGTAGGGCATCTTCCGTTCGGCGAACCAGTCGGGCACCCGGCGCAGTGTCCGCTCCGGCTCTACCGGGACGGCGGTGACGTGGGCGCCGTTCCAGTACCCGACCGGTACGCCGGTGTGCCACATCTGCACCCCGTCGATCACGGCCACCTCGCCGCCATGGACCAGCGCCTCCGCTCGCCAGACGGCGTACGTCGCCAGGCGGCAGCGCGCCGTCGCCTCCTCGACCTCCATGCGGCTCAGCGTGCCGGAATCCCGCGTCGGCCGCGTGTTGTCGCCGTCATACGCCGAGGCTCGACCGAGCGCGCTCATGGCAACGCCGACCCAGCAAGAAGGCCGCCCCCTCGCGGATGGCGGCCTTCTTGGTGATGGTGGGCTGGTGGGCTAGCAGGCGCCGCCGACCGTGTACGGGGCGCCGCTCTTGGCGTCCGGCGCCCGGTCCGGCACCGCGGTGAAGTAGACGCCCGTTCCGGCGGCCAGGTAGCCCGCGTGGTCCTCGGCGAACGGATCGGCAAGCACGGCGCCGTTCGGAGGGGCACCCACGCCGGCCCGGATCACGTTGATCGTGATCGTCCCGTTCGGGCCTTCCTTGACCGTGCCGGTCGGGGCGCCGGTCGAGACCTTCTTACCCGTTGCGGGGTCCAGGTAGCCCTGGTCGAAGACCACCAGCGGCCCGCCATTGCTGATCGCCATGGCGTACCACGTCTTGCCGTCGTAGTTCCAGTACGTCTCCCAGTCCTTGGAGATCGTGGGCGGCTGCGGCGTCGTGTTTAGGTCCTTCAGAGTCATCGTCACGTCGACGTGGGTGGCGTCGGGCGTCGTGAACCTGACGTTGAGGAAGTCGAACGACGGGATGTTGCCGCCGCTGGCGTTGAACAGGATCGAGCCCTTGGCATCGCCGCTCGGGTCGATGACCTGCGGGCCGGGGCAGCTGGTGCCGGTCGGCACGATGAGCGGAACCACGGTCTGCACCGGGATCGCCAGACCGGTGTTGACGCTGAAGCCGCCGTTCTGCCGGATGAACGTCGTCGTGGCGCTGCCGGCGTGGCCCTGGTCTGCGGCGTACGCGATCACCGCGCGGCCCGACGGGTCGTTGTCGACGTTGAAGAAGTCGAGCAGCGTCCGGTCACCGGACTGAGGACCGGGGAGGTCGCATGTCGTGCCGTTGTTGCAGATCGACCCGGTGTGGATCACCCCGCTGGAGGCATTGAGGTCCAGGGCCTTGACGGTCGGCGCCGGCGCCGTCGTCGTCGAGCTAGGCAGGGCGTTGAACAGCTGAGAGAAGGCGACCGTCCACTTCGTGTTCGAGTCCCCGGGGTTGCGGTACTGCGTCGTGACGCCGCCCACCCCGTGGTACCAGACCATGTCCACCCGACCGGGACCGCCGCCCCGGATCCACGGGAAGATGTCGGCGTGGCCCGGGTCGGGGGTGGTGCCCCGGTTGTCCGGGTTGACCTGGAACGCCTTGCCGCTCCAGCGAACGCCGTCCTTGGAGGAGGTGTACTGGACCTTGAACTGGTCGGACCACATGGCGTAGATGCCGCCGCTGGTGTCCACCGCCACGACGGGGAACACCGTGTCGAGCTCCCGGCGCGAGCTCGGGTCGACACCGAAGGCCACGTAGTCGACCCAGTGAACTCCACCGTCGACCGACTTGGCGATGTAGATCGTGTCGTTGTGGTCGTAGCCGTCGTTCTGCTGCGCGGCGAGATTGTCCGCCACGCTGTTGGGCCCGGCGAAGGTCGCCCACAGGGTGTGGATCGGGGTGCCGTTCGGGTAGCTCTTCCCGGTCGGCCGGCTGTAGTCGGTGACGATGTTGCCGACCTTGTTGAACTGCGCCACCTTCGGGAAGGTGGTCGCGTCGATGATGCCGCCACCCTCGAGCCCGGTGCCGGTCGGCGAGATGGACGTGTAGGTCTTGCCGGCGTCGAGCGAGCGGGCGACGACGATCTGGCTGGTGTCGACCTTGTGGTAGATCAGGAAGTTGGTCTTCGGCCCGTCGAAGGCCTGCCACTGCCGGTCGGTCAGCGTGTTCTGCGTCGCGAACAGGTTCGGCGCGGCGAAGGTCTTGCCGCAGTCGGTCGAGTACGACGTGGTGAAGTTGTCGAGCAGGTCGATGTTGTGCAGGCCGGAGTAGGCGACGGTCGGGCAGCCGGTCGCCGGGTTGGCACCGCCCGAGATGGAGATCTCCGAGTCACCGCCGCCGGTGCCGGCATCCGGCTGCTGCACCGGGCTATTCGCCAGGGAGATCGAGCCGTCCGGGTGCTTGACCTCACGGATGGTCCAGAAGTTGCTGCCGAGTCCAGACGGCGCGGAGACGAACGCCGCGACCCCCTGCTTGCTGCCCGCGCCCGGCCCGCGAATGCTGGGCTCGGCGCCGCCGCCGGGCAGACCCAGTGGCGGGGTAAATAGCGAGCTGGTGGCCGCGGTGGCCGCGTTGGCCTCGGAAGCCGACGGAGCGGCGTGCGACGAGGCAAGTGGGGCGACGGCGATCGTCGCACCGAGAAGCGTGGTGCCGGTTGTGCGCAGGACGTGACGCAAATCTCCCCCTTGGGGACGACAGAAGGTGGTCGGTCGAAGGCATTTGCCCGATGTTGTTCGCAAGTGTGCCCAGGAAAAGGTAAAGATAAGGCAAACCTGGCATCCCAGATCGGTCCTGACCGACCTCGGTCGGTTTCGTGGGCCGCTCCCCTCCGCCGGTCGCCGCATGCCTGCCTGCGCTGGGCGGCTAGGATGCCGCCTTGACCGCACCCAAGAGCGCCGTTGCTGGGGAATCTCCCCGGGAGGTCTTCGACACCGTCCTGGTGGTCGACTTCGGCGCCCAGTACGCCCAGCTGATCGCCCGGCGGATCCGCGAGTGCCACGTCTACAGCGAGATCGTGCCGTGGTCGATGCCGCTGGCGGAGATGCTGGCTCGGCGACCGAGGGCGATCATCCTGTCCGGCGGCCCGAGCTCGGTCTACGCCCCGGGCGCTCCGGCGGTCTCGCCGGCGCTGTTCGAGACCGGCGTACCGACCCTTGGGATCTGCTACGGGCATCAGGCGATGGCGCAGGCGCTCGGCGGGACCGTCGAGAGGACCGGGCTCGCCGAGTACGGCGGCACCTCGCTCAACGTCGCCGCCGCCGGCGTGCTGTTCGCCGAGCTGCCGGCCCAGCAGTCCGTCTGGATGTCGCACGGGGACACGGTCACCGCCGCGCCGCCAGGCTTCATGGTGACGGCATCGACGCCGGCGACGCCGGTTGCCGGCTTCGAGAACTCCGCCCGTGACCTGTACGGCGTGCAGTTCCACCCGGAGGTCGCGCACACCCCACGCGGTCTCGACGTGCTCAAGCACTTCCTGTACGACGCCGCCGGCTGTCGGCCGACCTGGACGATGGTCAACATCGTTGACGAGGCGGTCGACGCGGTCCGGGACCGGGTCAGCGACCGCCGCGCGCTGTGCGCGCTGTCCGGCGGGGTGGACTCCGCGGTGGCCGCCGCGGTCGTGCAGCGGGCGATCGGTGATCGCCTGACCTGCGTCTTCGTCGACCACGGGTTGCTACGCGCCGGCGAGGCGGAACAGGTTGAGGAGGACTTCGTCGCCTCGACCGGAGTCGAGCTCGTCCGCGTCAAAGCCGCCGACCGGTTTGCGGCCGCGCTGGCCGGCGTGACCGACCCGGAGGTCAAGCGCAAGACCATCGGCCGGGAGTTCATCCGGGCCTTCGAGGCGGCAGCCCGCGATATGCAGGCCGGCGGTGAGCCGATCGACTTCCTGGTCCAGGGCACCCTCTACCCCGACGTGATCGAGTCCGGCTCCTCGACCGCCGCGAAGATCAAGTCTCACCACAACGTGGGCGGGCTGCCCGAGGACCTGCGGTTCGGTCTCGTGGAGCCGCTGCGCAACCTGTTCAAGGACGAGGTACGCCGGGTGGGTGAGGAGCTCGGCCTGCCGCCCGAGCTGGTCTGGCGCCAGCCGTTCCCCGGACCCGGGCTGGCCGTCCGCATCCTCGGCGAGGTGACGCCCGAGCGACTTGGACTGCTGCGCGACGCCGACGGGATCGTTCGTGAGGAGGTCCGCCGGGCCGGCCTGGATCGCGAGATCTGGCAGGTCTTCGCCGTACTTCTCGCCGACGTCCGCTCGGTCGGCGTCCAGGGCGACGAGAGGACCTACGGTCATCCGATCGTGCTGCGCGCGGTGACCTCGGACGACGCGATGACCGCCGACTGGGCCCGGCTGCCCTTTGACCTCCTGGCGAGGATCTCCAACCGAGTGATCAACGAGGTGCCGGCCGTGAACCGGGTCGTGTACGACGTGACCAGCAAGCCCCCCGGCACCATCGAGTGGGAGTGATCCTTAGTTCCGCGAGCTCTACCCAGGAGACGAACGCCCCGCCGGACCCGACGATGGGCCGGGATACGGACCGGGCTGCATGATGCGGTCGCGTCGGGTGCCTGTCGCACTGCCGGCCGAAGCGGTGACCGCACGGGTGACCTACACCGGCTGAGCACCAGAACCGCACCGAGGGGTCTAGCCGCCGAGATGTCGCCGGGCCAGACTTGGGGATCGCGGGCGGCAGGGCGGTGACCATCGCCCGGGGCCTCCCGAGCGGAGCTGGGACCAAGGCGGAGGCGACCGGCATGGGTGCTCACGACGTGTCGGGGGACCTGGACGAGGCGGTCGTCCGAGCGTTCACCCGTGCGGTGCTGCGCGACGTACAGGCGCTGCAGCAGCTCCTCGAGTCCGGTGCGGTCGAGAGCGGCGTACGGCGTATCGGGGCCGAGCAGGAGATGTTCCTGGTCGACCGGTCCATGCAGCCGGCACCGATCGCCATGGAGGTGCTGGCCGCCTCCGACGACGAGCGGCTGACCACCGAGATCGCCCGGTTCAACATCGAGGGCAACCTGGCGCCGCAGAATCTCGGCAGCGGCGCCCTGCTCGCCGTCGAGCGGGAGGCCGAGGACCTGGTCGCCGCCACCCGGAAGTCGGCGCAGGCCTGCGGCGGCGACGTGGTGCTCACGGGAATTCTGCCGACCCTGCGGTTATCCGACCTCACCCTGGAGAACATGACGCCGCTGCCGCGGTACGCCGCCCTGGACCGAGCGCTGCGCACCCTGCGCGGCGGGCCGTTCCAGGTGCACATCAAGGGACTCGACGAGCTGAACGTCGTGCACGACAACGTGATGTTCGAGGCCTGCAACACCAGCTTTCAGGTCCACCTGCAGGTTGACCCGGCAGACTTCGCGCGCCAGCACAACCTGGCCCAGGCAGTGTCCGCCCCGGTGATGGCCGCCTCGGTCAACTCTCCGCTGCTGCTCGGGCACCGGCTCTGGCAGGAGACAAGGCTGGCCCTGTTCCAGCACGCGGTCGACGAGCGTTCCGGCCCCCGACTGGCCCGCAGCCAGCCGACCCGCGTGGCCTTCGGCAACCGCTGGCTGGAGAACTCCGTCCTGGAGATGTACCGGGACGACATCAGCCGGTTCCGCATCCTGCTCACCCGCGAGGTCGACGAGGACCCGATGGCGGTCCTGGCCGATGGCCGTACGCCGCAGCTCAATGCGCTGAGCCTGCACAACGGCACGGTCTGGCGCTGGAACCGGGCGTGCTACGGCGTCTCGGCAGGCAAGTTCCACCTGCGGATCGAGAACCGGATCCTGCCCTCAGGTCCTACCGTGCACGACGAGGTGGCGAGCGCGGCCTTCTATCTCGGTCTGATGTGCGCGTTGCCGCATGAGTACGGCGACATCCGGGACGTCTTGACCTTCGATGACGCCAAGGCCAACTTCTTCGCCGCCGCTCGGCACGGCTTGGACGCTCAGCTCGCCTGGGCGGGCGGCAAGCGGTGGCCGGCCGCGGACCTGGTCCTGGACCACCTGCTACCGCTGGCCCGGTCTGGCCTGGCGGCGTACGGCGTTCCGACCGCCGAAATCGACCGCTTCCTGGGCACGGTCGAGGAGCGCGTTCGCAGTGGACAGACCGGCTCGGCCTGGGCCCTGCGGTCGCTGGTGGCGATGGGTGAGGAGAGCACGCCAGCGCAGCGCAGTCGGGCGCTGACCGCAGCCATGCTCGAAGGCCAGTGCGGGGGTGAGCCCGTCCACAGCTGGCCGCTGGCCCGGCTGGACGGGCGCGACGACTGGCTCGACGACTACCGGTCGGTGGGTCAGTTCATGACCACCGACCTGTTCACGGTCGCACCGGACGAGTCGATCGACCTGGTCGCCAGCATGATGGACTGGAAGCGCATTCGCTATGTGCCGGTCGAGGACGGCGACGGCTGCCTGGTGGGGCTCATCTCCCACCGTGATCTGTTGCGGGGTCTGGTCGCCAACCCCGACCAGGACGGCGCGCAGTCGATGGCGGCGCGCGACCTGATGAAGGAGCCGGTGACGGCGACGCCGGAGACTTCAACCCGCGACGTGATGGCGTTGATGACCGAGCGCGACATCGGCTGCGTACCGGTCGTGCAGGGCAGCTCGCTGGTCGGGATCGTGACGGTCAACGACCTGCTGTCCGTCACCAGGCGGCTGCTCGAGGAGCGGCTTACCTGACCAAGAGCTTCGGGCGGTCAGGCGGTGTCGACCACCCGGTAGGCCTCGGCCAGCCGGCCATCCGGGAGGCCCGCCGCCGCGGCGTTGATACCGAGCCAGCCCCGCAGCATGCCGTCCAGGTCCGCCATGTGAGCGGTCTGGCTGACGTGGGCGCGTAGCGCCGCAAGCTTGCGGTCGTAGGTCTCGGTGATGTCGACGAAGTGGTCCGCCAGCTCGCCGCCGGACATCCACAGCTCCGCCACCGTATGCGCCTCGAGCGCCTCGTCGGCCAGGAGCTCCGGATGGGCGAAGGGGTTGCGGGCGTCCGGGTAGACCGCGCACAGCGCCGCCTCGCCGGCCGCCAGGTGGTCGGGGTGGCTCGGGTAGATCCGGGCGAAGTTTCGCTGCGGGCTCTGGGTGACCACCCGCTGCGGCCGGACCTGGCGGATCACCCGGCTGATGTCGCGGCGCAGCTCGTGGGTGACGTAGAGCCGGCCATCGGGGTAGCCGAGGAATGACAGGTCGCTCACACCGACCTCGGCAGCTGCTGCGCGCTGCTCCGCCTGCCGAATGCCGGCGATGTCTGAACGCGGGACCGCCGGGTCGAAACCGCCGGCGTCGCCGTTTGTGACGATGCAGTAGGAGACCGCGATCCCCGCCTTCGTCCAGCCGGCCACCGTGCCGGCGCAGCCGAAGTCGACGTCGTCCGGATGGGCAGTGACCATCAGTACGCGTTCCACAGCCTCGTCCGCCAGCACCCGTCCACCTCTCCTCGCCCTTTGGTGATCGCACCGCTCCATAGACTGGCGGGTGATGTCGAGTCTCTACGACGAGTTCCCAGTTGCCGAACCGACCCGGCCGGCGGTCCGGCTGGCGGTCGATCCGGCGTCGCTGCTGGAGGGCCTGAACCCCCAACAACGCGCCGCCGTCCTGCACGAGGGCGGACCGCTGCTGGTCGTCGCCGGAGCCGGCTCAGGCAAGACCCGGGTGCTCACGCACCGGATCGCGCACGTGCTCGGCACCCGTGGGGCGCAGCCGGGGGAGATCCTGGCGATCACGTTCACGAACAAGGCCGCCGGCGAGATGAAGGAGCGGGTGGCTTCGCTGGTCGGGCCGCGGGCCCGGGGAATGTGGGTCTCGACGTTCCACTCGGCCTGCGTGCGGATCCTGCGCGCTGAAGCAAAGAAGCTCGGCATGTCGAGCAGCTTCTCGATCTACGACGCCGGTGACTCACAGCGGCTGATGACCCTGGTAAGTCGAGATCTCGACCTCGACCCGAAGCGGTTCCCGGCCCGCTCGTTGGCGGCGCAGATGAGCACGCTGAAGAACGACCTGGTCGACGAGGAGTCCTTCGCCGGCCGAGCCACCAACGTCATGGAGAAGACGCTTGCCGAGGCCTACACCC
>JBPCOB010000043.1:0-23164 GCA_051000715.1 Mycobacteriales bacterium
GGCGGCGCCGCACCCGGCTGGCCCGTCTTCCCGTCGGTGCTGCTGCTGGCCGGTCTCGGGTTGGCCGCCGAAAGTGGTCGGCGGCTCGCACGAGGCCGCTGACCCGCCCGCGTTGATGGCTCTCCCGGCCCGCCGCCACCGGCACGCGGCCTATGTGGTTGGACCACCGCTGCTAGGGATGACCGGCAGGCCGCCCGGGCCCCCAGGCCCGACCTCCGGCAGAGTCCGTGCGTCAGATGCCGGGGCGGGATTGCTCGGCCTCGCTGGTGGCCTGTTGGTGGTGGCGGGCCTAGTGCTGTCGCTGCACGACCAGCGCGACGTCGCGCTCGGTCGGATTCCTGCGGCGGCCGCGGCGCCGGCCGCGGTAACGCTCGGCGATAGCCCGGCCGTCAGCGCCGTACCTGCGAGTCCGCGCCGAACAACAACGGCCGGCTTCGTGCCCCGTCGGTTGAGCATCCCAAGGCTCAGGGTGGACGCCCCCGTCGTTGCGGTCGCGGTCGGCGCCGACCGGTCGCTGGGAGTTCCAGCGGATCCGGCCGTGCTCGGCTGGTGGCGGGACGGCGCTCGCCCGGGCCAGGCCGGCGGCAGCCTTGTCATTGACGGCCATGTGGACAGCGCCCAGGCCGGCCCCGGCGCGCTGTTCCAGCTGCGAGCACTGGTCCCTGGTGACGTCATCACGATCTCTGGAACCGGGCGAGTTCAGCGGTACATCGTCGCCGCCCGCCGGCAGTATCCCAAGGCCGCGCTGCCGTCCGCCATCTTCGACCAGGGTGTCACCGGCCGGCTGGTGCTAGTCACCTGCGGAGGTCGGTTCGACCACCGCAGCAGGCATTACGCGGACAACGTCGTGGTCTTCGCCACCCCGGCTTGAGCCGCACCCTAAGCCAGCTCCTCGGCCGGCCGCGGCAACGGGGGCGGAGTGCCGCCGAAAGCTGGGCAGAGAGCCTGGTGATCGCACCAGTCGCAGAGCCTGCTCGGCCGAGCCCGCCAGTCGCCGGTGCGGCTCGCGCGTGAGATGGCTTCCCACAGTGCCTCGAGATTGCGCTGGAAGGCGCGAAGCTCGTCGGCTTCAGGCGCGTAGCGCAGCACCATCCGGTCGCCGAGGTAGAGCAGCCTGAGCTCCCGCGGCACCCGCCCGGATGTGCGCCAGAGCACCAGGGCGTAGAACTTCATCTGGAACAGCGCCCGCTGCTCGAAGTCCGCACCGGGGGCGGCACCGGTCTTGTAGTCGACAACCCGGAGGTCACCGGACGGCGCGGCGTCCAGCCGGTCGACGTAGCCGCGCAGCCGCAGGCCGGAGTCGAGCACCGTCTCGACGCAGCTCTCGCGCTCGGCCGGCTCCAGTCGGCTCGGCTCCTCGAGGCTGAAGTAGCCGTGCAGCAGGTCCACGGCCGAGGACAGCCAACTCGACTCTGCGCTTGGGTCTGCGCCCGCGAACAAGCCGGCCAGCTCCGGCTCCTCCGCGAGCAGACGCTGCCACTCCGGGGCCAGCAGGGCGGCGGCGGCCTCAGGCGTGCGCTCGCCCGCTGGCAGGTCGAAAAGCCGCTGGAGCACCGCGTGCACGACCGTGCCTCGGACGGCTGCCTCGCTGGGGCGCTCGGGAAGCCGGTCGACCGTGCGGAACCGGTAGAGAAGTGGGCAGGTGCGGAAGTCCGCGGCCCGGGAGGGCGAGAGCGACCCCACCACCGGCGCAGCCAGGTTGACTACCGCGGTGGCGGCCCGCCGTTCATCGGTGGTGGTCATGTCGGCGACATTAGGGGAGGGCTCCGACAGAATCGGGGAACCCGAACCGACCGGTGGACAGCCGAGAGGTGCTGGGCGTCCACCGCGCGCGCCACCCGCCTCGTACGCGCCGTAAGGTCCCGGGCATGGGAATGGAGCACAAGGGTCGGGTCGCCCGTCAGACCCATGTCGGCATTCCGGCGGGTCTGGTGGAGGAGGAGCACGGTCGAGCGGCGTTCGCCGGCGCGGTCAGCCACCTTTACCGCACCGTCGCGCCGACTGCCTGGGTCGATGTCGACGGACCGCTGCGGCCGCGGGCGTACGACCTGAACCGCCTGGAGCCACCGGACGTCGATGACCCCGAGGGTTTTCACACCGTGTTGCTCTACAACGACGACTTGCGGGTCCGCATCTCCCGACGGCGCGTGCCGATGCCCTTCGCCTTCCGCAACGGCGACGGCGACGAGGTGGCCTTCGTCCACCATGGGGTAGGCGTACTGCAGACCGACTACGGGCCGCTCGACTATTCGGCCGGGGACTACCTGGTTATCCCGAAGGGCACGGCGTACCGCTGGGTACCCGACGGCGGCGAGTCCTTCCTGTACATCATCGAGTCGACGGCGCCGGTCACCTTGCCCGACTTCGGGCTGATGGGGCGCCATGCCGTGGTCGACCCCAAGGTCCTCGTCACGCCGGAGCCGTACGCCGAGCCGCCCGCCGACTGGACCGGCGACGGCAACGGCCGATGGCGCCTGCGGGTCAAGCGACAGGACGAGTGGACGACCTTCACCTACTCGCACAACCCGTTCACTGTCGTCGGCTGGGCGGGTGACCTGGCGCCGTACCGGTTGCACACGTCGGACATCCGACCGGTGACGAGCCCGCGCTACCACCTCCCGCCGAGCGTGCACACGACGTTCCGCTGCGGAGGCTTCGACATCGCCACGTTCGTCCCCCGGCCGTTCGAGACCGACCCCGAGGCGCTGCGGGTGCCGTTTTTCCACGCCAACGTCGACAACGACGAAGTGATCTTCTACAGCCGGGGGGACTTCTTCTCCCGGAAAGGCATCGGGGAGGGCTGGCTCACGCTGCACCCCCAGGGCGCGCAGCACGGACCGCAGCCCGGCGCGGCGGAGCGGGCGGCGGCCAAGGATTCGACCGACGAGATCGCCGTCATGATCGAGTGTGTCCGCCCGCTCACCATCGCGCAGGACGCCAAGCCGGCCGAGGACCCCTCCTACACCACCTCGTGGGCACGCGGGATGGGGCTGGTGGACGGCTGAGCCGTCCTTGGTCTCCGGCGCTCCTGCGGCGCGGCCGCACGTAACATCGAGCCGTGACCGACCAGGCCGATCCCCAGCCCTCCCGGCGCGTCGCGGACGGCGTGCGGGTCGGCCGCGCGTTCGGCGTCCCCGTCTACGTCGCCCCCTCTTGGTTCCTGGTCGCGGCGCTGATCACCTACTTCTTCGCGCCCACGGTGGAGCAGCGGGTGGCCGGCATCGGCTCGGCCCGGTATCTCGTCTCGCTGCTGTTCGCGCTGCTGCTCTACCTGTCGGTCTTCATCCACGAGCTCAGCCACACCCTGACCGCCCGCCGGCTCGGGCTGCCGGTACGACGGATCACCTTGCAGCTTCTCGGTGGGGTCTCCGAGATCGAGCGGGAGCCCGATTCGCCCGGCAAGGAGTACCTGGTCGCGATCGCCGGCCCGCTGATCTCACTGCTGCTTGCCGGTGTGGGATTCGCGCTGGTCGGCCAGTTCCACGAGGGTGGCATCACTCGGGTGCTCGCCGGGGAGCTGGCCCTTTCCAACGGGTTGGTGGCCGCTTTCAACCTGCTGCCCGGTCTGCCGTTGGATGGTGGGCGGGTGCTCCGGGCGGCGGTGTGGGGCCTGTCCGGCCGCCCGGACGCCGGCACCGTCGTGGCCGCCTGGGTCGGGCGTGGTGTGGCGGTCGTGCTGCTCGCCGTACCGCTGGTCTCCAGTGCCGGAACCGGATCACCGGCCAACCTCGTCAACGTCATCTATTTCGCGCTGCTCGCCTCGTTCATCTGGGGCGGCGCCACTGCGGCGCTGCGAAGCGCGCAGGTGCAGCGTCGGCTACCTGAGCTTCGGCTGCGCACCCTGGCCCGGCGGGCTCTCCCGGTCTCAGCCGACCTGCCGCTGGCCGAGGCGCTGCGCCGGGCCGCTGACTCCGGCGCCCGCGGGCTGGTCGTCGTCGACGGCGCCGGTCGGCCGCAGGCCGTGGTCTCGGAGGCCGCCGTCGCCGCCACTCCGGAGATACGCCGGCCGTGGGTGTCGGTCGGCACGCTGGCCCGACAGCTGGCGCCCGGCCTCGTTTTGGACGCCGACCTCTCCGGTGCCGCTGTGCTGGAGGCGATGCGGCGGGCTCCGGCCTCGGAGTACCTGGTGGTGGAGAGCTCGGGTGACGTTTATGGCGTGCTCACGTCGACCGACGTGACGAGTACCGTGAACGCGGCCGGCTGAGGCAGGTGGCCGAGCCCACCGGCGCCGCGCGTCGAAGGGGACCGCTGCGGCCCGGGGACCAGGTACAGCTGACCGATGCCAAGGGCCGCCGGCACACCATCACCCTGGCGAGCGGGCAGGAATACCACACCCACCGCGGCATGCTTGCCCACGACGTGCTCATCGGATCGCCCGAGGGGGTGGTGGTGACGACCACCGGGGGAGCGACCTACCTCGCCCTGCGGCCACTGCTGGCCGACTACACGGTCGCCATGCCGCGCGGAGCTGCCGTCGTCTACCCGAAGGACGCCGGGCAGATCATCGCCATGGCTGACATCTTCCCGGGCGCCCGGGTGGTGGAAGCCGGTGCCGGATCCGGCGCGCTGACGTGCTCGCTGCTGCGCGCGGTGGGGGACCGCGGCAGCGTCACGTCGTACGAGCGCCGGGCGGACTTCGCCGAGGTGGCGCGCAACAACGTGGAGCGGTTCTTCGGCGGCCCCCACCCGGCCTGGCGGCTGGTCACCGGCGAGCTGGCCACCGCCTTGGTCGAGCGCGGCGTCGACCGGGTCGTCCTGGACATGCTGGCGCCCTGGGAGGTCCTGCACGAGGTCGCCGCCGCGCTGGTGCCGGGCGGCGTGGCGTGCTGTTACGTCGCGACGACGCCGCAGCTGTCGCGGACGGTGGAGGCGCTGCGCGAGTCCGGCCGCTTCGCCGAGCCAGCCAGCTGGGAGTCGCTGCTGCGGAACTGGCACGTGGATGGCCTGGCCGTGCGGCCGGACCACCGGATGGTCGGCCACACGGGCTTCCTGGTGACCGCACGGCGCCTCGCCGAGGGTGTCTCCCCACCGCCGCGCCGGCGACGGCCGGCCAAGGGTGCCCGTCCGGAAAGCCCGCAGCCACCCGACGCGCTCCCCGCGGAAGCCGAGTCACAGGCCAGGCCGCCGGCCGATGGGCCGCCCTGACCCCGGCGATTCAGGTTCCAGCCGGCAGCGCCGACGGTAGGCTGCCATCCTGGCGCAGTTTCGCGGAGGAGGTGAAGGTCCGTGTCGGGACGCGACGACGCGGAGGCGCGTGCAACGCAGTACGAGAAGGAAGCCCACGACCTCTCGACGCAGATCTCCTTCCTGGAGGAGGAGATCTCCATGCTGCGCCGCAAGCTCGCCGAGTCACCGCGCCAGGTTCGAGTTCTCGAGGACCGGCTGACCGAGGCGCAGCGCAACCTGTCCGGGCTGGTCGGCCAGAACGATCGCCTGGTCAGCACGCTCAAGGAGGCCCGGGAGCAGATCCTGTCCCTGAAGGAGGAGGTCGACCGGCTGGCGCAGCCGCCGTCCGGCTACGGCATCTACCTTTCCGGCCACGACGACGGGACGGTCGATGTCTTCACCGGTGGTCGCAAGCTCCGGGTGACGGTCAGCCCCGCTGTGGACCTCGCGGAGCTGCGAAAGGGCCAGGAGGTCATGCTCAACGAGGCGCTGAACGTCGTACGGGCGCTGCGGTTCGAGCGCCAGGGCGACGTCGTGATGCTCAAGGAGATCCTCGAGGACAGCGAGCGCGCCCTGGTCATCGGCCACACCGACGAGGAGCGGGTCGTCATGCTGGCCGACTCGCTGCGGGAGGCGCCGATCCGGGTCGGGGACTCGCTGCTGCTCGACCCACGGTCGGGCTGGGCTTACGAGCGGATCCCGAAGTCCGAGGTCGAGGAGCTGGTGCTCGAAGAGGTCCCGGACGTCGACTACACGCAGATCGGCGGCCTGCGCGACCAGATCGAGTCGATCCGCGACGCCGTCGAGCTTCCCTTCCTGCACAAGGAGCTCTTCCGCGAGCACCAGCTGCGTCCCCCCAAAGGTGTGCTGCTCTACGGGCCGCCTGGCTGCGGCAAGACGCTGATCGCCAAGGCGGTGGCCAACTCCCTCGCCAAGAAGGTCGCCGAAGTCACGGGCAAGCCCGAAGGCCGCTCGTTCTTCCTCAACATCAAGGGCCCCGAGCTTCTCAACAAGTACGTCGGCGAGACCGAGCGGCACATCCGGCTGGTCTTCCAGCGAGCCCGCGAGAAGGCCTCCGAGGGCACCCCTGTCATCGTTTTCTTCGACGAGATGGACTCGATCTTCCGTACCCGGGGAAGCGGGGTGAGCTCCGATGTCGAGAACACCATCGTTCCCCAGCTGCTCAGCGAGATCGACGGCGTCGAGGGACTCGAGAACGTCATCGTCATCGGCGCGTCCAACCGCGAGGACATGATCGACCCGGCCATCCTGCGACCGGGCCGACTGGACGTGAAGATCAAGATCGAGCGGCCGGACGCCGAAGCCGCTCGAGACATCTTCAGCAAGTACATCCACACCAGCCTGCCGCTGCACGGCGACGACGTCGCCGAACACGGCGGCTCGCGCGGCGCCACGGTGGCCGCGATGATCCAGCGCACCGTCGAGCGCATGTACACCGAAAGCGACGACAACCGGTTCCTCGAGGTGACCTATGCCAACGGCGACAAGGAGGTCCTCTACTTCAAGGACTTCAACTCCGGGGCCATGATCCAGAACATCGTCGACCGGGCCAAGAAGATGGCCATCAAGGACTTCCTCGAGCTGGGCCAGAAGGGGCTGCGGATGTCGCACCTCATGGCCGCCTGCATAGACGAGTTCAAGGAGAACGAGGATCTGCCCAACACCACCAATCCCGACGACTGGGCCCGGATCTCGGGCAAGAAGGGCGAGCGGATCGTCTACATCCGTACGCTCATCTCCGGCGCCAAGGGCACGGAGGCGGGACGGGCGATCGACACGGTGGCCAACACCGGGCAGTACCTGTAGTCGAACCGGACGGCGAGCGCCTACCTAGACTGGTCGCATGACCAGCCGTCGGGTGATGGGCACCGAGACCGAGTACGGCATCTCAGTGCCCGGGTCGCCGGGGGCGAACGCCATGGTGGCGTCCTCGCAGATCGTCAACGCCTACCTGAACCCAGCGATAGCGCGGGACCGGCGTACCCGCTGGGACTTCGAGGAGGAAAATCCGCTTCGGGACGCCCGCGGCTTCGACCTGGCGCGGGACACGGCCGAGGCCGCCGGTCCGCCGGACGACGACCTCGGGTTGGCCAACGTCATCTTGACCAACGGTGCCCGCCTCTACGTGGATCACGCGCATCCCGAGTACTCCATGCCCGAAGTGACCAACGCGCGGGACGGGGTGATCTGGGACAAAGCCGGCGAGCGGGTGATGGCCGAGGCGGCCCGCCGGGCCGCGCGGGTGCCGGGAGCGGCGCCGATTCAGCTGTACAAGAACAACACCGACAACAAGGGCGCGAGCTACGGCTGTCACGAGAACTACCTGATGGCCCGGTCGACGCCCTTTGCCGACATCGTCCGGCACCTGACGCCGTTCTTCGTCTCCCGGCAGGTCGTGTGCGGTGCCGGCCGGGTCGGGATCGGCGCCGACGGTCGGGGAAGTGGGTTCCAGGTCAGCTCGCGGGCCGACTTCTTCGAGGTCGAGGTCGGGCTGGAGACCACGCTCAAGCGCCCGATCATCAACACCCGGGACGAGCCGCACGCCGACCCGGAGAAGTACCGGCGGCTCCATGTCATTCTCGGCGACGCCAACCTCAGCGAGACCTCGACCTACCTCAAGCTGGGGACGACGGCCCTGGTGCTCGCGATGATCGAGGACCGCTGGCTGGCCGAGGATCTCTCGGTCGAGTCACCGGTGGCGACCCTGCGCGCGGTGTCGCACGACCCATCGCTGCGGCGTCTTCTCGTCCTGCGGGACGGGCGGCGGATGACCGGCGTGCAGCTGCAGATGGAGTACTTCGAGCAGGCGCGCAAGTACGTCGAGGACCGTTTCGGCGTGGACGCCGACGAGGTCACCGTCGACGTGCTGGACCGCTGGGAGTCGGCGCTCGACCGGCTGGAGCGCGACCCGATGTCGCTCGCCGCCGAGCTGGACTGGGTGGCCAAGCTGGCGATCCTCGAAGGCTACCGCTCGCGCGACGGGCTCGAGTGGGACTCCCCGCGGCTGCAACTCGTCGACCTGCAGTACTCAGACGTACGGCCCGACAAGGGGCTCTACAACCGGCTGGTGGCGACCGGTCGGATGCGCACGCTGGTCACCGCGGACGAGGTGGACGGGGCGATGAGCGAGCCGCCGGCCGACACGCGGGCCTACTTCCGCGGCCGCTGCCTGGCCCGGTACGGCGCCGACGTGGCCGCCGCCTCCTGGGACTCCGTCATCTTCGACGTCGGCCGCGACTCCCTGCAGCGGGTGCCGACCATGGAGCCGCTGCGGGGCACCAGGGCACATGTGGGGGCGCTGCTAGACCGCTGCGCCACCGCCGCCGAGCTGGTGGACGCACTCAGCGCCGGCCACTGACCGTAGGTCGGCGTCCCTTTGCTCGGGGAGCCGCATCTGTGCCTCGTACTCCCTGAGCCGGGTACGGCTTCAGCTCGCCGGCGCACGGGCCTTCGCCAGCCGCCGGCGGGCGGTTTCCGCGGCCTGATGCGCCTGTCGAGCCGTCCGCCGAGCCGCCTCTGCCTCGGCTCCGGCGGTCCGCTCGGCCTCTCGGGCGGCACGCACCTGCTCGTCCACCTCGGCGAGCTGCCGGCGTAGCGCCGACGCTGCGGTCTCGGCCCGCTCGACCGCCTCGGCGGTGACCGCCTGCTCGGCCACCCGCCGCTCGTAGTGTCGTTGGGCGTCGTCCGCGAGGCCCGCGGCCTCCAGCGCGGCCTTCTCGGCCAGCCGGACGACCTCGGCCGCTTCCCGGCGCGCCGTGTCTGCGTTGGCAGGCTTCGTCGGTTTCCCGGGGCGTTGGATGGGTGGCGTTTCCGGCCCCATTGGGGCGGCGAGGCCCACGGCGTCGGCCAGGTCGGCCACCTCGCCGAAGCCGGCGTACCGCAACGGCCGCACCAACCGACCCGAGCGCACCGCCGTCGCAGCCGCCGGGTCGGCGGTGGCGGCCTCGAGCGTGAGCTGCACCTCCGCAGCGACTGTTGCCGGCACGGCGCGGTCCGCCAGCTCTTCCAGGCGGTCCACCATCCCCGCCACTGCGGTACGTCGGTCCTTCGTCAGCTGGCGGATCTCGGCAGCCGTCCCGTCCGCCATGGCGCGGCTGAGAGCCTCGCCAACCTCGATCAGCTGGTCGAGCTCCGCCCCGCGGTGGCGGACCAACAGGTTGACCAGCCAGGCGGCCACGCTCGGCCGGCGCAGTCCGCGGACCTCGGTTGCAAGTTCCCGTTCGCCCGCCTTGCGCAGCCGGGCGGCGAAGTCATCCCGGGCGGCGATGAACTGCTCGGGCGTCAGGGCGTAGAGCTCGTCCGCCGCCGCCTGCAGCGCCATGTGGACAGTCTTCCAGTGTCGAGACCGCCGTAGCCGCTCCTGTCGGGGCCCGCGGGTAGGGTTGGCAGGAATCGACACCCGGGAGAGCGGCATGGCGAACAAGGACAGCGGCAGTGGACAGCAGCGCGCCAATCGCAGGTCTGAAGGGGTCGAAGAGAGCGCTGCGGAAACCGAGGCTACCGGCGCGGATGCCGTCAGAGAAAGGCACGAGAAACTGTCCGACGACGTCGACTCCATGCTCGACGAGATCGACGAGGTGTTAGAGGAGAACGCCGAGGACTTCGTGCGTAGCTACGTCCAAAAAGGCGGCGAATAGTCACGTGAAACGATGTGCGGACTGTAAAATCCAAAGGCCGTTTTCCGATTACCCCCGCAACCGACATCTGTCGGCTGGTTACGGCGTTTACTGTAAGAGCTGCTTCGCCGTTCGTGGGGCGGCTAGTTGCCGGCGCCGCCGTGCGGCAGAAGGGAAGACCGGAGGTTACTGCAAGCCGTGTCATAATGCAAAGGGAAAGGCCACGTACACACGCCTCTACGGGAGCACTCGCCATTACCACTTGCAGCGGCGATACGGCATCAGCGCTGCGAAGGTGTTCGAGCTGATCGCGGAACAGGGTGGGGTCTGTGCGATCTGCTTGACCGGCAAGCCGGAGCATGTCGACCACGACCATCGGACCGGGGAGGTCCGCGGCATCCTCTGCTTCAACTGCAACGGTGGGCTGGGCCAGATGCGCGATCGAGTGGATGTGCTGCTGGCCGCCGTCGACTACCTAGGAGAGAAACCGTGGCGGAAGGCCCTCGTGGCGCCGCGCGCCTACCGGCTGCATTCCTGACCCCGGGCGGCGCGTCGTTCACCGACTTCCTCGGCGCGCATGCACCGGACCTGCTGCCGGGGCGTCGGACGGTTCCGCGCGTCGCCGTGACCACCGAGGTGCCGCACGGCACGACGATTGTCGCGGTCACCTCCGCCGCCGGCGTGGTGATGGCGGGGGACCGGCGGGCCACCATGGGCAACGTCATCGCGCAGCGGGACATGGAGAAGGTGTTCCAGGCCGACGAGTACTCCTGCGTCGGCATCGCCGGCTCGGCCGGCTTCGCGGTGGAGATCGTCCGGCTGTTCCAGGTGGAGCTCGAGCACTACGAGAAGCTCGAGGGCACGACCCTGTCCCTTGACGGCAAGGCCAACCGGCTGTCACAGATGATCCGCAACAACCTCCCGATGGCGTTGCAGGGCCTGGCCGTCGTACCGCTGTTCGCGGGGTATGACCTCGAGACCGGGACCGGCCGGATTCTCAGCTACGACATCACCGGTGGCCGCTACGAGGAGCACTCCTTCCACAGCGTCGGATCGGGGTCCGTCTTCGCCCGTGGTGCGCTCAAGAAGCTCTACCGCGACGATATGGACGAACCCGATGCGGTGCTCGCCTGCGTACACGCCCTCTACGACGCCGCCGATGACGACTCGGCCACCGGCGGGCCTGACCTGACCCGGCAGATCTTCCCGGTGGTCGTGACCGTCACGGACGAGGGTTTCCGCCGGCTGCCCGACGAGGAAGTGGGCGCAACCGTCGCCACCGTACTGGACGAGCGGATGACGAGCCCCGGCGGGCCACCCGCCCCGCTCCGCGGCTGAGCGCCGCAGCCGACCCGCAGCCGACACCCGCAGCCAAGCGCCGATATCCAGGCTCGATGACCCGGAGGCTTTCCACCCGTGAGCATGCCGTTCTACGTCTCGCCCGAGCAGCAGATGAAGGACCGGGCGGACTACGCCCGCAAGGGAATCGCCCGCGGGCGAAGCGTCGTCGTCCTGACCTACGCCGACGGGATCCTGTTCGTGGCCGAGAATCCGTCCAGGGCCCTGCACAAGGTCAGCGAGATCTACGACCAGATCGCCTTCGCCGCGGTGGGCAAGTACAACGAGTTCGAGAGCCTGCGCGTGGCCGGGGTCCGGCTGGCCGATCTGCGGGGCTACTCCTACGACCGCCGGGACGTGACCGGTCGCGGCCTGGCCAACGCCTACGCGCAAACCCTCGGCACCATCTTCAGCGGTCCGGGGGAGAAGCCGTACGAGGTGGAGATCGTGGTGGCCGAGGTCGGCGACCGGCCCGAGGACGACCAGCTCTACCGGCTGACCTACGACGGGTCGGTGGCAGACGAGATGGGCTTCGTGGCGATGGGCGGCCTGGCGGAACCCATCACCGCCAGCCTGCGCAGCGAGCACCGCGAGGGACTTCCACTAGAGGAAGCGTTGCAGCTCGCGGTCCGGGCGCTCTCCCAGCAGGACGGCGAGCCCCGCACGCTGGCCCCTTCGCAGCTCGAAGTGGCGGTTCTCGACCGCACCCGGCCCCGGCGCAAGTTCCGCCGGCTGGTCGGACCACAGCTCGAGCGGTTGATCGGGACCCCGAACGCCCCTGTCCCGCCGGAGACCGGCGGAGACGCCGGCGACGGCCCGCACGCCACGACCTGAGGAGACCCCATGCCGGAGCGGCCCGAGACGTCGCGCGACGACCTGCCTTCGACGCTGGAACGCTCGGAGGAGAAGGCGCAGGAGACCTTTCTCGCCGCCCTCGAGTCCGCCCGGGAGACCTACCAGGGCAACGAGGAGGCCTCGCACCGAGTGGCCTTCGCCGCGGTGAAGCACGGCTTCGAGAAGGTAGGGGACCACTGGGAGCGCAAGGAGGAGAAGGGACCGTCCGACCCGCAAGCGGCGCGGGGCGGAGCCCGGGCCCGGCGCGGCGGCCAGACCGCAGGCGGGGTGGATGCCAACGCGAGCAAGGCGCATCTCTACGAGCTGGCCCAGCGCCTCGAGGTGGCCGGCCGGTCCACGATGAGCAAGAGCGAGCTGGTGGAGGCGCTGCAAAAGGCCAATGACAGAGAGACCGCGCGCGCCCGCCGGGACAGCTGACCGGCGGAGTCGGGCCGGGTGCCGCCTACTGTTGGGCCATGGAGCGGCGGATCTTCGGGCTGGAGAACGAGTACGGCGTCACCTGCACGTTCCGCGGCCAGCGCCGGCTCTCACCGGACGAGGTCGCCCGCTACCTGTTTCGCCGGGTCGTCTCTTGGGGCCGGTCCAGCAATGTCTTCCTGCGCAACGGCGCCCGGCTCTACCTCGACGTCGGCAGCCATCCGGAGTACGCCACCCCGGAATGCGACAGCCCGATCGACCTGGTCACCCACGACAAGGCCGGGGAGCGCATCCTCGAGGGGCTTCTCAAGGACGCCGAGCGGCGGCTGCGCGAGGAGGGCATCGCCGGCGACATCTACCTGTTCAAGAACAACACCGACTCCGCCGGCAACTCCTACGGCTGCCATGAGAACTACCTGGTCGGTCGGCATGGTGAGTTCAGCCGGCTGGCCGACGTACTGATCCCGTTCCTGGTCACCCGGCAGGTCATCGTCGGTGCCGGCAAGGTGCTGCAGACGCCGCGGGGGTCGGTGTACTGCGTCAGCCAGCGCGCCGAGCACATCTGGGAGGGCGTCTCCTCGGCCACCACCCGGTCCCGACCGATCATCAACACCCGGGACGAGCCGCACGCGGACGCCGAGCGGTTCCGTCGGCTGCACGTGATCGTGGGCGACTCCAACATGAGCGAGACCACGACACTGCTCAAGATCGGTACGACGGACCTCGTCCTGCGCATGATCGAGGCCGGGGTGGTGCTGCGCGACATGACCCTGGAGAACCCGATCCGGGCGATCCGCGAGGTCAGCCACGACATCAGCGGCCGCCGCCGGGTCAAGCTGGCCAACGGCCGGGAGGCCAGCGCGCTGGACATCCAATCCGAGTACCTGGCCAAGGCCAGCGACTTCATCACCAGGCGCGGCGCGGACCCGGTCACCCGCAGGGTGCTCGAGCTGTGGGAACGAACCCTGCGGGCGGTCTCCACCGGGGACCTGGACCTGGTCGCCCGCGAGATCGACTGGGTGGCGAAGTATCAGCTCATCGAGCGCTACCGGGCCAAGTACGACCTGACGCTGTCCTCGCCGCGGGTGGCCCAGCTCGACCTGGCCTACCACGACGTGAACCGCGCCCGCGGGCTCTACTACCTGTTGGAGCGGCGCGGCGCGATGGCGAGGGTCACCAGCGACCTGGCCATCTTCGAGGCGAAGGCCGTCCCGCCGCAGACGACGCGGGCCCGGCTGCGGGGCGAGTTCATCCGCCGGGCCCAGGACAAGCGGCGCGACTTCACGGTGGACTGGGTGCACCTCAAGCTCAACGACCAGGCGCAGCGCACCGTGCTGTGCAAGGACCCGTTCCGGTCGGTGGACGACCGGGTCGACAAGCTGATCGCCAGCATGTGAGGCGGAACGGCCGCATCAGCGGAGCAGCGCGGCCGCGTGTCGGCCGGCGGCGGCCGCGGCGAGGAAGTACGCCGGATCTTCGGACAGCCCGCGCCCCATCGTCGACAGCGGCACCGGTGCGGCTGCCAACGCCTCGGCAAGACCCGCCAGGGCCACCGTAACGACGCGGTGCGGTGGCGTCAGCTCGGCCAGCGACCGGCGTACGTCGTCCCCGACCCGGCCAGGTAGGTCGGGCGCGGCTAGGTCCGCCGGGGCCAGCGCCACCCGGCCGAACGCCGTCCGGCTGTGGTGGGACAGGCCCCGGTGCCGAGGCCGCGCATCCGCTTCGCTGATGCGCAGGCACCCGACCGGACGCCCGCCCAGCACATCGGTCGCGTTCACCGCTTCGCCGACCGCCACGCCCGAGTAGCCCCACCGGGTGCCGGTGCCGAGGTTGCCCGGTCCCTGCGACACCACCGCCACATCGGCCCTCAGCACCAGCCGGGCGGCCAACAGGCCGGTGTGCAGCGTCACCGCTTCCAGGTCGCCGCCGAAGGCCTGGCCGACCGTGACGGTTCCGACCAGCCGCCCGGCTGCCCGCAGTCCCGCCACCGTGCGCGAGAAGCACAGCGGCAGGGCGCCGCCGTCGGTCATCACGTAGGCCGCGCGCACGGAGGGGGCGTCGAGCTCGAGGCCGCAGAGCACAGCCGGCAGGGCGGAGTGCAGATCGGCGATCACGACCGGCATGCCGCCCAGGTCGTCGGCGTCGGCCAGCACGCCGTGGTGCGGTGATCCCTGCTCGTCGGCCCCGAGTACCGTCACCTGGGCCGCGGTATAGCGCGCCTTGACCAGGTGCCCAGCGGGATCCGGGTCGGCCGGCAGCCGGTCCGGCAGCGCCACGACAATGGCATATCCACCGGTCCCAAGGCCCAGGGCGTACGCCGAGGTGTTGAGCAGCACCCGGTCGCCGGGTCGAGGCCGGCCGACCGTGGCCGGATACGCCAGCGCCGGGCACTCCTCGCCCTCGACCCGGACCGACAGCTCCATCGCCCCGGCCCACTCCCGGCGTACGGCGATGACCTCGCCGGACCGCCATCGAATCATGAACCTATCCCAGCTCGCGCTTACCGGAGCGAACGATCGTCGCTGCTCGAACGGCCGCTCCGGTGAGCATGCGCCGGCCCGGCGCACAGTGCCGCAGCGCCGCCCGGGCGGCGTTGGCGCCGGGGGCACCGTGCACGCCACCACCGGGATGGGCCGACGCCGAAGCGAGGTATAGGCCGGCGATCGGGGTCTGCGCCACCCCGAGTCCAGGCGTGGGGCGGAGGAAGAGCTGCTGGTGCACTGCCGCCGTACCGCCGCCCAGGGCACCGGCCCGCAGGTTGGCGTCGGCGCGTTCCAGATCGAGCGGGCTCTGCACGTGCCGGCCGACGATGCGGCCCCGGAAGCCCGGTGCGAACTCCTCGACCCGCGCCTCCAGCCGGTCGACGAACCGGTCGGTCTCGCGCTCGTCCCAGCGCCCGGTGAGGTCGCCGCCCGCGTCGCCACGGGGACGTTGCGGCACGTGGGTGTAGCCCCAGGCCGACTCGGTGCCGGCCGGCGAGCGGCTCGGATCGGTCGTCGTCATCTGGCCGAAGAGTACGAACGGCCGAGCCGGGATGAGCCCGACCGCCAGCTCGTGGGCGTACGCCGAGAGCTCGTCCAGCTCACCGCCGACGTGCACCGTGCCGGCCCGGCCGGCCGACTCGGCGGTCCACGGCACCGGCGCCGACAGCGCCCAGTCGACCTTCACCGTCGCGTTGTCCCACTGGAACCGGCGCAGGTCGGCCAGCAGCCGGGGCGGGAGGAGGTCCGCGCCCACCAGCGACAGGTACAGGCGCGGTGCGTCGACATCGGCCAGTACCGCACGGCGGACGGCGAAGGAGCGGCCGTCGGTCGTGCGCACCCCCACCGCGCGGTTGCCGCGCACCTCCACCCGCTCCACCGAGGCCCCGCACTCGACCCGGCCGCCGCGCTCGCGGAGCCGGTCCACCATGGCAGCGGTCAGCCGGCCGGCCCCACCCGCCGGGACCGGCCAGCCGACGGACTGGCCGAGCATCGCGAGCAGCCAGCCGTAGATCGCGCTGCCGGCCGACTCCGGTCCGAGGTCGGTGTGCAGCGCGTTGCCGGCCAGCAGGAGGCCGCCGCCACCGCCGGAGAACTCCTCCTCGGCGTACCGGCGCACCGGCAACAGGCCGAACCGGAGGAAGCGTGCCAGGTTCGCGGGGCGGATCGCGGCGGCCAGGGCCAGCCCGGCTCGAACCGGTGGGAACGGTGTCAAGATCGCGTTCAGCAGCGGGCGCTCCAGCGGCGACCAGCCGGCGTACATCTCCTCCCAGGCGTGGCCGTCACCGGTGCCCCAGCTCTCGACCGAGGCCGCCGTCTCGGCGAGATCGCGGGAGATTATCGCGCACCGGCCGTCCACGGTCGGATGGGCGAGCACCAGCGGGGCGTGCAGCCAGCGCAGGCCGTAGCGCTCCAGCCCGAGAGCGCGGATCACCGGCGAGGCGTACGCCAGCGGGTAGAAGGCGCTGAAAAGGTCCGAGACGTACCCCGGGACGGTGACCGCCGCGCTGCGGACCGCACCGCCGGGCTCGGCCTGCGCTTCCAGCACCAGCACGTCCCAGCCGGCGTCGGCCAGCAGGTTGGCGGCGACCAGCCCGTTGGGGCCTGCGCCGATGACCACCGCGTCGGTCATCTGACCTCCCTGGTCGAGAGCCGGGCGGCGGCACGCGGCGGGCCTCACCACGTGCTCCCAGCCAATCACGACCGGCCGGTGCGTTAGCGTTTGCGCGGCCGGAGCGTGGAGGTGACGACCGGTGTCGGCACGCAAGACAGAACGCCTGCTCAACCTCGTCATCTGCCTGTTGGCGACGCGGCGCTACCTCACCGTGCACCAGATCCGCGATGCCGTGCCCGGCTACGCCGAGGACGCCGCGGGTGGGGACGACTCGGCGTTTCGGCGGATGTTCGAGCGGGACAAGGAGGACCTGCGCGAGCTCGGCATCCCGCTGGAGACCGGCACCGACAGCGTATGGGACGACGAGCCGGGCTACCGGATCGCCCGGCGAAACTACGAGCTACCGGAGATCTCGCTGACAGCCGACGAGGCGGCCGCGGTCGGGCTGGCTGCCCGGCTGTGGCGCTCGGCCCGACTGGCCGACGCGGCCTCCGGCGCGTTGATCAAGCTGCGCGCCGCCGGGATGGAGACCGACGTCGCGCCCGTTGACCTCGAGCCACGCGTCTCGGTCTCCGAGCCGGCCTTCGAGCCGATGCTGGACGCCGTCCGCTCGGCGCGGCGGGTCCGCTTCGACTACCGGGCCGCGGGCGCCAGCGCGCCGGCCCGCCGCCAGCTGGACCCGTGGGGGGTGGTGAGCTGGCGGGGCCGCTGGTACGTCGTGGGGCACGACCTCGACCGCACCGCGCCCCGGGTGTTCCGGCTCGGAAGGATCGTCGGCAGCGTGCGCGCCGGTTCTCCAGGCAGCGCCGCTACCCCGGCTCCGGCTGACCTGGACCTGCGGGCCGCCGTAGGGCGCTACGCCGAGGAGTCGCCTACCCGGCAGGCTCGGCTTCGGGTACGCCGCGGAGCAGGCGGCGAGCTGCGCCGCGGCGCGGTGGAGGTCCGGCCGCACGACGACGACTGGGACCAGGTGACGGTCGGCTTCGCCGACCCCGAACGCCTGGCCGACCGAGTGGCCGGGCTGGGCGCCGACGTCGTCGTGACCGAGCCCGCGGAGGCTCGGGACGCGGTGGTGCGTCGGCTGACCGGGATCGCCACCGGAGCGGCATGAGCGGCGCCACCGACCGGCTGCCTCGGCTGCTGGCCCTGGTGCCCTACCTGCTCTCCCACCCCGGCTCGCGGGTACCGGACGTGGCGGCGGTCTTCGGCGTACCGGAGCGTCAGCTGCGCGACGACCTACGGCTCGTCTGGATGTGCGGACTGCCGGGCCACACGCCGGGAGATCTGATCGACGTGGAGTACGCCGGTGACCGGGTGACTGTGTCCAACGCCGACACGATCGCCCGGCCACTCCGGCTGACCGCCGACGAGGCGCTCGCTCTGGTCGTGGCGCTACGCACGCTGGCCGACCTGCCGCAGGCCACCCGCTCGGATGCGGTCGACCGGGCCAGAGCCAAGCTGGAGACCGCGGTCGGCGACGCCGCCGCCGGTGCCGACGCGGTGACCGTGGCCCTGGCGGCGGAGTCCGATGTCGTGACCACGGTGCGGGAGGCACTCGACCGCGGCCGCGCCTTGGAGCTGCGCTACTACGTCCCCGGCCGGGACGAAACCACCGAGCGCGTCGTCGACCCGATGCGGCTGGTGCTGGTGGAGGGACACTCCTACCTCGAGGCGTGGTGCCGGCGGGTCGAGGGCGTGCGGCTGTTCCGGCTGGACCGGGTGGAGGGCCTTTCGCTGCTCGACGAGCCGGCCGGGGTACCTGCCACCGCGCAGTCGCGAAACCTCGACGACGGCCTGTTCCAGCCCTCGGCGCACGACACCGTGGTCACCCTGGAGCTAGGCCCGGTCGCCCGATGGGTGGCCGACTATTACCCCAGCCGGTCGAGCGAGGAACTGCCGGGCGGCGGACTTCGTGTCCAGCTCCGCACGCCGGATACCCGCTGGATGCGGCGGCTCGCCCTGCAGCTCGGCGCGGCTGGCCGAGTGGTGGACCCACCGGAGCTGGCGGAAGCGGTACGGGCCGACGCCCGGGCGGCGCTGGCGGGGTACGCCGAACGCCAGCCGGAGTAAGGTCCGACGGTGGCCTGGATCACCGTCGATGTCGCGCTCGCCCTACTCGGGTTGGCCGTTCTTGCCCTGCTGGGCTTCTGGCTGTGGCGCCGCGTACAAGTGCTCGGCTGCGAGGTCCGCGCCGCCTCCCAACGTCTGGGAGTGGCAGCTGCGGCACTGGACGGTGCGGCAGCGCAGCCGGGGTCTGGGCGTTCCGCGGCCGGAGCCGGTCGCCCGGCGTAGCATGAGCCGGTCTACGGAAGGACCGATCTCATGGGTGACCTGAGCCCCTGGCACCTGCTGATCGTCGCCGCAGTTTTCGTTCTGCTCTTCGGCGCGAAGAAGCTGCCAGACGCCGCCCGCTCGCTCGGCCAGTCCTTGCGGATCTTCAAGGCGGAGACCCGCGGCCTGCGCGAGGACTCCGAGGCGTCCCCGAAGAACGTGACCACCACGGTGACCCGGACGCTGCCGACCGCGCCCGCCGGCTCGGCGGAGGCCGCGCCGGTCGTTACCGAGCGCACTGACCCGCGCTGACCCCGGTACACGCCTCCGGTCGTGACCACACTGCGAGCCGTCCGGAGCCGGTTCGGCCGGCGGACGGGTGGTGGCGGCGACGGTCGGATGACACTGGTCGAGCACCTCTACGAGCTCCGTAGCCGGCTCTTCAAGGCGCTGCTGGCCCTGCTGGCCGGGATGATCGTCGCGTTCGTCTTCTACCCGCACATCTTCGCGGTCCTCAAGGCGCCGTACTGCAGCCTGGACGCCGACCGCCGGACTCTCGGCGGGACCGGCTGCAACCTGTTCCAGTTCACCGTCTTCGAGGGATTCACGGTCCGGCTGCGGGTCGCCATCCTGGCCGGGTCGCTGTTGTCCGCACCGGTCTGGCTCTACCAGCTCTGGTCGTTCATCACGCCGGGGCTGCACCGCCATGAGCGCCGCTGGGCGGTGCGGTTCGTGGCCGCCTCGGTGCTGCTGTTCGCGGCCGGCGCGGCTGTCGCCTACTACTTCCTGCGGCACGGGCTGGCGTTCCTGCTGACGATCGCCGGTGCCGGCGTCGAGCCGGTGATCGGGATCAGCTCCTATCTCAGCTTCGTCAGCACGATGCTGGTGATCTTCGGCGTCTCCTTCGAGTTCCCGCTGCTGGTCGTGATGCTGAACCTGGCCGGCGTACTGAGCTACGAGCGGCTGCGCGGCTGGCGGCGGATGGAGATCTTCCTGGTGACGGTCTTCGCCGCCACGGCGACACCGACGCAGGACCCGTTCTCGATGCTCGGTCTCGCCGTGCCCATGTGGCTGCTCTACGAGGTGGCCCTGGTGATCGCCCGCGCCCACGACAAGCGCGTGGCGCGACGGGCGGCGGAGTCGCCGTACGCCGGCCTGGGGGTGGACGAGCCGTCGCCGCTCGACGAGGCGCCCTCGGACCTGGAGAGCCCAGCCGGGCGGCCGCACTGACCGGCTGACCCGGTGTCGGCCGCGTCCGAGCGGCTCGATCCAGCGATTCCGCCACGTAACCTCTCCGTATGTCCTCGCCGGCGGAGCGGTACGCCGCGAGCCGGGCCCGGGCACGCCGCCCGCAGCTGGCCACCTTCGCCGCGAGCTACCCGTTCGGCCTGGACCCGTTCCAACTGGCGGCCTGCGAGGCGCTGGAGGACGGCGAGGGCGTGCTCGTGGCCGCACCGACCGGGGCCGGCAAGACGGTGGTGGGCGAGTTCGCGGTCCACCTGGCGCTCGCCGAGGGGCGCAAGTGCTTCTACACCACACCGATCAAGGCGCTGTCCAACCAGAAGTACGCCGATCTGGTGGCTCGGCACGGTATCCGCAACGTGGGGTTGCTGACCGGCGACAACTCCGTCAACGGCGAGGCACCGGTGGTGGTCATGACCACCGAGGTCCTCCGCAACATGCTATACGCCGGCTCGGACACCTTGCGGGGCCTCGGCTTCGTGGTGATGGACGAGGTGCACTACCTCTCCGACCGATTCCGCGGCCCGGTGTGGGAGGAGGTGATCCTGCACCTGTCGGGCGACGTACGTCTGGTGTCGCTGTCGGCCACCGTCTCCAACGCCGAGGAGTTCGCCGACTGGCTGGTCACCGTCCGCGGCCACACCCGCGTGATCGTCGAGGAGCACCGGCCGGTGCCGCTGTGGCAGCACGTGCTGGCGGGGACTCGGCTCTACGAGCTCTTCGTCGATGAGGGCGCCCGCGAGGTCAACCCGGCGCTGCTGCGGCTGGCAAGGGAGGAGGCCCGGTTCGCCCCGGCGGTCCGACCCGCCCGGGGCCGGGCCCGGGGAGTGGTCGGGGTGCCCAGCCGGGCCGAGGTGGTGGAGCGCCTCGACACCGAGGGGCTGCTGCCCGCGATCACCTTCATCTTCAGCCGGGCCGGCTGCGACGCAGCGGTGCTGCAGTGCCTGCGGGCCGGCATGCGGCTGAACTCGCCGGCCGAGCGTGATCAGGTGCGCGCGCACGTCGAGCGCCGTACCGCCGAGCTGCCCGAGGAGGACCTGCGCGTCCTGGGCTACTGGGAGTGGCTGGACGGGCTCGAGCGCGGCGTGGCCGCCCACCACGCCGGGATGCTGCCGACCTTCAAGGAGGTGGTGGAGGAGCTGTTCGTGGAGGGAGTGGTCAAGGCGGTCTTCGCCACCGAGACCCTGGCGCTCGGGATCAACATGCCGGCCCGCTCTGTGGTGCTAGAGAGGCTCACCAAGTGGAACGGCGAGACCCACGCCGACGTGACCCCCGGGGAGTACACCCAGCTGACCGGGAGGGCGGGTCGCCGCGGCATCGACATCGAGGGCCACGCCGTGGTCCTGTGGACCCCCACGCTCGACCCGCTGGCGCTGGCCGGGCTGGCCTCCACCCGGACCTACCCCCTGCGGTCGAGCTTCCGTCCGTCGTACAACATGGCCGTCAACCTGGTCGGCACGGTCGGGCGCGCGCGGGCGCGGACCCTGCTGGAGTCCTCCTTCGCCCAGTTCCAGGCCGACCGCTCGGTGGTCGGGCTGGCCCGCCAGGTCCGGCGCAACACCGACGCGCTGGCGGGCTACCTGGGGGCGATGACCTGCTCGCGGGGCGACTTCGCCGAGTACGCCGCGCTGCGTCGAGCGGTCTCTGAGCGAGAATCGGCGCTGGCCCGGGAGGGAGCGGCCAGCCGCCGGGCGTCGGCGGTGGCCTCGTTGGAGAAGCTGCGCCCGGGGGATGTGATCCGGGTGCCGGCCGGCCGGCGATCCGGGCTCGCCGTCGTCCTTGAGCCCGGCCTGCCGGCCGGACCCGAGGGACCGCGCCCGACCGTGCTGACCGCTGACCGGCAGGTACGCCGGCTGTCCACCGTGGACTTTCCGACGCCGGTGGCGCCACTCGGCACCGTCCGGGTGCCGCGCTCGTTCAACGCCCGCTCGCCGCAGGCCCGTCGCGACCTGGCCTCCTCCCTGCGCGCTCGGGCGCTGGACGGGTCCTCCGACCGGCCGCAGGGTCGGCGCTCCGCGGCAGCGGACGACGCCGAGCTCGGCCGGCTGCGGGCCGCGCTGCGCGCTCATCCCTGTGCCGGCTGCCCGGATCGGGAGGAGCACAGCCGGTGGGCGGAGCGGCACGAGCGGCTGGCCCGCGACACGGCGGCGCTGGAGCGGAAAGTGGAAGGCCGCACCAACACGCTGGCGCGCACCTTTGACCGGATCTGCGCCGTGCTGGTGGAGCTAAGCTACCTCGACGGGAACGCGGTGACCCCCGCGGGAGAGCGGCTGGCCAGGCTCTACACGGAGTCCGACCTGCTGGCCGCCGAATGCCTACGCAACGGGCTCTGGGACGGGCTCAACCCGGCTGAGCTCGCCGCCTGTGTCTCGACCCTCGTCTTCGAAGGGCGCCGGCCGGACGAGGCGTCGTCCCGGCTGCCCGGCGGCCGGGTCCGCGAGGTGCTCGGTGAGATGGTGCGGCTCTGGCGCGACCTGGAGTCGCTCGAGTCCACGCACCGGCTGAGCACCCTTCGGGAGCCCGACCTCGGCTTCGCGCTCGCGGCGTACCGGTGGGCGTCGGGGCAGCGCCTCGACGCCGTGCTGGCCGAGACCGACCTCGCTCCCGGCGACTTCGTCCGCTGGATGAAGCAGCTGATCGACCTGCTCGGCCAGCTGGCCGACGTCGCGGCGGCGGGCAGCCCGCTTGCAGGTATCTCGCGGGCCGCCGTGTCGGGTCTGCGGCGCGGGGTGGTTGCGTACAGCTCGGTGGCTTGAGGCTCGGCGTGGAAACACCAGCCGCCGGTCTACATGGGTAACCGGGTGACTCCTGGCTACCGACTTGTCTTGGCACCTCCACCGGTCCCGGATTACCTGCGTCTCCGGCAGGAAGCGGGGCTGTTGCCGAAGACCGAGGCGCAGGCCACGGCTGCGCTACCTGGCAGTTGGGCTGCCTGCCATGTCGTGGCGGAAGGCGGAGGGGAGGTCGTTGGCATGGGCCGCCTGCTCGGGGATGGGGGCTGGTACTTCCACGTCGCCGACATGGCGGTTCTTCCTGCGCACCAGCGGCGCGGTTTGGGCGACGCGATACTCGGTGCCCTGCTGAACCGCGTGCGGGAAGTGGCTCCCCCCGGCGCTTACGTCAACCTGCTCACGGACCCGCCT
>JBPCOB010000044.1:0-6464 GCA_051000715.1 Mycobacteriales bacterium
CCGGTCGCCAGACCCTGTCCGGCACGCCGTAGAGCTCCTCCCGGGAGCGGAGCTGGTCGAGCCACTCCTCGCAGCGGGCGGGAAAGTCAGCCGGCCGCGGCGAATTGGCCAGGCGGATGCGCTCCTGGGCGCTCAGCACGCCGCCGCCAGGTCGCCGCGGGCACGAAGGGCGTGGGATGCCAGCCGGCCAGGCAGCGGCGCCATCCGCCAGGCGGCCTCGACCCGGCGGGCGGTCATCGACTGCGGACGGCCGGGCGCGCTGGTCACTCCACGCGCGGCGAGCACCTGCCGGCACGACACGCCGGGCAGCTCGGGTCGGCGTGCTCGCAGACGATCACCGGGCGACCGGCTTCGGGTCGGACTGTCGCTCGAGCCAGGCTTCGACGTCTCGCGATCGCCAGCGGACGTATCTGCCGACCCGTATTCCGCGCGGCCCGGAGTCGCAGCTACGCCACTTGTAGATCGTCCTTTCGGGCACCCCGAGGTACGTGGCGACCTCGGGCAAGGTCATCAGCCGCTCAACCACGGTTGCGCTCCCGCGTTGCAGTCTGCGCTCTCTCAGCGCCTACCGAGAGTGTGCACCGTCGGCTTGTGTTTTCGCAACCTTACGTGAGACTGTGCTCTCATGACGCAACCGCTAGAGCCAACGTCACCGGGACAGACCATCGCCGCGCGCCTGCAGGCGGTCCGTAAGGCCCGAGGCTGGTCGGCCCGGGAGGTCGCCGAGCGGTGCGCCAGGGCCGGTATGCCGGAGTTGGACCGCTCGACCATCGCCAACATCGAGCTCGGCCGCCGGCGGCGGATCGGGGTGGACGAGTGGCTGGTGCTCGCCTACGTCCTCGGCGTGGCTCCGGTGCACCTGCTGGTGCCGTTGGAGGAGGGGTTCTACGCCTTCACGCCCGACGTCGTCAGCAGCTCCGGCCCGGTGCGGCAGTGGGTCCGTGGGAACTACCCGATGGTGCCCTTCACCAACGGCGCGCTAGAGATGCAAGCCGACCGGGATAGCTACCGGGCCCAAGTCCCCGGCGACGAATGGGTGCCACCGCCGGAGCCGACTACGGAGGAGCAGGAGGCCCGTCGCCGGCAGATGTGGCAGGGGTTCCGGGCAGCGCAGGAGGCCGGCCTGGTGCAGATCACCTACGACGAGGAACGCAACCTGGCAACGGTCACACCGATCCCGGAGGGGTCCGACGATGGCTCACGTTGAGAAACACCGCCGAACCCGTCCGGGCAAGCCGGACCTCATCACCTGGCGGGCACGGTACGTCGACCCGGCCGGCCGGGAGCGGGCGCGGACCTTCCCGCGCCGGGTAGACGCCGAGCGGTTCATCGCCACCGTCGAGGCGGACAAGATCCGGGGGGTCTACCTGGACCCGGACGCCGGCAGGGTCACCCTGACGGCCTTCGCGGAGCAGTGGCTCGCCGCACAGACCTTCGATGAGTCGACCCGCGAGGCCGTCGCCAGCCGGCTGCGCGTCTACGTCCTGCCGACGTTCGGGCCGAGTGAGCTGCGGGCCATCCGGCCCAGCGAGGTACAGGCATGGCTCCGCGGGCGTCAGCAGTCCCTCGCGCCGTCGTACGTCCGCGTGTTGCTGGCGAACCTGAGCGCCGTACTGAGCGCCGCGGTGGAGGACGGGCTCATCACCCGCAATCCCTGCTCGACCCGCGCCGTACGGGCGCCACGAGCGCCGCAGGGCCGGCTCGTACCGTGGACGGTCGAGCGGGTAAAGACGGTCACCGCGGCCCTCCCGGACCGCTACCGCACCCTGCCAATCGTCGCGGCCGGGTGCGGGTTGAGGCAGGGCGAGGTTTTCGGGCTGCGCGTGCAGGACGTGGACTTCCTCCGTCGCAAGCTCCGGGTCGAGCAGCAGGTCAAGATCGTGGGAAGCCGGATCGTCCTCGGGCTGCCCAAGGGCAGCAAGACCCGCGAGGTTCCGCTGCCCGATGTCGTCGCCGTCGCACTGGCCGAGCACCTGCGCCAGTACCCGGCGGGGGAGGACGGGCTGATCTTCACCAGCCGGCAGGGCAAGCCGTTGGACCGGAACTACATCAACTCCCACATCTGGAAGCCGGCACTCAAGAGGTCCGGCGTCGAGCCGACCCGCGACAACGGAATGCACGCCCTACGGCACTACTTCGCCTCGGTGCTGCTCGACGCGGGGGAGTCCATCAAGGCCGTCGCGGAGTACCTCGGGCACACCGATCCCGGGTTCACCCTCCGGGTCTACACGCACCTGCTGCCGGCCAGCGAGGACCGGGCGCGGCGCGCCGTTGACGCGGCCTTGGGCGAAGCTGGGACGGACCCGAGACGGACCCGAGACGCCGTAGAGCGGTAAAGCCGCAGGTCAGCGCGGTATGGGCTCAGATGTCGTAGTAGAGGGCGAACTCGTGAGGGTGCGGGCGCAGCCTTACGGCGTCGACCTCGTGAGTTCGCTTGTAGTCGACCCAGGTTTCGATCACGTCTGGGGTGAAGACGCCGCCCTCGAGCAGCCACTCGTGGTCGGCCTCCAGGGCGTCGAGCACCGCCTCCAGGGACCCCGGCACCTGCGGTACGGCGCCGAGCTCGTCCGGCGGCAGCTCGTAGAGGTCCTTGTCGACCGGCTCCGGCGGCTCGATCTTGTTCCGTACGCCGTCTAGCCCGGCCATCAGCATCGCCGCGAAGGCGAGGTAGGGGTTGCAGGACGGGTCGGGCACCCGGAACTCGATCCGCTTGGCCTTCGGATTGGCTCCGGTGATCGGGATCCGGCAACAGGCCGAGCGGTTGCGCTGGGAGTAGACCAGGTTGACCGGCGCCTCGTAGCCGGGCACCAGCCGCCGGTAGGAGTTCGTCGTCGGGTTGGTGAAGGCCAGCAGCGCCGGGGCGTGCCGCAGCAGACCGCCGATGTAGTAGCGAGCGGTGTCGGACAGCCCGGCGTACCCGAGCTCGTCGTAGAACAGCGGCGTGCCCTCCCTCCACAGCGACTGGTGGCAGTGCATGCCGGAGCCGTTGTCGCCGAAGATCGGCTTGGGCATGAAGGTGACGGTTCGGCCGGCGGCCCGGGCGGCGTTCTTGACGACGTACTTGAACAGCATGAGATTGTCGGCGGTCTTGAGCAGCGTGCCGAAGCGGAAGTCGATCTCGGCCTGGCCGGCGGTGCCAACCTCGTGGTGCTGCATCTCGACCTCGATGCCGGCCTCGATCAGCTTGCGCACCATCTCCGAGCGCAGGTCGGTGTGGTGGTCGGTGGGGGAGACCGGGAAGTAGCCGCCCTTGTAGCGCGGCTTGTAGCCGAGGTTGGCCGAGCTTGGGCCGAAGCGTTCCGGCTGGCCGGTGTTCCAGGCCGCCTCGACCGAGTCGATGTAGTGGTAGGACGAGCTTGGGGTGGTGTCGTAGCGGATCTCGTCGAAGATGTAGAACTCGGCCTCGGGCCCGAAGTAGGCCGTGTCGGCGATGCCCGTGCCGGTCAGGTAGAGCTCGGCCTTGCGGGCAATGTTGCGGGGGTCGCGGGTGTAGGCCTCGCCGGTGAGTGGGTCGTGGATGAAGAAGTTGATATTGAGCGTGGGATGCTGGCGGAACGGGTCCATGACCGCCGTCGTCGGGTCCGGGAGGAGCAGCATGTCCGACTCGTGGATCTGCTGGAAGCCCCGGATCGACGAGCCGTCGAACATCAGCCCGTCAGTGAAGACCGCGGCACCGAAGTTCTCCGCGGGGAACGTGAAGTGCTGCATGACGCCCGGTAGGTCACAGAAGCGAACGTCGACGAACTGCACCTCGTGATCCCGGATGTAGCCGAGCACCTCGTCCGGGCTGGTGAACAACTGGCTCCTCCTCCGTGTGCCGATGCCGCGCCCAGCGCCGCCGGCGTCGGAGGGGAAGAGCCGGCGCCTCTACGGTAGCGGTTGGTCCGGGCGCAACGCTCGCAACCACTCCGGTGCCACGGCTACCGTGGCCAGGTGGGCAGGTGGACCGGTTCGTGGCTGTCCGGGCCGGCGTCCGCGGCGGTCGGCTCACTCAAGGCGGCCGACGGGCACCCGGGCGAGCGGCTGGGACTGCCGCGCACGGGGCCGGGCTCGGCCGTGGGATTCGGCCGCCGGCTGGCCGGCTTTCTCGTCGACAGCGTGATCGCGAACCTGCTGGTCGGCCTGGTCTATCTCGGCGGACTTCACCCCGGCCCGGGCTTACGGGGTGAGCTGGTGGTCGCCGGCTTTCTGCTGCAGGAGCTGGTCCTGATCTCCGCGGCCGGGGCCACCATCGGCATGCGCATGGCGGGCGTGCGGGTGGTGCGGGCTGCCGACGGCGGGCCTCCGGGCGTCGCGATGGTGGCGCTGCGGACGGCGCTGCTCGCCCTGCTGGTCCCCGCCGTCATCTGGGACTCCGACGGTCGCGGCATGCACGACCGGGCATCGGGGACGATCGTCGTACGAGCCTGAACGCCGCCTTACCGCATCTTGCCGCGGGGAATCTTGCCGCTATTGGGCAGCGGCCCCTTCGGGATCGGCACCGTGGCCCCGCCAAGCGCGCGCATCCGCGCCTCGAGCGCGTTGACCTGGGCCGGCTTGAGGTTGCGCGGCATCTTGGCGAGATGGGTCTGCAGCTTGCGCAGCGGCACCTGGCCGTCCTCGTCGCCGGCCTGCACCTCGTACACCGGCGTCTCGGCGGCGACCCGGCCGACCTTCTTGCGCTCTTGACTCATCAGCGATGCCACCCGGACTGGCGAACCCTCACCGACCAGCACGATCCCGGGCCGCCCGACCACCCGGTGGACCAGGTCGCGGCCGCGCGGGTTGACCGCGACGACCGGGGTGACCCGCCAGTTGCCCCGCATCGACTGCAGTACGGCGGCCGCCGCACCCGGCTGCCCCTCGATCTGCGTGAAAGCCGCGGCGGACGCCCGCCGGCCGAAGACGATGGTGGCCGCCATGAGCGACAGCAGCACACCGATGACGGAGAAGTAGATCGGGTGGTGCAGCAGGATCCCGAGCAGGACGAAGGCGGCGAGGACCGCGACCGTCGCGCCGAGCACCAGCGGCAGCATCTTCGGGTCGTTCTTGCGGGTCAGCTGGAAAGCTGCTCGCACCTGGGCGGCCCGACCGGCGGAGCGGCCGGATCCGCCCGCGCCGCGGCGCGCGGACCGGCGAAGACTTATGCGGCGTGCCACCGCGCCAGGATAGGCAGCCCCGTGACACCGAGTCGGACCACCGGTGCCCGTCGAGCACTGCGCGATCAGTCATTGGTCCGTGTGCCCGCATGAATCGGAGCCGTGGGCGAGTAGACGGCACAACGATCGATCCAAACTCGGCGCGCGGGTTAGATGGCGGCGCGGCTGGCAACCGCCGAGGCGTAGAGCCGGCCGGCGCGGTACGACGAGCGCACCAGCGGCCCGCTCATCACGCCGAGGAAGCCGATCTCGTCCGCCTCCTCGCGCAGGTCGACGAACTCCGCCGGCTTGACGAAGCGCATCACGGGATGGTGCCGCGCGCTCGGACGCAGGTATTGGGTGATTGTGAGCAGCTCACAGCCGGCGTCGTACAGATCCTGCATCGCCGCGCTGATCTCGGCGCGCTCCTCGCCCAGGCCCAGGATCAGGTTGCTCTTGGTGACCAGCCCGGCCGCTCGCGCCTGTCGCAGTACGTCGAGCGACCGGTCGTAGCGGAAGCCCGGCCGGATCGACTTGAAGATCCGCGGCACCGTCTCGAGATTGTGCGCCAGCACCTGGGGCGCCGCGGCGAACACCTCCGCGAGCAGGTCCGGCCTGCCGTTGAAGTCCGGGATCAGCAGCTCGACGCCGGTGCCGGGGTTGAGCGCGTGGATCGCCCGCACCGTCTCGGCGTACAGCCACGCCCCACCGTCGGGCAGGTCGTCGCGAGCGACGCCGGTCACCGTGGCGTAGCGCAGCCCCATGGCCTGCACCGACTCGGCCACCCGGCGCGGCTCGTCGCGGTCGAGCGGTTCCGGCCTGCCTGTGTCGATCTGGCAGAAGTCGCAACGCCGGGTGCACTGCTCACCGCCGATCAGGAACGTCGCCTCTCGGTCCTCCCAGCACTCGTAGATGTTCGGGCAGCCGGCCTGCTCGCAGACCGTATGGAGGCCCTCGCGGCGTACCAGCGCCTTCAGCTCGGTGTATGCGGGACCCATCCGCGCCGTCGTCTTGATCCACGACGGCTTCTTCTCGATCGGCGTGGCGGCGTTGCGGACCTCGAGGCGCAGCAGCCGGCGCCCGTCCGGGCCGGCGCTAGACACGGGCCGGCTCCAACACGTCGGCGAGATGGCGTTCCACGAGCGGTACGACGTCGGCGACGGTCACCGTCTTGCCGAGCTCTCGGGACAGGCTGGTGACCTCCGCATCGGCGATGCCGCAGGGAATGATCGACTCGTACGCCGACAGGTCACAGTCGCAGTTGAGCGCGAAGCCGTGCGTGGCCACCCCGCGGGAGACCCGGATGCCGATCGCCGCCAGCTTGCGCGCGCCGTCCGCCGTCCACAC
>JBPCOB010000045.1:0-4779 GCA_051000715.1 Mycobacteriales bacterium
CGGGCATGTCGAGGTCTTCCGGATGGGCAGCGTAGGAACTTCCATCCTCGGGAGACCTCGACGCCTATCGGCGCAGCGACGCGCCGGTCCCGTCGGCGCAGACCACACCGTCATCTGTGAAGAGCCGCATTGGTCCTTCTCCACATGTCCTTGCCAGCGCACGGTCGAGGAGGGCAGCTTCGCTGGCGTCGAGGCGTACGAAGGACACGCTCGTTGCGGCGAATGCGGCGCGTACGGCTGTGGGCTCGAATCTGAGCGGGGCGGTGATGACGAGCGACTCCGCTCCGGCTGCGGTGAAGGTCTGATGAAGGGCCACAAGGTTACGAAGTCCGACCGCGCCTTCGATGTTCCAGGTGAAATCCAGCTGGGTGGCGTCGGCGAATCCCCTGCGTCGCCCGGCCCTCCACCCTTGTTGGGCGACCTCCCAGCCGACCATCGACGCTCCGACACACCGTGGTCCGGTGATCCACAGCACTGGCGAACCGGTGACACATGACGGCCCTATGATCTCGCCAGCTCGGTAGCGGGTGACGGCACCTGTGATCCACCGATCGACGATGACATCGGCCGTCGCGTCAACTGACAGGTCGCCGGTCGCCAGCCTCTCCCACCCGTCGACAACCCGAGCGGAGTCCGATGCGCCGTCCTCGACGGCACTTTCCATCTGCTCAACATTCCAGCCTCGCGGCGCAAGTCGTAACCGCCGGACATCCTCGGTCGCGTCGAGCCACAGGGATCGAACGCTGCATGTCGTGGACTTGGGTGGGGACGCGTCCGGAGAAGCGACACCGGACACGACAAGTCGCTCGATGCCTGCTCGTCTGTACTCACGAGTGATCCGGGTAAGCGCATCGTCCCTCAGTGCCCAGCGCTCCGGGTCTTCGTCGGGCGCCGGGTAGCACATGGCAAGTTGGTCGATGTCGACATAGGCCACGCGTTCGCGCTCGGCGATGAGGCGTTGCACGATCGTCCAGGCAACCGTCGACTTCCCAACCCCGGGCGGGCCGGCCAAACGCAGGATGTCCACTGCTCGACCCTATTCGGCCGATGGTCTGCAAAGGGGTGACTGCGGCCGCGCACAGTCGGCGGGCGGCGGTCATCCGATCCGATCCGAGAGGCCCTCCGGCGTCGGTTTGAGCCTTCGTGAGCAGGACGGCAGGCGACGACATTTACCTGCCGGTGTCCGAGCGGCTCCGGTTGTCGTCACGCCTGCCGTCACGAAGGTTCCTCGCCGATGCGACCGTGTGTAGGTGAGCGGACGCGTTGACTTGCCCTTGAATCGGCTCGTCGCAGTTGACGGTGTGTCTCACTCAGACAACGCGCGCGCTCGGCCTTCTTCTAGGTGGCTGGTGTCGAACGGCTGTTTCGGGGTGACGAGGCTGCACCGGGGCTGGTGCAGTCGCGGCGGGGGCAGTCGGGCGGCCTGAGCCGCGATTGACCGGGCCGACGTGATCGGTGGCTTGTCGCCGGCTGGTGGCGTCGTGGTGGCCGTTTCCGCTGCTGGGTGAGGGCTTTCAGGTCCTGGTGCGGCTCATCGGGCTGCGGTGGTCCATCCTTGGCCGGGTCTGCTGGTGACCGCGAGCACGCCGAGGCGTGCGAGGTTGACGGCAGCGGCGAGCAGGGCGAAGTCCGCGGCGAGCTTGGCTTGGCCGCGGACTCGGGCGCGGCGCCCGCCGTGGCGGCGCCGCATCAGGTGCCCGATCTTGCGTTCCACCTTGGGTCGGGTGGCCCGGTAGTCCGCGACCCAGTCCGGGTCACGCTGGCGGGCGCGGGCATCAGCGAGTTGCTGTTCGTGCGTCCCGACGCGGACGCTGCGCCCGGCAGCGGCCGTGGTGCACTGCGCACGCAGCGGGCAGCCTGTGCAGGCATCACCAAAGCTGGCAGTGCCGGCGCCGGCGGCGCCGCGGCGGATCGGTGCGGTCCGCCCGGCCGGACAGGTCACGATCTCGTGGGCGAGGTCGATGCCGAAGCGGTCCTTGGCGAACAACCCACCGGCCGCGGTCGGCTGCTGGGTCTTGCACTTGGACTCGATCCCGGCCCGCTCCAGCCGGTCGTGGAACTCCCCAGTGCCGTAGGCGTTATCGCCATAGACAGTCGCGTCCTCGTCCCCGTCCTCGTCCTCGTCCTCGCTGCCACTGTCGGTGTCGGTGTCGGTGGTGTCCTGGTCATCGAGCAGGTCGGTGATCAGGTCCTGCGCGACGCTGGCGTCCCCGGCGTTGCCCGGACTGACCATGGCCGCGGTGATGATCTCGCTGTCCGGGTCGAGCCCGACATGGCCTTTGTAGCCGTCGAACCCACGTGCGGCGGTCTTGTGCCCGTGCCTGGTCTCGGGGTCCACGGTAGAGATCACCCGATCCTTCGCGACGCGACGCGCGATACCGAACACCCCCGCCTCGTCTTGGTCGAGGTCTTGACCAAGCACGGTGGCCAGCAACGCCGCCGCCTGGGTCACCGTCTCGTCGAGTTCGCGCCCGTCCAGCACCCCCAGCAGCGCCAGGCCGTCGTTGGCCAGCGCGTCGACCAGGACGACCCGCGCCCGCGGGTCGTCATAGTCACAGCACGGCTTGCCGGCCGCGGCGTAGTCGTCATCACGGGCCAGCACCGCCCGCAACCCGGCCGCCAACTCGCTGCCGGCGACCCTGAGAAGGCCGCGGACCGCCGAGCGGATCAAGGTGACGGTGTCCATCGTGGCCACCGCGTCATACAGCGGCGTCGAGTCCAGCACCCGTTTGCGCCCCACCAGCCCAGCCTGCTTGGCCACGGCCAGCACCTTCTCAAAGATCCGGTTCGGAGCACCAGAGGCGGCCAGCCGGGCGCGCATGTCCACCAACACCGTGTGCACAAAACCCGGGTAATCGAAATCCAGCCCACCCGCCGCGTACTTCCACCGCACATCGAAGGCGAACCGGTCCACCGCTTCCCGGTCGCTGCACCCTTCGATGCGCTGCAACACCATCACCACCGCCACGATCATCGGCGGCACCGAACGACGCCCCACATCAGTGAACAGATCCGCGAACATCTCATCCGGGAACAACCGGTCACACTCCCGATGCAGCAGCCCGTAGATCGACCCAGGCGCGACCCGCCCGTCACAGAACCCCACCGTGGACCCGAACAAACCAGCCTGCCCCGGCGACCGCCCCAACGTCACGACTCAACCCCGCGACAATGCTCCCGACCCATACACACATCCTCCCGGAAAGACCACCACAACGCCGGACCGCCACACCGCGAAAAACACCAGCCAAATAGGCTTAGGTCGTGCCCGAATTGCAGCGGCTGCGAGGCGACCAGGCTCCGGGGATCCTGGATTTCGAGACCACGAATCGCGCCTACTTCGCTGCTTCGGTCACCGACCGAGGCGACGAATTCTTCGAGCAGTTCACCGAACGGCACAACGCCCGGCTGGCAGAGCAGGAAAGCGGCCAGGGAGCCTACTACGTGCTCGTCGCCGAGGACGGGGCCATCCTCGGTCGGTTCAACCTCGTGTTCGTCGCAGACGGCGTAGCAGAGCTGGGTTACCGGGTTGAGCAACAGGTCGCTGGGCATGGCGTCGTGACCGCGACGGTGCGCGACCTGTGCCGCCTCGCGGCATCGCGGCACGGGGTCACCACACTCAAAGCGGCCACCGCCAAGGACAACGCAGCGTCACAGCACGTATTGCTCAACACCGGCTTTAATTCGGCCGGGCCAGCCGACCCCACCGACCTCGGCGGGAAACCCGGCACTTGGTATGAGCGGGATATCACCGTCGAGTCGACGCCCACCGTCTGAGGCGAACTCGCTACACCGCACGCTCGGTTCTCGGGACGCCTGGCTCGATGAGCTTTGGTGGCGTGCCTGCCCTCAGCCTTTGCGGCCAACTGGGGACCGATCGGCTGGTGCCCCGCACTCGTCGAGTGGACGAGGCTGCGACCTACCGCCAGTTGTGGACCGAGCGTGATCCCAGGGTGCCTATTCATCGGCGTATCGACCACTGCGGGCTGACCCTCCTCGATATCGCGGATTGGATTCCCACCGGGCGCGACGGTCCGGGTCTCCTCGCGGTGGAGAGCGTAAGCATGCGGACGATGTCGCGGAGCTGCTGGCCTCGCTCCCCTCCGGCGCGGCAAGTCCCCACGTCCCCGACGTCGGTAACATGCGGGCCGTGACCGACGCCGACAGCACCGCCGACCGTGACCTCGTCCGCCAGCAGATCCTCGACAATGCGGTCGTCCGCGGACGGGTGACGCTGGCGTCTGGGCGGGCGGCCGACTATTACGTCGACCTCCGCCGGGTCACCCTCGCTGCGGCAGCCGCGCCGGCGATCGGCCGGATCATGCTCGACCTGGCATCCGACCTCGAGTTCAACGCCGTGGGCGGGCTGACGCTCGGCGCCGACCCGGTGGCGACGTCGATGATGCACGCTGCCTCGTCCGCGGGGCGTGCCCTCGACACCTTCGTCGTCCGCAAGGCGGAGAAGGCGCACGGACTCCAGCGCCGGATCGAGGGTCCAGATGTCGCCGGCAGGCGCGTGCTGGCCGTCGAGGACACCTCGACCACCGGAGGTTCGGTGCTCACCGCCGTCGAAGCCCTACGGGAAGCGGGTGCGGAGGTCGTCGGCGTCGCCGTCATCGTCGATCGCGGCACCGGCGCAGCGGAGAAGGTGGCCGCCGAGGGGCTCGACTACCGCTTCGCCTTCCGGTCTCGCCGATCTCGGACTCGACAGACAGTAGGCATTGACATCACGTATGACGTCAGTCTTGTTGACGTGACGTCATACGTGATGTCATGCTC
>JBPCOB010000046.1:0-17266 GCA_051000715.1 Mycobacteriales bacterium
CGCGGGTAGTAGCCGGCGTTGCGGGCCAGCACCTCCCGCACAGTCAGGTACGGCTCCACCGCGGTTTCCTGCAGGACGACGCCGACGCGTTCCCGCAGTACCCGGCCGCCGCCGGCGGGGTCCATCCCGAGCACCTCGACCCGGCCGCTGGTGCGCCGGCGAAAGCCTTCGAGCACCTCGAGCACGCTGGTCTTGCCGGCGCCATTAGGGCCGAGCAGCGCGAAGACCTCACCGGCCGCCACGGTGAAGTCCACGCCACGCACGGCCTCGACGGCGCCGTAGCTCTTGCGCAGTCCCTCGACGACGATGGCCGGCACGTCCCACCCCTTGCTGGCGACGGGATCAGCGTACGACCGCGGCTCGCGACGCGGGGAGGGGATGCCTGACGCCTCGCGGCCGCCCCGAGCCTGCTGTCCCGAGTAGCCTGAATCGGTCCGGTACCCCTTGCAGGACTGGAACGGAAGAGTTCATGTCGCCCACCGCCTCCCGGCCCGCCCGCCTCACTGTCGGCGTCGTCGGGGTCGGCCGGGTGGGTTCGGTGCTCGGCGCGGCACTGGCCCGAGCCGGTCACGAGCTCGTCGGCGCCTGTGCGGTCTCCGCCGCATCGCGCCGCCGGGCCGCCGACCTGCTGCCCGGCACCCCGCTGCTTGCCGCCGACGAGGTGGTGTCCAGGGCCAGCCTGGTGCTGCTGACCGTCCCGGACGACGCGCTGGCCAGCCTGGTCGAGGGACTGGCCGCCACCGAAAGGTTCGCGCCCGGCCAGCTCGTCGCGCACACCAGCGGCCGGCACGGGGTCGACGTTCTCGAGCCGGCCGTACGCCGAGGTGCCCTCCCGATGGCTCTCCATCCGGCCATGACCTTCGTCGGCTCGTCGGTGGACTCCCAGCGGCTGGCCGGCTGCTCCTTCGGGGTGACCGCGCCGGAACCGCTGCTGCTGGTCGCCGAGGCGCTGGTGATCGAGATGGGGGGCGAGCCGGTCCGGATCGCCGAAGAGAGCCGAGCGCTCTACCACGCCGCGCTGGCCGCCGGCGCCAACCACCTGATCACCCTGGTCGCGGAGACCGCCGATCTGCTGCGCGCCGCCGGTGTCGCCGAGCCGGCCCGGATGCTGGGCCCGCTGCTGGGTGCCGCACTGGACAACGCCCTGCGCTCGGGCGACGCCGCCCTCACGGGCCCGGTGGCCCGCGGCGATGCCGGCAGCGTGGCCGCTCACCTGGCCGAGCTCCGGCGGGTGGCCCCCGCGGCGGTGCCCGCCTACGTCGCCTTGGCCCGGCTGACCGCCGACCGGGCACTCGCTGCCGGCCGTCTCGACCCTGCTGCGGCCGAGACGCTGCTCGGCGTGCTCGCCTCTCCGTCGGACGGCGCGCGGGCATGAAGACCACCCGTACGCCGGCGCCGGTGCTCGCGCGGACCCGGGGCGGCCTGGCTCGCGGCCTGGCCGGCCTGCGCCGCGGCGGCGGCAGCGTGGCCCTGGTGCCAACCATGGGAGCCCTGCACAAAGGGCATGCGGCGCTGATCCGCCGGGCCGGCGAGCTGGCCGACTCGGTGGTCGTCACGATCTTCGTCAACCCGCTGCAGTTCGGTCCCGGCGAGGACCTCGACCGCTACCCCCGCACGCTGGAGGCCGACCTACGCCGATGCGCGGCCGAGCAGGTCGCCCTGGTGTGGGCGCCGCCGCTGGAGGTCGTCTACCCGACGGCGCCTCGGGTGACCGTGTCCGCCGGCGACCTCGGCGACCGGCTCTGCGGAAGGGCGCGGCCGGGTCACTTCGACGGCGTCCTCACCGTGGTGGCCAAGCTGGTGCACCTGACCGCTCCCGACGTCGCGGTCTTCGGCGAGAAGGATGCGCAGCAGCTCCTCCTGATCCGCCACCTGGTGCGTGACCTCGATCTCCCGGTGCACGTGGTGGGCGTGCCGACGGTGCGGGAGCCGGACGGCCTGGCCATCTCTAGCCGCAACGACTACCTCGACGCCGACGGCCGGGTCGCCGCTCCCAGCCTGTCCAGGGCCCTGACCGCCGGCGCGGCGGCAGCCCCCGACGGGGCCGAAGCGGTCCGCCGATCCGCCCGTGCGGTCCTGCGCGCCGCCGCCGGCGTGCGGCTGGACTACCTTGAGCTGGTCGACCCCGACGGGCTGGAGCAGGTCCGGCCGGACCACGTCGGTCCGGCGCTGCTCGCGGTGGCTGCGCATGTCGGCGGAACCAGACTGATCGACAACGTAGCCGTAACGCTGCCCGGCCCGGGTCGGCCCTGACCGTGCTGCTGGCCATCGACGTCGGCAACACCCATACCGGAATCGGGATCTTCGCCGGCGGGGCGCTGCTGGACCACTGGCGGGTAGCGACCGACGCGCGTCGTACCGCTGACGAGCAGGGCCTGGTGATCTCCGCTCTGCTGAACCGCTCTGGCGCCGCCGCCGAAGGGGTGACCGGCATCGCCGTCTGCTCGACGGTCCCCTCCGTGCTGCTGGAGATGCGGGGCATGTGCCGGCGCTACTTTGCCGACGTGCCGGCGGTCATCGTGGAGCCCGGCGTGCGCACCGGCGTACCGGTCCTTACCGACAACCCGAAGGAGGTCGGCACCGACCGCATCGTCAACACCCTGGCCGCCGTACACCTCTACGGCGGGCCGGCGATCGTCGTCGACTTCGGCACGGCCACCACCTTCGACGCGGTGAGCGTCCGCGGGGAGTACCTGGGCGGGGCCATCGCCCCCGGCATCGACATCTCGGTGGAAGCGCTCGCCGACCGCGGGGCCCAGCTGCGCCGGGTCGAGCTGGTCCGACCGCGGTCGGTGATCGGTAAGAATACAGTCGAGGCACTGCAGGCCGGCATCCTCTACGGCTTCGCCGGGCAGGTCGACGGGGTGGTGGAGCGGATGACCGCCGAGCTGGGCGGTGACGTCACCGTGGTGGCAACCGGCGGCCTGGCGCCGCTGATCCTCGAGGAGGTCCGCCGGATCGACGCCCACGAACCGGAGCTGACGTTGATCGGGCTGCGGCTGATCTTCGAACGCAACGCCGTGGAGGTGCGGTGAGCGAGGATTCCGACTTCGAGCTGCCCGAACAGTTGCGGATACGCCGGGAGAAGCTCGAGCGGTTGCGGGCGACCGGGGTCGACCCGTACCCGGTCGGCTTCCCCAGGACCGCGACCGCGGCGGAGCTGCACGGGCGTTACGGCGAGCTGCCGCCGGACAGCGGCACCGGAGACCGCGCCGGCGTGGCGGGACGCGTCATGCTCAACCGGCCCGGCGGCAGGCTGTGCTTCGCCACCCTGCGGGACGGAACCGGCGACCTTCAGGTGATGCTCTCCCTGGATCGGCTCGGTGAGCCGGCGCTGGCTGCCTGGAAGACCGACGTCGACCTCGGTGACCTGGTCGGCGTCGAGGGGGAGGTGGTGAGCTCGCGGCGGGGGGAGCTGTCCGTGCTTGCCGACCGGTGGGTGTTCACCGCCAAGGCGTTGCGCCCGCTGCCGGACAAGCACAAGGGCCTTTCCGACCCGGAAGCCCGGGTCCGGAGGCCGTATGTCGACCTCATCGTCAATCCGGCTGCCCGGCGAATGCTGGCGACCCGTGCCGCGGTGACCCACTCGCTGCGGAGCTCACTCACCCGGCGCGGTTTCGTCGAGGTGGACACACCGATGCTGCACCCCGTTCGGGGCGGCGCCACCGCCCGGCCATTCGTCACCCATATGAACGCGCTCGACATCGACCTGTACCTGCGCATCGCTCCCGAGCTGTATCTCAAGCGGCTGGTGGTCGGCGGCATGGAGAAGGTCTTCGAGCTCAACCGGAACTTCCGCAACGAGGGTGTGGACTCCTCCCACAACCCGGAGTTCACGATGCTGGAGGCGTACGAGGCCTACGGTGACTACGACACGATGGCCGAGCTCACCAGGACGCTGGTGATCGAGGCGGCCGAGGGGGCCCTCGGCACCACGGTCGTACCGGACGGTCGGGGCGGCGAGCTCGACCTGGCACAGCCTTGGCGTTCGGTCACCGTGCACGACGCGGTCTCGTCGGCCGTGGGCGAGGGTGTCACGCCCGACACCGAGCCGGACCGCCTGCGCAGGCTGGCGGACGAGCGCGGCGTCGCCTGGCAATCCGGTTGGACCGCGGACGAGCTGGTCCTCGAGCTCTACGAGAAGCTGGTCGAACCCCAGATCACGGCGCCTACCTTCATCCGGGACTACCCCGCCAAGGTGCGCCCGCTGACCCGTCCGCACCGCGACGACCCGAGACTGACCGAGGCCTGGGACCTGGTGGTGCGCGGGATTGAGCTGGGTCCGGCCTACTCCGAGCTGACCGACCCGGTCGAACAGCGGCGACGGCTCGTCGAACAAGCCGCGCTCGCTGCCGCGGGGGATCCGGAGGCGATGGCGCTCGACGAGGACTTCCTGCGCGCGCTCGAGTACGGGATGCCGCCTCTGGGCGGTGTCGGGATGGGGGTCGACCGGCTGCTGATGGTGCTCACCGGCGCCAACATCCGCGAGACGACCACATTTCCGCTGGTGCGGCCGGAGTAGTGAGACATTCGCATTGCGACGCAGCGGCCGACTCGGGACCGCCGCACCCGACAACTCGACCACGGCTCGCCGCAAATTCCCACGCATCGCCGACGAGGGCTGTCACTGCCCTATGATGGTGAGGATAACTCACCATGACCAGTCGGAAAGGGGCAGTGCAGCATGGCACAACGCGTCCAGGTGCTACTGACGTGCGACCTGCATGGCGACGACACCCCAGGCGAAACCACCATCGATTTCGCGCTGGACGGCACCAAGTACGAAATCGACCTGTGCGACAACCACTCGCGGGAGCTGCGAGACTCCTTCGCTGGCTACGTGGGCGCGGCGCGCCGTCCCGGTAGTCGGGGCGGCGGCGGTGGAGGTGGAGGTGGCGGTCGCCGGCCCGGCCGCGGTGGCCGGTCGGGCGGCGGCGGTGCCGTCGGGCGGCGGAAGACCGCGGAGATCCGCGACTGGGCCCGTCAGAACGGTTTGACGATCAGTGAGCGGGGGCGGATCCCGGCGTCGGTCATGTCGCAGTACGAGGCGGCCAACTCCTAGCCGGCAACCGGGCGTCGGCCGGCCCGTTCCCTTCGCCGGGGAGCGGGCCGGCGGCCGTTCTCCGCCGGCGCAGCCGCAGTTCAGGGCTCACGCCGGGCCGGGAACACCGTCCGGCGGCTTCGAGTTGACAGGAGAGGCGTCCGCTCCTGACTCCGGCACGAACCCTGGGCAGCGATCCGACTGCACAGGCCAGGTGAGCAGGACGCTCACCAACCGGTCGGGTGTCGGCTCGCGAACGAGCATCAGGGTTGCGGACTAAACTGTGGGAACCGAGGGGGCTCCTCGGCTGCCCGCTCTGTGAGGAGCGAAAATGTTCGAGAGGTTCACCGACCGCGCGCGGCGCGTGGTGGTCCTGGCGCAGGAAGAGGCCAGGATGCTCAACCACAACGACATCGGCACCGAGCACATCCTGCTCGGCCTGAGCCACGAGGGCGAGGGCGTGGCCGCCAAGGCCCTCGAGTCCCTCGGCATCTCCCTCGAGGGCGTCCGCCAGCAGGTCGAAGAGATCATCGGACAGGGCCAGTCGGCTCCTTCCGGTCACATCCCCTTCACCCCACGCGCCAAGAAGGTGCTCGAGCTCTCCCTCCGCGAGGCGCTGCAGCTCGGCCACAACTACATCGGCACCGAGCACATCCTGCTCGGCCTGATCCGCGAGGGCGAGGGCGCCGCCGCCCAGGTCCTGGTCAAGCTAGGCGCAGACCTCAACCGGGTTCGCCAGCAGGTCATCCAGCTGCTGTCGGGCGAGCTCCCCGAGGCCGACCGCGGGCCCGCCGCGCCTTCGGTGTCGCTGCGCGACATCCTGGAGATCCTGGTTCGGCTCGAGCGCGAGGTGGCCAGGCTCACCGACGAAGTGGCAGAGCTGCGCAACCGGCTCGACGGTCCCTGACCGACGCGTCAGCCGACGCAACTGCTCTGGTCAACTTTCGGCTCATCCCCTGCGACGTCCGTTTCGGACGCGATGTCGTCGCCGTCGTGCAAGCTGCGGAGTCTCGGTTGAGTCTGCGCTGAGCGGATCGCCTACCGGTCTCGGACAGCCAGTCCGCGCTCGAGGGCTGCACCGGCCGGCCGATGGTCGAAGGTGGCCACGGCGCCGTGCGTCTGCTCGGCCGCCATCAGCACGCAGCAGTCCGGCAGCTTGAGGTCGCTACCGACCCTGGGAAGGGGGCCATCCCCGACAGCGCTCTCTCACCTCAGTGGCGCGCCGTGCCGCCGTACGCCGCAAGCGCCCGGGCGACGTGCCGGCCGATCGCGGTCCACTGCGGCTCCGGCAGTGGCGGCAAGATGTCCAGCCAGTCCGGCAGGCACGAACCCCGCAGCTGCACCAGGTCCGCGGGCGCCGGCCGAGGAACCACACGTGCAGGTGCGCGCCGCCGTCTCCCCAGCGGTTGACGTGCACCCGGCCGATACCCGGCTCTGACCGCAGCGCCCGCTCGATCCGGACGGTCAGCACGCCCAGCTCCGCGGGCTCGTGGGTCCACAGGCACGAGTCGTCGGCCCGCCGGCAGGGCGAGCAGTCACGCGGGTCCTCGCCGTGCCGCGGTGGCTCTGGCAGCACCGGGTCGTCGAGCGTCTTGACGAGCAGGGGGCCCCTCGAACGGGAAGATGTCCCAGGTCACCGACTCCGGCAACGGTAAGCGCCCGCCCGGCCCGTAGGCCGCCCGGGCACGCGCAACGACCTCGTGCGGATCAAGGGCTGGTACGGCGGAGTCCGGCACGTCCATGAAACGCAATCTTGCCAAGCCTGACTAGCCCGCGGACAGCTGCCGGCTCTGACGGCCACGTCGAGGACGGGAACGTAGGCTGGGCAGGCGATCAGTCGAGGAGGCTTGCGCATGCCGCAGCTGCGCGTCGGGCTGGCGCAGGTCGACCTGACGGTGGGCGACCTGGCCGGAAACGCCGATGTCGTAGTCGGCTGGACGAGGCACGCCGCCGCCCAGGGTGCCCACCTGGTGGCGTTTCCCGAGATGACCCTCACCGGGTATCCCGCGGAGGACCTGGTCCTGCGCCGCTCCTTCGTGCAGGCCTCCCGTACGGCGCTCGAGCGGCTCGCCATCCGTCTCGCCGATGAGGGCTTCGGGTCGACCGCGGTCGTCGTCGGCTACCTCGACGCCTCCGGTGAACCCGGCCGGGCGACGCCGCTGGGCCAGCCGTCCGGTGAACCGCAGAACGCCGCCGCGCTGATCCATGCCGGCCGGGTGGTGGCCCGCTACGCCAAGCACCACCTGCCCAACTACGGCGTCTTCGACGAGTTCCGTTACTTCGTCCCCGGCGACCGGTTGCCCGTCGTGCGCCTGCACGGCGTCGACGTCGCGATGACGATCTGTGAAGACCTCTGGCAGGACGGCGGCCCGATCGCGGTTTCCCGGCGTGCCGGCGTCGGCCTGGTCGTATGCATCAACGGCTCGCCGTACGAGCGCGACAAGGACGACTTTCGGCTCGACCTGGTACGCCGCCGCGCCCGTGAGGCCGGTGCGGCACTCGCCTACGTCAACATGTACGGCGGCCAGGACGAGCTGGTCTTCGAAGGTGACTCTCTCGTGGTCGACGCGGCCGGCGATGTGGTCGCTCGGGCGCCACAGTTCCAGTCCGGCCTGCTGATCGCGGATCTCGAGCTGCCGGCGGCGGCAGACGACCGGACCGGCACGGTGGACGCCGGCGACGGCACCATGATGCGGGTCGAGCGGACGACCACCGAGACGGAGCCGTTGCCGGCGTGGGCCCCGTTGACCCACGGTCGCGCCGAGCGTCTCGGCGACGAGGCCGAGGTCTATGCGGCCCTGGTGACCGGCACCCGCGACTACGTGCGCAAGAACGGCTTCGCCTCGGTGCTGATCGGGCTCTCCGGTGGCGTCGACTCGGCGCTGGTCGCCACGATCGCCGCCGACGCCATCGGTCCGGACGCCGTACACGTAATCGGCCTGCCTGGCCGCTGGTCCAGCGAGCACTCTGTCCGGGATGCCGAGGAGCTCGCCACCCGACAGCGGCTGCACTGGTCGCTGGTCAACATCGAGCCGATGGTCGAGGCGTACGCGAAGTCGCTGGACCTGCACGGGACCGCCGCCGAGAACGTGCAGGCCCGGGTCCGCGGCACGACGCTGATGGCGCTGTCGAACGAGTTCGGCCACCTGGTCCTGACCACCGGCAACAAGAGCGAGCTGGCCACCGGCTACACCACCCTGTACGGCGACTCGGCAGGCGGCTTCGCACCGATCAAGGACGTGCCCAAGACGCTGGTGTGGGGGTTGGCCCGGTGGCGCAACACGCAGGCAACGGCGCGCGGCGGCACTCCCCCGATTCCCGAGCACACGATCACCAAGCAGCCGTCGGCGGAGCTTGCGCCGGACCAGCTCGACAGCGACCGGCTGCCGGACTACGCCGTCCTAGACCGGGTGCTCGAGGACTACGTCGGCCGGGACCTCGGCCGTTCGCAGCTCGTCGCGGCCGGTCACGACCCGGCCGTCGTGGATCGCGTCCTGGCGATGGTGGACTCCGCGGAGTACAAGCGCCGGCAGCACCCGCCCGGTCCCAAGATCTCGTTGCGCGCGTTCGGCCGGGACCGTCGGATCCCGATCACCAGCCGGTGGCGGGACCAACCCGGCTGACACACCTCAGCGCCCGGCGATGCCGCCCAGTACGGCGTCGACCACGGCCGCCGGGAGGTCGCGCGGCAGTGGACGGTCGTCGGTACGCATCAGCAGCCGGTAGACCACCGGCGCGACGAGGAGGTCCACCACCAGCTCCAGGTCCAGGTCGGCGCGCAGGTCGCCGCGGTCCATGCCCGCGCGGAGCACGTCCATGAAGCGAGCCCGCCGCGGTGCCACCACCTTCTCGCGATAACGCGTCATGAGATCGTGCCGGCACCCCGCCTCGGCCACCATTCGCGGCAGGATCCGTCCGGCCAGCGTCGAAGTGGACTTGCGGCGTACTGCCTCGAGCAGGGTGACCAGGTCGTCCCTGAGGGAGACGCCGCGCACCTGCGGCGACTCGTCCGCCTCCAGCCGAGCCAGCGCGTCGATGACCAGCGCGTCCTTGCTCGCCCACCTGCGGTAGATGGTCGCCTTGCCCACGCCGGCCCGGACCGCGACCGCCTCCACCGACAGCCCGCCGACACCGCTCTCGACCAGCATCGTGAGAGTGGCGTCGATGATCGCCTGTTCGGCGGTGAGGCTGCGGGGCCGCCCCGGCGGCCGGGCCGCCTGAACCTCCGGCGGTGTCATCCGTCCCTCACACTCCGGCCCGAGAAGCCGCAAGCTCCTCGACGCCGTCCGGCCCCGCCTCGGCGGAACCACGTCCGGCCGGCCGCACTCCGGGGAGCCACCTCAGCACGACCAGCAGGCCGATGAAGGCGACCAGGGCGGAACCGAGCGACGCGGCATGCAGCGCGTGGATGTAGGCGGCCTTGGCCGCCGCCACCAGACCTCCCGAGCCTCCGCCCACCTGCTCGACGACGCGCAGGGTGCCGCCGAGCGACTCCCCGGCGGAGTTGCGCAGGGCCGGCGGCAGCACCCCCAGGTGTGGCTCGATGGCGCTGCGATAGCTGGCCGACAGGATCGAGCCCAGGATCGCCACGCCGAGCGCTCCGCCCACCTGGCGGACCGTGTTGTTGACGGCGGACCCGGCGCCGGCCCGCTCGCGAGGCAGCGTCGACATGATCGACTCGGTGGCCGGCGCCATGACGTTGGCCATGCCGGCGCCCTGGACGAAGAGCAGCCCCTCCAGCACCCAGATGGAGGTGCTGGTGTCGATCAGCTGGTAGGTCAGGAACGCGAGGGTGACGAGTCCCATCCCGACGCCACAGACCGCCTTCGCGCCGAACCGCTTGACCATCTTGGCGCTGCGGGGCGCGAAGAAGGCGAGGGCCAGTGCGGTGGGCAGCAGCCGTACGCCGGCCTCGAGCGGGGAGTAGCCGCGGTCGAACTGCAGGTAGAACGTCAGAAAGAAGATCGAGCCGAACAGCGCGAAGAACACCAGCGTGATGGCGGCGCAGGCGGCCGAGAAGGCCGGGTTCCGGAAGAGGTCCACATCCAGGGACGGGTGCGGCACGTGCCGCTCGTAGAACCCGAACACGACCAGCAGCGCTACGCCGCCGATCAGCGAGGTCAGCACGACGGGGCTGGTCCAGTCGTTGTGCTGGCCGCCCTTGATGATCCCGTACACGAGCGTCACCAGGCCGACCATCGAGATCACCACGCCGGGGACGTCGAGGCCCTGCGGGTTCGGGTTCTTCGACTCCGGCACCAACGTCCGGATGGCGATCAGGCCGACGATCACGACCGGCACGTTGACCAGGAAGACCGAGCCCCACCAGAACCGCTCGAGCAACGCGCCCCCCGTGATCGGCCCGATCGACACCGCAAGGCCGGTGAAACCCGCCCAGATGCCGATGGCCCGGCCCCGCTCGGCCGGGTCGAAGACGTTGGTGATGATGGACAGCGTCGAGGGCAGCACCGCGGCCCCGCCGATCCCCATCAGCGCCCGCATGACGATCAGCATCCCCGGCGACGACGCGAACGCCGAGGCCAGCGAGGCGAGACCGAACAGCGCCAGCCCGATCATCAGCATGCGCTTGCGCCCGTACCGGTCGCCCAGCACACCGTAGGTGAACAGCAGCCCCGCAAAGACCAGCGTGTAGGCGTCGATGAACCACTCCTGCTGGCTCTGCGACGCGTGCAGTGTCTTCTCGATCGTCGGCAGCGCGACGTTGAGGATCGTGTTGTCGAGGATGACGACCAGCATGCTGATCACGAGCACCCCGAGAATCCACCAGCGCCGGTCGTGAGCCTGCCGGTCGTCCATAGCCACTGCTCCCGGTCAGATTGCGGAGTTCCGATACGGAACCGTCTCGTCTCACGAACGGTAACCGAGCGGTCCCGTCGCCGGCCACCCGACCGGCCGAGGCGACCGCCGGCGGTTCTGAGACGATCGAGGTCTCCGGGGACGCCGTCCGGCGCCTCGAGAGGGGAGTTTCGGCGATGACGCAGGATCCGGAATTGGTCGCGAGCGAGACCTTCCTGTACGGCGGCAAGACAAGAAAGCGCGTGCGGGTGCCGCACCTACGGGCGGCGAAGGAGCGCGGCGAGAAGTGGCCGATGCTGACCGCCTACGACCAGTACGCGGCCGCCATCTTCGACTCGGTCGGCATTCCGGTCCTGCTCGTGGGGGACTCCGCCGCGAACAATGTGCTCGGGTACGAGACCACCGTGCCGGTCACCGTGGACGAGCTGATGCCTCTGGTGGGCGCCGTCGTACGCAGCACCCGGCTGGCGCTCGTCGTCGCCGACCTGCCGTTCGGCTCCTACCAGACCAGCCCGGAGCAGGCCCTGACCACCGCGGTCCGCTTTCTGAAGGAAGGTGGCGCGCACGCGGTGAAGCTCGAGGGCGGCTCGACCGTGATCCGCCAGATCCGGGCCGTGGTGGACGCCGGCATCCCGGTGATGGCCCATCTCGGCTTCACCCCCCAGAGCGAGCACCGGATCGGCGGCTACCGGGTCCAGGGCCGCGGCGAGTCGGCCGACCAGATCGTCGAGGACGCGCGGGCGGTCCAGGAGGCCGGCGCCTTCGCGGTCGTGCTGGAGATGGTCCCCGCGGACGTGGCCAAGCGGGTTACCGGCGAGCTGGACATCCCCACGGTCGGCATCGGGGCCGGGCCGGACTGTGACGCGCAGGTGCTCGTGTGGCAGGACATGGCCGGACTGCGTCCCGACCCGGTGCCGCGCTTCGTGAAGCGCTACGCCGACCTCAGGTCGGTCCTGGCCGGGGCGGCGCAGGCGTTCGCCGACGACGTCCGGACCGGCGGCTATCCGGCGGCCGAGCACAACTTCTTCTAGCCGGTGGGTCGTGCCGGGCCTAAGTCCTCAGTGACCCCAGGAGCCGGGGCCGCGCTGGCCAGCTGGCTCACGAGGACGTGCCGGGTCTCGGCCAACGACGGCCCGTACCAGGTCAGGTGCCGGCCGGAGACGCAGGCGACCGGCACGGCCCAGCCCGCAAAGGCCTCCGGCCCGTCCGTAGCCGAGAAGGCGTACGGCTCGTCCGGGAGGACTACGAGGTCCACGCCGAGCGACCGGACCACCTCCAGGTCGATCTTCGGGTAGCGGCTGTCGTCGGCCGCGCAGACGTTGTCCACGCCGAGGCGGGCCAGCACGTCCCCGGCGAAGGTGTCGCGGCCGAGGGCCATCCACGGCCGCCGCCAGATCGGCACCAGCGCCCGGCGCCGCGGACCGGCGTACGCCGGTGCCCAGGCCGACCGGGCCGCCGCCAGCCAGGGCGGCGTACCGAGGGCGAGCGCGGCCAGCATCCGCTCCAGCGAGCCGAGCCCCTCCGCCAGCGTCCGGGGGGCGGTGACCCAGACGGCGACCCCGGCGGTCCGGAGAGCGGCGATGTCGGCGTCGCGGTTCTCCTCCTCGTTGGCCACCACCAGGTCCGGCCGCAGGGCGAGCACCCGCTCGACGTCGGGGTTCTTGGTGCCCCGGACCCGCACGACGTCCAGGTCGGCCGGGTGCGTGCACCAGTCGGTGGCACCGACGAGCAGGCCCGGCGCAGTCACCGCCACCGACTCGGTCAGCGAGGGCACCAGCGAGACCACCCGGCGTACGCCGCCCGCCGGCAGCTCGACCGGCGTACCGAGGTCGTCCTCACAGGCCGGTGACACGGAGCCCCGCGTGCGAGCGGTACCGCCGGTTGATGGCGATGAGGTTCGCGGTCATCGCCTCTACCTGGCCGGCGTTGCGCAACCGCCCGGCGTAGACGCCACGCATGCCGGGGATCCGTCCGGTCAGCGCGATGACGAGGTCCACGGCGGCCCGGTCGTCGCCCACCACCAGCACGTCGGTCTCGATCAGCGGAACGTCAGGCGCCAACAACAGGGCAGCGGAGACGTGGTGGAAGGCGCCGACCACCGGGCTCCCGGGCAGTACGGCGGCCGCCTGCTCGGCGGCGCTGCCCTCCTCGACCTGCAGGGCGTAGGGGCCGTGGGTGTCAAAGCCGAGCGGGTTGACGCAGTCGACCACGACCTTGCCCGCCAGCACCGGCGCCAGCTCCTCGAGGAGTAACCGGTGCCCTGCCCACGGTACGGCCACGATCACAACCTCGGCGGCGCCCGCGGCGGCGGCGTTGGCCGCACCGGTGATCGGCAGGTTGCGGCCGGAGTTCCGTATCGTCTCCGCCGCGTTCGCGGCGCGCCCGGCGTGCCGGGAGCCGATCACGACCCGGACGCCGGCCAGTGCCAGCCGGCTCGCGAGACCGCGGCCCTGCGCCCCCGTGCCTCCGAGCACGGCGACGACTTGACCGTTGGAGTCCGAGTACGGGTTGTGGGGCAGGTCGGCGGTGGTCACTGCCTCATCCTGCCAAGCAATCCGCTGGACGCTCTGCGCGCGCGCTGTCACGGTGGGAACCCGTGACCGAGACACCGCACGGGGCCGGCTCCCGCGCGAGCGCCGATCCGGTTGCCGCCGGCACCGGCGAGGCGTCGCCGGCTCCGGTCGCCGCAGCCGGCCGGCGGTCGCTGATACGCGCGGCGACCATCGACGTGGGGCCGCTGCGCACCTCGCGGGACTTCCGGCTGCTGTTCTTCGGCCAGGCCGTCTCCTTCGCCGGCAGCATGATCACCTATGTCGCGGTGCCGTTCCAGGTATTCGCCCTGACCCACTCGTCGCTGGCGGTGGGGATGCTCTCGCTGGTCGAGCTGGCGCCGTTGCTGGTCGCGGCCCTGGTGGGAGGCGCGCTGGCCGACGCCCACGACAGGCGCCGGCTGGTACTGCTCTCCGAGCTGGGCCTCGCGTTCGTATCCGGCGTCCTGGCGGTCAACGCGCTGCTCCCGCGCCCGCAGCTGTGGGTCCTGTTCTTCGTCGCCGGTGTGGCGGCCACTTTCGACGGCATCCAGCGGCCGTCCCTGGACGCGCTGGTGCCCCGGATCGTCCGCCGCGAGGAGGTTCCCGCCGCCGCCGCGCTGAACTCGCTGCGGAGCACCTTCGGGATGGTGCTCGGCCCGCCGCTCGGTGGGCTCCTGATCGCGCTGGCCGGTCTGCCGGCGACGTACGCGGTGGACGTGGCTAGCTTCGCCGCCTCGCTGGTGGCGCTGGGGCTGATGCGCGCCGTTCCCCCACCGCCGGAGGCCGAGCGGCCCAGCCTGCGCCGGATCGCCGAGGGCTTGCGCTACGCCCGCAGCCGACCGGAGCTGATGGGCACGTACCTCGTAGATATCAACGCGATGCTCTTCGGCATGCCGATCGCGCTGTTCCCGGCGCTGGCCACCCGGTACGGGGGCCCCGGCGTCCTGGGCCTGCTCTACGCCGCTCCATCGGTGGGATCGATGCTGGCAACGCTGACCAGCGGCTGGACCGCCTCGGTGGGCCGGCACGGGCGCGCCATCCTGCTCGCGGCCACTGCCTGGGGACTGGCCATCGTCGGCTTCGGGCTCGCCAGCTCGCTGTGGCTGGCGCTGGTCATGCTCGGCCTGGCCGGAGCGGCCGACATGATCAGCGGCATCTTCCGCTCCACGATCTGGAACCAGACCATTCCGGACTCCCTGCGTGGCCGGCTGGCCGGCATCGAGCAGATCAGCTACTCGACCGGGCCGCTGCTCGGCAATGTCGAGGCCGGCGCCGTGGCCGCTCTCACCACCGTCCGTACGTCGGTGGTCTCCGGTGGGGTTCTCTGCGTGGCGGGCTGCGGCGTGCTCGCCATCCTGCTGCCGGCCTTCAACCGGTACGACGCGCGGCGCCACCCTGCCGCCGCCGTACCGCCGCCCCCCGCTGGCTCAGCGGTCGACGCCGGCTGACTGCGGCGGCGGCGAACTGCCCTCACCCAGCCGGTCGGCGGCCGCTCTCCGGCGGCGGACCACCAGCACGACCAGGCCGACCACCGCGAGCAGGCCCAGCAGGCCGAGCCCGGCCACCGACAGCGCATGGTTGAGCTGGCGCCAGCCGGCGCCGGCGAGATAGCCCAGCAGGACGCTGCCGCCGGCCCAGACAACACCACCAGCGATGTTGTAGGTCGCGAAGGTGCGGTAGGGCATCCTCGCCATCCCGCACAGTCCCGGGACCAGCACCCGCAACGCGGCCGTGAACCGGCCGACGAAGACGGCCTTGCCGCCGAGCCGGCCCACGGTGGACTTGGCCTTTTCGATGTGCTCCGGCTTCATCAGGGCGCTCGGCAGCCGGTTGAGCAGGCGCTCGCCGTACCGCCGTCCGACGGCGTAGCCGATGCTGTCGCCGGCGACGGCGCCGCAGATCCCGGCGGCCATGGCAGCGGCCAGCGAAACCCGGCCCTGGAAGGCCAGCACGCCACCCAGGATGCAGGCGATCTCGCCGGGGAACAGGAAGCCGAGGAAAGCCGAGGCCTCGAGGGCGACGAGGCTGAACACGAGCAGCAACGCGAGGACCCCGTGCAGGTTCAGGATGTTCTCGGCGAGGACGCTCACGGGCTAATAGTGGCGCGCGACGGGCGCGGGCGGTTGCGAACGACCCCGGACCGACCGAAACGTGGCTGCGAGGAGCGGCGCTGCCTACGCTGGGAAGGTGAGCGGGCTGGTGCGGCGACGGCTGCTGGCCGCAGCGTGTGGCGCCGGGGCGGTGCTGGCGCTCATCGCCGGACTGCGATTCGCGAGCACCGGGCTGGCCGGGCCGGGCCCGCTCGCGTTGGGGACAGCCGGCGTACTGGTGGCCGCCGCCGTCTCGCTGGCCCGGCCACCGCGATGACACGGGCGCCCTGCCGGCCGACTCAAGGGCAGCTCTGAACCGGCGAGGCCAGTTACTGCGAACGTGTTGCAATAGCGACGCTGTCGCGCCTACGCTGCTCGTCAGGCAACGAGGGCGCAGCCCGCGTCTCGTCTCTAGCGTCCTCGGAGGTCGAATGACCGCGTCCGCCCCCGTGGTCGCCAGTGCTCCGGTTCTCCAACGGGTCAAGAGCCGCCTCAGCGGCCCGGAGTGGGCCCGGTTGAGTGGCATCACGGCGTTCATCGTCGCCCTGCACCTCATCGGCTGGGGCACTCTGATCGCCATCGTGGCGCCGCACCACTACAACCTGGCCGGCGGTAAGATCTTCGGTATCGGGCTCGGCGTCACGGCGTACATCCTCGGTATGCGCCACGCCTTCGACGCCGACCACATCGCAGCCATCGACAACACCACCCGAAAGCTCATGGCCGAGCGAGAGCGGCCACTGTCGGTCGGGTTCTGGTTTTCTCTCGGTCACTCCTCCGTCGTGTTCGGACTCTGCTTGCTTCTCAGCGTCGGCGTACGGGCGCTCGCCGGGCAGGTCGAGAACCAGGGTTCCACCCTTCAGAACGTGACCGGCCTGGTCGGGACGCTAATCTCGGGAACGTTCCTGACCATCATCGGGATCATCAACCTGATCATCCTGGCCGGCATCGTCCGGGTGTTCCGCGAGATGCGACGGGGCCGCTACGACGAGGCGGCACTCGAGGAGCAGCTCAACAAGCGCGGGCTGATGAACCGGATTCTGGGCCGGGTGACGAGGGCAGTCACCAAACCGTGGCAGATGTACCCGGTCGGCCTGCTGTTCGGCCTGGGATTCGACACGGCGACCGAAGTGTCACTGTTGGTCCTGGCCGGCGCGGGCGCAGCATCCCTGCTGCCGTGGTACGCGATCCTGTGCCTGCCGGTGCTCTTCGCGGCCGGGATGTCTCTGCTCGACACCATCGACGGCTGCTTCATGAATTTCGCGTACGACTGGGCCTTCTCCAAGCCCGTCCGCAAGGTGTACTACAACATAACGATCACGGGACTGTCGGTCGCGGTCGCGCTCATCATCGGCTTGATCGAGCTACTGTCGATTCTGGCCGAGAAGCTGTCGTTGACCGGTGCGTTCTGGAACTGGGTATCTACTCTTGACCTGAACGTCGTGGGCTACGCGATCGTCGCTCTGTTCGTTCTGACCTGGGTCGTTGCGCTGGCGGTCTGGCGGTTCGGCCGGATCGAGGAAAAGTGGGGCGCCGGCATCCGCCAGCCGTCGTGAACCGCGGAGCGTTGTAGTACACGCAGTAGTACGCTTCTGATTATGCGGCAGGTTCCCGTCCGGGAGTTGAACCAGGACACGGCCGGGGTGTTGGCCCGGGTGCAACGCGGAGAGTCCCTGGAGATCACTTCCAACGGTCGACCGGTGGCCCGCTTGCTGCCCGTGGCGCCGCACGCCCTCGCTGCGCTCATCAGCACGGGGCTCGTGCGGCCAGCCAGCCGCACGCTGGAC
>JBPCOB010000047.1:0-6821 GCA_051000715.1 Mycobacteriales bacterium
CTTCTATGGCTTCGGGCCCTTCTCAGCGTCGCTGCACCCAGGGGACAAGCCCCATCCGGGATACGAGATCCTGCACGGGGTCAGCCTGGTGAAGCTTTTTGCGAACGGGCACAAGCAGATCATCTACAGCAGTCGCGTCTACGACCTCTGCGACCGCCTGCGCTGATTCCGCAGCACACGTCGCCGTCGACGGCCGGCCGCCGGAACTCTCGGTAGCCGGCCGTCGCACGTGCGGGACGACATGGGAACGTGGCCGGTCTGTAACGTCGGGCCGGTGACTCCGGCCGAACTCTCCGCCGCGATCCTGGCCGTTGTCGGCCAGGCGGTGGAGGCAGGCGAGCTGACGGTCCCGGTGCCGGCCCGCGCTGTGGTTGAGCGGCCCAAGAACCGGGAGTACGGCGACTACGCCAGCAATGTCGCGCTGCAGCTAGCCAAGCCGGCCGGCCGGCCGGCTTGGGAGGTCGCCGAGCTGCTCGCGAGCCGCCTTCGCGCCGCGGCCGGCGTCGCCGGCGTCGACGTGGCCGGCCCGGGGTTCCTCAACGTCCGGCTCCGTCGCAACGCCCTCGGCGAGCTCGCACGCACCGTGGTGACCGAGGGACCGTCGTACGGGCACACCACCGAGAACGCCGGACAGCGGCTCAACCTGGAGTTCATCAGCGGCAACCCGACCGGGCCGCTGCACCTGGGCCACGTCCGGTGGGCGGCGGTGGGGGACGCCCTCGGTCGGCTGCTGACCGCCACCGGTGCCGAGGTCAGCCGCGAGTACTACTTCAACGACGCCGGCGTACAGATCGACCGGTTCGCCGCCTCCCTGTACGCCGCCGCGCGTGGGCTGCCGACACCGGCGGACGGCTACGCCGGCGTGTACGTCGCCGAGGTCGCCCAGCAGGTGGTGGACGCGGTGCCCGGCGCGCTCGAGCTCCCGGCCGACGAGGCGCTCGAGGTTTTCCGCCGGGAGGGTCTCGAGCGGATGTTCGCGGCGATCAAGTCCGCGCTGGCCGGGTTCGGCGTGGTCTTCGACCTCTACTTCCTCGAGCGCTCGCTGCACGACTCGGGCGCCGTCGACGCGGCGATCGAGCGGTTGCGCGCCGAGGGCCACGTCTACGAGGCGGACGGCGCCCTGTGGATGCGCAGCAGCGAGTTCGGCGACGACAAGGACCGGGTGCTGGTCAAGTCCGACGGGACGACGACGTACTTCACCCGTGATGCGGCGTACTACCTCGACAAGCGGGAGCGCGGCTTCGACAAAATCGTGATCATGCTGGGCGCAGATCACCATGGCTACGTCAACCGGCTGCGCGCGATGGTGTCCTGCTTCGGCGACGACCCAGACGAAACGCTGGAAGTGCTGATCGGCCAGATGGTGCGGCTGCTGCGGGGGGGCGAGCTGGTCAAGATGAGCAAGCGGGCCGGCGACCTGGTGACCCTCGAGGATCTGGTGGACGCGGTGGGGGTCGACAGCGCCCGCTACTCGCTGGCTCGGTCCAGTACCGACTCCACCCTCGACCTCGACCTCGACCTGATCAGCCGGCAGGACAGCGACAACCCGGTCTTCTATGTGCAGTACGCCCACGCCCGGATCGCCTCCCTGCTGCGCAACGCGGCCGAGCTCGGCATCGCCCGGGGCGACGACTACGACGCCGGTCTGCTCGGCACCGAGAGGGAGGGTGACCTGCTGCGGGCGTTGGGGGAGTTCCCGCGGGTGGTGGCCAGCGCGGCCGAGCTGCGCGCACCGCATCGGGTGGCCCGCTACCTCGAGGAGCTGGCCGGCACCTACCACCGCTTCTACGACGCCTGCCGGGTGCTGCCGATGGGCGACGAGCCGGTGACGCCGCTGACCGCAGCTCGGCTCTGGCTGTGCGAGGCGACCCGGGTGGTCCTGGCGAACGGGCTGGAACTGCTCGGGGTCAGTGCCCCGGAGCGAATGTGATCAATCTCCGACGAGCGCGGTGTCGGCGGTGAGGGCGTAGTCGAAGGCGAGCTCCGTCGAGCCTTTCTCGTGCACCCAGTCCACGAACGCCCGGTGCACCGGGTGCGCGGTGTAGCGCCGCAGGGCGTCGTCGTCGTCGAACTCGGTGAGCAGCAGATAGTGGTAGCCGGCGGTGCGTGCGCCGGTCAGGTCGCTGCCGAAGCGCAGCCGGTGGAAGCCGCCGATCTCTACCGGCCAGCCCGCTACCCGCGCCCGGAGGGTCCTGTCATCCTCCGCGGAGAGGTCGGCGGGGAACTGGAACAGCACCACATGCTGGATCGCCATGCGGATGGCGTCTCCGGGTGTCTGTGAACGAAACCGGGAAGGAGGAGCCCATGACAACATCGTTGCCGGCCGGCCTGGGTCGCGGAGCCGGCGCGGGCCTGGCCGCCACGGGGGCCATGTCGGTGGTGATGCTTGCGGCCGACAAGGCGGGCCTCATGGGCAAGCACCCGCCGCAGCACATCACCGACCGCCTGCTGCACCGGGCCGGGTCGAGGCCGCCACGGCCGGTCCGTCGACTGCTGGGCACCACCGCCCATGTGGCCTTCGGCGCCGGCACCGGCGCGGCGTACGGAGCATTGCGAGGGCAGGGGTGGCTCCCCGGCCCGCAGGCCGCGACCGGCATCACCTCCGGCCTGGGGGTCTGGGCCGCCAGCTACGCCGGCTGGCTGCCGGCGCTCGGAGTGCTGCCGCCGCCGCACCGGGACCGGCCGGGGCGGCCGGCGTCGATGGTGGCGGCCCATGTGGTCTACGGCGCGGTGCTGGGGACCCTGGTCGGGCGAGCCGAGCAACACTGACGGTGAGGCCGGCCCGATGGGCCGCCGGCCGTCCGTGGCGTCGACGATGAGATCCTGTCTGCCTACCCCACGAGCTAGGAGAGACGGTGCGGGGCGCGCTCGACCTGCTCCGCCGGGAGCGGGACTTCCGCCGGGTCTATCTCGGCTCGCTGATCAGCCTGGGCGGCGACTGGTTCGCTCTCGTCCCGTTGGTGACCCTGCTGGCAACCCTCACCGGCGGCGGCCTGGTGGGTGGCCTGGTGCTGGCCGTGGACACGTTGGCGTTCTCGCTGGTCTCGCCGTACGGCGGAGCGCTGGCCGACCGGCTCGACCGCCGCAAGCTGATGGTCGGCGCGGACCTGGTCTCGGCCGCGGTGACGGTGCTGTTGCTTGCCGTGCACTCGGTGAGCACGGCGTGGGTGGCCCTGGTGGCGGTCGCTGGCATCGCGGTGGCCAAGGCGTTCTTCGTGCCGGCGTCCACCGCGGCGCTGCCGAACCTCGTCGATGTCCGCGACCTGGAGACGGCCAACGTCCTCAACGGCGCCGCCTGGGGCAGCATGCTGGCCGTCGGTGCCGCGGCGGGCGGCCTGCTGGCGGCCGCGACCAGTCCACGGGTCTGTTTCATCGTGGACGCCGCGTCGTTCCTGGTGTCAGCCGCGCTAACCGGCGCCACCCGCCGGTCCATGCAGCAGGCGCGTCCGGCCCGGCGTACGCGGCTGCGCTCCGACCTGGCCGAGGCGGCGGCGTACGCGCGTCACGAGCCCCGCGTGCGCGCCCTGCTCTTCGCCAAGAGCGGCCCGGCCCTGGGGAACGGCTCGCTCACGCTCTTCCCGCTCTACGCCACCTCGATCTTCGGCGTGGGAGCGGTAGGCAGCGGCCTGATGTACGCCGCCCGTGGGCTCGGTGCGCTGTCCTGGCCGCTGCTCTTCGGGCGTCGGACGCGCTCGCCGGCCCGGCTGGCCGGGACGCTGGCGGCCGCCATGGTGCTCTTCGGGGCGGTCTATCTTGGGGTAGCGGTCGCGCCGGTCTTCCCCCTCATGCTGGTCCTGCTGGTCGTGGCCCATATGGGTGGCGGGGCGAACTGGACGCTGTCGACGTACGCCCTTCAGCTGGTGGTGCCGGATGCCATCCGCGGGCGCATCTTCAGCGCCGATGTGACATTCGCCACGCTGGGCATCGCGGTCAGCCAGGCGCTGGCCGGCGTGCTGTCAGGTCACGTGCCGCTGCGGGCGCTGACCGCGGGCTTCGGCGGCCTGACCCTGCTCTACGGCCTGGTCTGGTGGGTCGTTGCCCGCCGGGCCGGCGTGGGCACGCAGGCGCCGGTTGGGCAGCCACTGCTGGCGGAGCCGGCCGTCCGGGAGGCCGTCTAGCCGGCGGGAATGCACCGGGCTCGCGGCGAGTTGTTGCCGTTGGCGGCAAGGGACCTTTACTCTGTAGGTCGAACAGTCGCTTTCGGGGCCCGAGCACTACGCTCGCCACCAGCCGTCGCCCTCAACGGCGTGCGGCGCTCCGACTCCTCTCCGTCCGGTGCCACGGTGCTCGACCAGTCGAGCGCCCCCGCCCGCCGGAGCGGTGCCGGTGAGCGGGTGCCCAACCCTTAGAAGCACACGCCGGCCGCGCGAGTGACGCGCGCTCCGGCGCGGCCGTTCCAAGATTTCCCGCCACCAGCTGGCGGGAAGCAACTCCGGCGGGGCACCCGCCGGTCGCTCCAGCCCCGGCGGTACGCAATGTGGCGTGCCGGCCGACTCAGGGAAGGACTTTCATTGAGCGACAGCACTGACCTCATGTCGAGCGAGCGCGCCGGCCCGGCTGAGGCCTCCTCGTCGACCAACGGCGAGAACGGCGGTACGGCGAGCCGTCGCCGCCGCGGCACCGGTAGCGGCTTGGCCGCGATGGTGCTCCCCGAGCTCCAGGCCGTGGCTACGGGATTGGGCATCACCGGGACCGCCCGGATGCGCAAGAGCCAGCTGATCGAGGCGATCACCTCCCGGCAGGCCGGGCCAAGTGGTTCGCCGGCCGCTCCGCAGGCAGACGGCAGCCCGCCGAACGGCAGTTCCGCGCCCGGCGAGGTTGGCACCCGCCGCCGCCGACCAGTTGCCGGCCAGCCGCCCTCGCGGCCGGAACCGTCGGGCCCTGCGCCCACTCCGTTGACCGACTCGCCACCCGCCGACGTACCAACCGTGGCGCCGGAACAGCTGCAGACCAGGGAGCCGACGTCGAGCGCCGAGCCGGCTGACCGTCCTCCGCGTCGTGAAAGGACCAGTCGCCAGGAGCGGTGGGAGCGCGGCCGCGGTGGCCAGCAGCAGACTGGGGATCGCACCCAGCAGGTGGATGATCGCCAGCCGCAGGCAGCCGGCGACCAGCAGCAAAACGGCGACGGGCAAGACGGCGGGCGGCAGCAGAGCGCGGACCGCCCGTCGCAGGTAGCGGGCGACCGGCAGGCGCCGCCGTCCGGCGACCGGCAGCAGCCGGCCGCTGGCCGCGAGGAGGACTTCGACAGGGGCAGCAACCGGCGCCGCGGCCGGTTCCGCGACCGCAACCGCAGCCGCAACCGCCCGGGTGAGCGCTTCGGCGGTGAGGCTGAGCCGACGGTGGCCGAGGGCGACGTGCTGGTTCCCGTCGCTGGCATCGTCGACATCCTCGACAACTACGCCTTCGTCCGGACCTCCGGTTACCTCCCCGGGGCCAACGACGTCTATGTCTCGCTGGCGCAGGTACGCCGGTACGGCTTGCGCAAGGGCGACGCCGTCACCGGCGCGGTCAAGGCACCGCGGGACGGCGAACGGCGGGAGAAGTTCAACGCGCTAGTTCGGCTGGACGCGGTCAACGGGACCGATCCCGAGCAGGCCCGTGACCGAATCGAGTTCAACAAGCTGACCCCCCTCTACCCCCAGGACCGGCTTCGGCTGGAAAACGACGCGACCGCCCTGACGACCCGCATCATCGACCTGGTGGCGCCGATCGGTAAGGGCCAGCGCGGCTTGATCGTCAGCCCGCCAAAGGCGGGCAAGACCATGGTGCTGCAGTCCATCGCCAACGCGATCACCACCAACAACCCCGAGTGCCACCTCATGGTCGTCCTGGTCGACGAGCGACCGGAGGAGGTCACCGACATGCAGCGGTCGGTGAAGGGCGAGGTCATCGCCTCGACTTTCGACCGGCCGGCGGAGGATCACACCACCGTCGCGGAGCTGTCCATCGAGCGAGCAAAGCGGCTGGTCGAGATGGGGCACGACGTCGTCGTCCTGCTCGACTCGATCACTCGGCTCGGACGGGCCTACAACCTCGCGGCACCGGCCTCCGGGCGCATCCTGTCCGGCGGTGTCGACTCGACCGCGCTCTATCCCCCGAAGCGCTTCTTCGGCGCCGCACGCAACATCGAGCACGGCGGCTCGCTGACCATCCTGGCCACCGCGCTGGTCGAGACCGGCTCCCGGATGGACGAGGTGATCTTCGAGGAGTTCAAGGGCACCGGCAACATGGAGCTCAAGCTCGACCGCAAGCTCGCCGACAAGCGGATCTTCCCGGCGGTTGACGTCGATGCGTCCGGCACCCGCAAGGAGGAGCTGCTGATGTCCGCCGAGGAGCTCGCCATCACCTGGAAGCTGCGGCGGGTCCTGCACGCGCTGGAGATGGGCCAGGCTCTCGAGCTGCTCCTGGGCAAGATGAAGTCGACCCGCAGCAACGTCGAGTTCCTGATGCAGATCCAGAACTCGACGGTCGGCCCGGGGGAGTAGTTACGCCGCGCCTGGCGTTACCGGCACCGAGATCGTGAGGAGAAAGCAATGAAGAGCGACATCCACCCTGAGTACCGCGAGACCACCGTTGTCTGCACGTGCGGGAACACCTTCACGACCCGCAGTACGGCGCGCAGCGGCAGCATCCACGCCGACGTGTGCTCGGCCTGCCACCCCTTCTACACCGGCAAGCAGAAGATCCTCGACGTCGGCGGCCGGGTGGAGAAGTTCGAGAAGCGGTTCGGCAAGCGCTAGCGACGCGGGGGGGGGGGGGGGGGGGGGGGGGGGAGGAAGAGGGGGGAGGGACCGCTTGTGTTGGAGCGGGGGGGAGGGGAA
>JBPCOB010000048.1:0-11764 GCA_051000715.1 Mycobacteriales bacterium
CGACAGGCCAGCGACTGGCCACCAGCGCCTCCCTCGGAGCCTCCCTCGCTGGCCACGACCGGCACCGATGTCACGTCTGGGAGTGAGCCCGGCCCATGGCCGACCGTCTCGTCGTCCGCGGCGCGCGCGAGCACAACCTGCGCGACGTCTCGATCGACCTGCCTCGAGACGCGTTGATCGTCTTCACCGGGCTCTCCGGCTCCGGCAAGTCCAGCCTGGCTTTCGACACGATCTTCGCCGAGGGCCAGCGACGCTACGTCGAGTCGCTCTCGGCGTACGCTCGGCAGTTCCTGGGCCAGTTGGACAAGCCCGACGTCGACTTCATCGAGGGGCTGTCGCCGGCCGTCTCGATCGACCAGAAGTCCACCTCCCGCAACCCACGGTCGACCGTCGGGACGATCACCGAGGTCTACGACTACCTACGGCTGCTCTACGCCCGCGCCGGCGCGCCGCACTGTCCCCGGTGCGGCCGGCCGATCGCCCGCCAGACCCCGCAGCAGATCGTCGACCGGGTGCTCGAGCTCCCGGCGGGCTCCCGGTTCGCCGTGCTGGCGCCGGTCGTGCGCGGCCGCAAGGGCGAGTACGCAGAGCTGTTCCGGGAGCTGCAGGGGAAGGGCTTCAGCCGGGCCCGCGTCGACGGCGCGACGGTCAGCCTGGCCGAGCCACCCGCGCTGAAGAAGTACGAGAAGCACACCATCGAGGTGGTCGTCGACCGGCTGACGGTCAAGGACACCGCGCGGCGCCGGCTGACCGACTCGGTGGAGACCGCGCTCGGCATCGGCGGTGGCCTGGTCGTGCTCGACTTCGTCGACCTGCCGGCCGACGACCCGAACCGCGAGCGAACGTTCTCCGAGCATCTCGCCTGCCTCTATGACGACCTGTCCTTCGACGAGCTGCAGCCGCGCTCGTTCTCGTTCAACTCGCCGTACGGCGCCTGCCCGGAATGCTCGGGTCTCGGCACCCGGAAGGAGGTCGACCCGGAGCTGGTCGTCCCCGATCCGTCGCTGTCGGTGGCGGAGGGCGCGGTGGCGCCCTGGTCGAGCGGTCACTCGATGGAGTACTTCGGCCGGCTGCTGGAAGCGGTGGCTGACGCGGTCGGTTTCCGTCTCGACACTCCCTGGGAGCGGTTGTCAGCCCGGGCCCGCAAGGCGGTCCTGCACGGTCACGACACCCAGGTGCACGTCCGTTACCGCAACCGCTACGGGCGCGAGCGCTCCTACTACACCTCTTTCGAAGGGGTGGTGCCGTTCCTCGAACGCCGGCACCGCGAGGCCGAGTCCGACGCAGGTCGGGAGCGATGGGAGGGCTACCTGCGCGACGTGCCCTGTCCGGCGTGCGGTGGCGCGCGGCTCAAGCCGGAGTCGCTGGCGGTGACCCTCGGAGGCCGGTCCATCGCCGAGGTCGCCCGGCTGCCGATCGGGGAGTGCGCCGGCTTCCTCGGCGAGCTGCGGCTGGGGGCGCGTGAGGCACGGATCGCGGAGCGGGTGCTCAAGGAGGTCAACGCCCGGCTCGGCTTCCTGCTCGACGTCGGTCTCGACTACCTGTCCCTGGACCGGGCGGCGGCCACCCTGGCCGGTGGCGAGGCGCAGCGGATCCGGCTGGCCACCCAGATCGGCTCCGGCCTGGTTGGTGTGCTGTACGTGCTCGACGAGCCGTCGATCGGGCTGCACCAGCGGGACAACCGGCGGCTGATCGACACGCTGCTCCGCCTTCGCGACCTCGGCAACACCCTCATCGTGGTCGAGCACGACACCGACACCATCCGGCATGCGGACTGGGTGGTCGACATCGGCCCCGGGGCCGGCGAACACGGCGGCGAGGTCGTGGTCTCCGGACCGCTCGAGAAGCTGCTGGCCAGCGAGGTGTCCCTGACCGGGGCGTACCTGTCCGGCCGCCGCTCGATCCCGGTGCCCGACATCCGCCGCCGACCCTCGTCGCGGCTGCTCACCGTGCACGGCGCGCGTGAGCACAACCTGCGCGAGGTCACCGTCTCGTTCCCGTTGGGCTGCTTGGTGGCGGTGACCGGTGTGTCGGGCTCCGGCAAGTCGACCCTGGTCAACGACATCCTCTTCGCCGTCCTGGCGTCCCGGCTGAACGGCGCTCGCACCGTGCCGGGGCGGCACCGGCGGGTGACCGGGCTGGCCGATGTCGACAAGGTCGTCGGTGTCGACCAGAGCCCGATCGGCCGTACGCCGCGGAGCAACCCGGCCACCTACACCGGGGTGTTCGACCACATCCGCCGGCTGTTCGCCGAGACCACCGAGGCCAAGGTGCGCGGCTACCAGCCGGGCCGGTTCTCCTTCAACGTCAAGGGCGGTCGCTGCGAGGCCTGCTCCGGCGACGGCACCATCAAGATCGAGATGAACTTCCTACCCGACGTCTACGTCCCGTGCGAGGTCTGCTCCGGGGCGCGGTACAACCGCGAGACGCTCGAGGTCCACTTCAAGGGGAAGACGATCAGCGAGGTTCTCGACCTTTCCATCGAGGAGGCGCTGGCGTTCTTCGAGGCGGTGCCGGCGATCTCGCGGCACCTGCGGACGCTGAACGACGTCGGGCTGGGCTACGTGCGGCTGGGCCAGCCGGCGCCCACCCTGTCCGGCGGCGAGGCCCAGCGGGTCAAGCTGGCCGCCGAGCTTCAGAAGCGCTCGACCGGCCGGACCGTCTACGTCCTCGACGAGCCGACGACCGGGCTGCACTTCGAGGACATCCGAAAGCTGCTCGTCGTCCTCGGCCGGCTGGTCGACGCCGGCAACACGGTCATCGTGATCGAGCACAACCTTGACGTGATCAAGACGGCCGACTGGGTGGTCGACATGGGGCCAGAGGGCGGCAGCGGAGGCGGCACGGTGGTGGCGGAGGGCCCCCCCGAGGCGGTCGCGACGGTGCTGGGAAGCCACACCGGTGTGTTCCTGCGCGACGTGCTGGCCCACCGGGTGGGCCGGCCGATCGCCGAGTCCTGCCCCGTGCTCGCCGAGGCCGGGCGGTGAACAGCCGTGCACCGGCCGGCGTACGGCTGGGCTGAACCAATTGCGGGGCACAACCGTTAGGCGCGGTATGGGGAGCGCGGAGACCGCCGTGGATCAGCGGCCGACCGGCCGGGCCGCTCGGCCGGGCTGGGTGCTGCTGCCTCAGCGGATCTTCCTGGGCGCCACCTTCACCTTCGCCGGCCTGCAGAAGCTCGCCGACCCCAACTTCTTCGACCCCAAGCTGCGGACCTCCTTCCAGGGCCAGCTGGCACTGTTCCGGGAGACCAGCCCGGTCCGGCCGCTGCTGGCGCCGGTGGCCGGCCACGCACTGCTGTTCGGCGTCCTCATCGCCATTGCCGAGGTGGCTGTCGGGCTCGGCACGCTGCTGGGGCTGTGGACCCGGCTCGCCGCGGCCGGCGGGGCGGCGCTCTCGCTGAGCTTCCTGCTCACCGTCAGCTGGAACACCCGGCCCTACTACTACGGGTCCGACATCGTCTTCCTGGCGGCCTGGCTGCCACTGATCTGGGTGGGGGCAGCAGGCGTGCTTTCGCTGGATGCCGCACTGGCCCGCCGCCGGCCGATGCCCGCGGGCCGGCCGGCGGCTACGACGGCCACCGGGGGGCTCGACCGGCGCGTGGTCGCCACCGGCCTCCTCGGAGCCGGGGTACTGGCGCTCGCCGGCGCCGACGCGGCCCTCGGCCGGCTGCTGGGCCGCGACCGGACCGGCCGGCGACCGGCCGCGGTACCTCCCGCCGCGTCCTCGCCCACCCCGACGCCAGCCGGGTCGTCCCCGGTCTCGCCCAGCGAGCCGGCGGCCGGTACGGCGGTCGGCCGGGTGTCCGCCCTGTCCGTTGGCGGGGTCCTGGCGTTCACGGAGCCGGGCACGGGCACGCCGGCGTACGTCGTCCAGCCCGCGCGCGGCCGGTTCCTCGCGTTCTCGGCCATCTGCAGCCACGCCGGCTGCACCGTGCAGTACCGCAGCGGGCCACGCCAGTTCAGCTGCCCGTGCCACGGCTCGGTGTTCGACGGAGGGACCGGTGCGGTGCAGGGCGGGCCGGCACCGACGGCCCTGCGGCGGATCCCGGTGCAGGTCGTCGGGACCGAGCTGCGGGTGACGTCCTAGCTCAGTCGCTCGAGCGTTCGAGCAGCCGCTCGATCAGCGCGCCCCGCGCCGGCTGACTGCGCTCGGAAGTCGACTCGGCAACGCCCGGTCCCGGCCGCAGCGCCGACATAGGGTGGGGGCATGGCGAACCCGGCCAGCTACCGACCGTTGCCGGGTTCGATCCCGGACTCGCCGGGGGTCTACCGATTCCGGGACGAACGCGGCCGGGTCATCTACGTCGGCAAGGCCAAGAGCCTGCGCAGCCGGCTGTCGTCGTACTTCCAGGACCTGCACAACCTCCACGTGCGCACGCAGTCGATGGTGTCAACTGCGGCGGCCGTGGACTGGACGGTGGTCAGCACGGAGGTCGAGGCGCTGCAGCTGGAGTACAGCTGGATCAAGGAGTACGACCCGCGGTTCAACGTGCGCTATCGCGACGACAAGAGCTACCCGAGCCTTGCGGTCACCGTCTACGAGGACTATCCGCGGCTGCAGGTCATGCGCGGCCCCAAGAAGAAGGGGGTCCGCTACTTCGGCCCGTACGCCCACGCCTGGGCGATCCGGGAGACACTCTACCTGCTGTTGCGGGTCTTCCCGGCTCGGACGTGTTCTGCCGGGGTCTTCAAGCGGGCCGGCCAGGTCGGCCGGCCGTGCCTGCTGGGCTACATCGGCAAGTGTTCGGCTCCCTGCGTCGGCCGAGTGAGCGCGGCCGAGCACCGGGCCATCGTCGATGACTTCTGCGACTTCATGTCCGGCTCCACCGGTACGTATCTCAAGCGCCTGGAGCGGGAGATGGCAGCCGCCGCGGCCGGCCAGGAGTACGAGCGGGCGGCCCGGCTGCGTGACGACATCGGCGCCCTGCGCCGGGCGGTCGAGAAGCAGGCGGTGGTGCTGCCGGATGGCACCGACGCGGACGTGGTCGCCTTCGCGGAGGACCCGCTGGAGGCCGCCGTCCAGGTCTTCTACGTGCGCGGCGGACGGGTCCGCGGTCAGCGAGGCTGGGTGGTGGACAAGGTCGAGGACCTGAGCACGGGGGAGCTGGTCGGCCAGTTCCTGGCCCAGGTTTACGGCGACCCCAACGGCGACGGGGCCGAGGCGGAGGTGCCGCGGTCGATCCTCGTGCCGGCGTTGCCGCCAGACGCCGAGGCGGTGACCCAGTGGCTGTGCGAGCGGCGCGGCCGCCCGGTCGAGCTGCGAGTGCCTCACCGCGGCGACAAGCGCGCCCTGTTGGAGACGGTGGAGCGCAACGCCAGGTCCTCCCTCGCCGTCCACAAGACGAAGCGGGCGAGCGACCTGACCGCCCGGTCCCGCGCGCTGGCCGAGATCCAGGAGGCTCTCGGCCTCGACCAGGCGCCGCTGCGGATCGAGTGCATGGACGTGTCACATCTGCAGGGGACCTCGAACGTGGCCAGCATGGTCGTGTTCGAGGACGGCCTGGCCCGCCGGTCGGAGTATCGCCGGTTCGCCATCCGGGGGGCCGAGGGCGCCGACGACGTCGCGGCCATTTACGAGGTCGTCTCCCGTCGGTTCCGCCGCTACCTGGAGGAGCGGGCCAGCACCGGTGAGCTGGCCCGGACGGACAGCCCGGACCCCGACACCGGTCGGCCGCGGCGGTTCGCCTACCCGCCGAACCTCGTCGTCGTCGACGGTGGAGCGCCGCAGGTGGCGGCCGCCGCCGCCGCGCTGGCCGGGCTGGGGATCGACGACGTCGCTCTCTGCGGATTGGCCAAGCGGCTGGAGGAGGTCTGGCTGCCCGGGCAGGACGAGCCGGTCATCATGCCGCGCAACAGCGAGGGCCTCTACCTGTTGCAGCGCGTGCGCGACGAGGCGCATCGCTTCGCCATCGCCTACCACCGGCAGAAGCGGTCCCGGGCGATGACGGTGAGCGCGCTGGACGGCGTACCGGGGTTGGGGGAGACCCGCCGCAAGGGGCTGCTCCGGCACTTCGGCTCCCTCAAGCGACTGCGGGCGGCGACCGTCGAGGAGGTGCTCGAGGTGCCCGGCATCGGCCGGCGCACCGCCGAGGCGGTGCTGGCCGCGCTCCAGGGCAACACTCCGGTGCCGGCCGTAGACGCCCTGACCGGCGAGATCAGGGGCGCCGACGCCGAGCTGGTGGTGACTCGCCCGCCGCCGCCGCAGATCGAGGCGGCCGGATGACCGGCATCGCGTCCGGACCACTCCATCTCGTCATCATCACGGGCCTTTCGGGGGCCGGCCGCAGCACCGCCGCCAAGTGCCTCGAGGACCTCGGCTGGTTCGTCGTGGACAACCTGCCGCCGTCGCTGCTGGCCACCATGGCCGAGTTGGGTGGCCGCTCGCAGGGTGCGGTGAGCCGCATCGCGGTCGTGGTCGACGTACGCAGTCGGGCATTCTTCTCCGACCTCCGAGCGGCGATGGAGGACCTGGATGAGCGTGGGCTCCGACCCCAGGTGGTGTTCCTGGAAGCGAGCGACGACGCCCTGGTCCGCAGGTTCGACAGCGTCCGCAGGCCGCACCCGCTGCAGGGCGACGGTCGGCTGGTCGACGGCATCGCCCGCGAGCGGGCCCTCCAGCTAGATCTCCGTGGCGACGCCGATTTGGTGATCGACACCACCCGGCTGAACGTGCACGAGCTTCGGGCCAAGATCGTAGCGGCGTTCGCGGAGAAGCCGGAGAGCTCTCTGCGGGCGACGCTGGTGTCCTTCGGCTACAAGTACGGCCTGCCGGTGGACGCCGATCTCGTCGTCGACTGCCGGTTCCTGCCCAACCCGCACTGGTTGCCCGAGCTGCGCCCGCGCACCGGTCGCGATCCCGAGGTCCGCGACTACGTGCTCGCCCAGCCCGGGGCCGTCGAGTTCCTGGACCGGTACGCCGAGCTGCTGCGTCTGCTTTTCGAGGGCTACCGCCGCGAGGGCAAGCACTATCTGACGTTGGCGGTGGGCTGCACCGGCGGAAAGCACCGCAGCGTGGCGATGGCCGAGCAGCTCGCCGCTCGGATGGTGGCGGACGGAGTAGACGCGTCCGTGGTCCACCGCGACCTGGGGCGCGAGTGACCGGCGCCGGTGCCGGCCCCAGGGTGGTCGCCCTCGGCGGCGGCCACGGGCTCGCAGCATCCCTGTCCGCCCTCCGGTCGGTGACCCGCGCGGTCACCGCGGTCGTGACCGTCGCGGACGACGGGGGGTCGAGCGGCCGGCTGCGCGAGGAGATCGGCGCACTACCGCCGGGAGACCTGCGGATGGCGCTCGCGACCCTGGCTGCACGGACCGGCCCGGAGGCCGTCTGGGCTACCCTGCTCCAACACCGTTTCGGCGGCGAGGGGTCGTTGTCCGGACATCCGGTCGGCAACCTGTTGATCACCGGTCTGCACCAGACGCTCGGCGACCCGGTTGCCGCGCTCGACGCGGTGGCGAGGCTGGTCGGGGTCGCGCGCCCAGCCCGGGTACTGCCGGTCTCCTGCCAGCCGATGGACCTGGTCGCCGACGTCGTCGGGCTCGACCCAGAGCCGACCCGCTCTTTGCGGGTGCGGGGCCAGGTCGCCATCGCCACGACCCGCGGCCAGGTCGTCGGCGTGTCGACGGTGCCGACCGATCCGGTGGCCTGTCCTGAGGCGGTGGCGGCGGTGGCCGAGGCCGACTGGGTCGTTCTGGGCCCGGGTTCCTGGTTCACCAGCGTGCTACCCCATCTCCTGGTGCCCGAGCTCGCCAAGGCGCTGGCCGCCACCGCCGCCCGCCGGCTGGTCGTGCTCAACCTGGCCCCACAGTCGGGGGAGACATCGGACTTCTCGCCGGTCGACCACCTCGAGGTGCTGGCCGCCCATGCACCGGACATGTCCGTGGACGTCGTACTGGCGGACTCGGCCGTATCCGGCCCCGAGGCACTGCGGGTGGCCGCCGAGGCGTTGGGCGCCCGGCTGACGCTCGCGCCGGTGGCCGCCGACGACGGCACACCACGGCACGCCCCGGCGCGGCTCGCGACGGCGTACGCCCAGATCTTCTCGACCCCGACGAGCAGCGATCCTGGAGTGCCTGCATGGCGATGACGGCATCGGTAAAGGACGAGCTCAGCCGGCTGGAGGTGACCAAGCCCTGCTGCCGACGGGCCGAGATGTCCGCCCTGCTCCGTTTCGCCGGCGGTCTGCACCTGGCCGCGGGCCGGGTGGTGGTGGAGGCCGAGCTGGACACCGGTTCGGTGGCCCGGCGGCTACGCCGAGAGGTGGCCGAGGTCTATGGGCACGGCTCCGGCCTGACCGTGCTGGCGGCAGCCGGCCTGCGCAAGGGCAGCCGGTACGTGGTGCGGGTGGACCGGGACGGGGAGAGCCTGGCCCGGCAGAGCGGGCTGCTCGACGTCCGCGGCCGGCCGGTCCGTGGCCTGCCGCCGCAGGTAGTCTCCGGCGGCATCTGCGACTCGGCGGCCGCCTGGCGGGGCGCCTTCCTCGCCCACGGGTCACTGACCGAGCCGGGTCGGTCCTGCTCGCTGGAGATCACCTGTCCGGGACCGGAGTCGGCGCTCGCGCTCGTCGGTGCGGCCCGTCGGCTCGGCATCGCGGCCAAGGCGCGAGAGGTCCGCGGGGTGGATCGGGTGGTGGTGCGCGACGGGGACGCGATCGGCGCGATGCTGACCCGGCTGGGCGCCCACGACAGCGTGCTCAGCTGGGAGGATCGCCGGGTCCGTCGCGAGGTGCGGGCGACCGCGAACCGGCTGGCCAACTTCGATGACGCCAACCTGCGCCGGTCGGCGCGCGCGGCGGTGGCTGCCGGGGCCCGGGTGCGCAGGTCCCTGGAGATTCTGGCCGGGGACGCTCCGGAGCACCTGCTCACCGCCGGCGCGCTCCGGATGGAGCATCCCCAGGCCAGCCTCGAGGAGCTCGGCGCGCTCGCCGACCCGCCGATGACCAAGGACGCGGTGGCGGGCCGGATCCGCCGGCTGCTCGCGCTCGCCGACAAGCGCGCGGAGGACTTGGGCATCCCGGGCACCGAGGCCAACGTGACCCCCGAGATGCTGGCGCCCTGACCGCGCTGTGCACGCCTCGCGGGGATCGGCTAGGTTCTCCCCGTTCCCCGCGGCTGCGGGTCGCGGCCGGCGTACCGAGGAGTCCGCGTGAGCATCCGGGTAGGCGTCAACGGCCTGGGCCGCATCGGCCGCAACTTCTACCGGGCGGTGCTGGCCCGCGCCGGCAGCGACATCGAGATCGTGGCCGCCAACGACCTCGGCGACGTCGCGACCATGGCCCACCTGCTCAAGTACGACAGCGTGCTCGGACCGCTGGACCGACCGGTCTCCGTCACCGGCGACGGCATCCGGGTCGGGGACACCACCTTGAAGATACTGGCCGAGCGCGACCCTGCCGCCCTGCCCTGGGGCGACCTCGGCGTCGATGTCGTGGTGGAGTCGACCGGCCTGTTCACCGACGCGGCGGACGCCCGCAAGCACCTCGAGGGCGGGGCTCAGAAGGTGATCATCTCGGCTCCCGCCAAGGGCGAGGACCTCACGGTCGTCATGGGCGTGAACGACGACGCGTACGACGGCTCGCAGACGGTCCTGTCCAACGCATCGTGCACGACCAACTGCGTGGCGCCGATGGCGAAGATGCTGCTGGACAGCTTCGGCATCGTCCGCGGCCTGATGACCACGATCCATGCCTACACGACCGAGCAGCAGCTGCAGGACCAGGCGGCGCTGACGAGGAAGGGCACCCCGGACCTGCGTCGGATGCGGGCCGCCGCAATCAACATCATCCCGACCTCCACCGGGGCCGCTCGGGCGACATCGCTGGTGCTGCCTGAGCTCGCCGGCAAGCTGGACGGCATGGCGCTGCGGGTGCCGGTCCCGGTCGGATCGGTGACGGACCTCGTGGTGGAGCTCGAGCGTGAGGTCGGCAAGGACGAGGTGAACGAGGCCTACCGGGCGGCCGCCGACGGTCCGCTCAAGGGCTACCTCGTCTACAACGAGGACCCGATCGTCTCCTCGGACATCGTCGGCAGCGCCGCCTCCTGCACCCTGGACGCCCCCCTGACGATGGCCTCGGGCACCTCGGTCAAGGTCATCGGCTGGTACGACAACGAGTGGGGCTACTCCAACCGGCTGGCTGACCTCGCGGCACTCGTCGGCTCCCGCCTCGGCCGCTAGGAGCGGCCGCGCGGTGCGGGGGATCGAGGACCTCGGGGAGCTCGCCGGTAAGCGGGTGCTGGTGCGGTCCGACCTCAATGTGCCCCTGGCGGAGGGCCGGATCACCGACGACGGCCGGATCCGGGCCAGCCTGCCGACCCTGCAGGAGCTGTCGGGGCGCGGGGCGCGGGTCGTCGTGTGCGCGCACCTGGGTCGTCCCGAGGGCGCCCCGGATCCGGCGTACTCGCTGCGCCCGGTGGCCGACCGGCTGGCGGAGCTGCTCGACCGGCCGGTCGTCTTCGCGACCGACGTGGTCGGCCCGAGCGCCCGAGCCTCGGTGGCCGGCCTGGCCGACGGCGATGTGGCGCTGCTGGAGAACCTCCGGTTCGAGCCGGGGGAGACCACGAACGCCCCGGCGTTCGTCGCCGCGCTGGCGTCGCTGGCAGACGTCTACGTCGACGACGCCTTCGGCGCGGTGCACCGGGAGCACGCCAGCGTCTCCGGGGTGGCCCGGGCGCTGCCCCACGCCGCCGGCCGGCTGGTGCTGGCCGAGGTCGAGATGCTGCGCCGGCTCACCGAGGCGCCGGAGCGCCCGTACGCCGTCGTCCTCGGCGGGTCGAAGGTCTCCGACAAGCTGGCCGTGATCGACAGCCTGCTCCGCAGCGTCGACCGGCTGCTGGTCGGTGGCGCCATGTGCTTCACCTTCCTCGCGGCGCAAGGACACGAGGTGGGCGATTCCCTGCTGGAGGCCGACCAGCTCGACGCCGTCCGCGGCTTCCTCGCCACCGCGGCCGACAAGGGCGTGGAGCTGGCCCTGCCGGTCGACATCGTGGTGGCCCGGGAGGTGAGCGCGACAGCCCAGGTGGTGGCCGCCACCGCGATCCCGGCAGGGTGGAAGGGCCTGGACATCGGCCCGTCGACGGTGGCCCGCTTCCGCAAGCTGCTGGGCGACGTCCGCACGGTCTTCTGGAACGGCCCGATGGGCGTCTTCGAGGTGCCCCCCTTCGCGGCCGGCACGGTGGAGATCGGCCGAGCGGTGGCGGCCGTCGACGGCATCAGCGTCGTCGGCGGCGGGGACTCCGCGGCGGCGGTGCGTGCCCTCGGCCTGCCGGCGGAGCAGTTCACCCACATCTCGACCGGCGGCGGGGCCAGCCTCTCCTACCTCGAGGGCAAGCCGCTCCCCGGCCTAGTGGCGCTGGCGGACTGAGATGACGGCTCCGGCCCGTCGGCCGCTCATCGCCGGCAACTGGAAGATGAACCTCAATCACCTCGAAGCCATCGCGCTGGTGCAGAAGCTGGCCTTCTCGCTGCGCGAGACCGACTACCAGGCGGCCGAGGTGGTGGTGCTGCCGGCCTTCCCCGCGCTTCGCAGCGTCCAGACGCTCGTCGACGGTGAGCGGCTGCCAATCCGGTACGGCGCCCAGGACCTCTCGCCGCACCCGGCCGGCGCCTACACCGGCGACGTGGCCGGCTCCATGCTGGCCAAGCTCGGCTGCTCCTATGTGACGGTGGGCCACTCCGAGCGCCGGCAGTACCACGCCGAGTCCGACGAGCTGGTCAACGCCAAGTTGCGGGCGGCGTACGGCGTGGGCATCACAGCCATTCTCTGCGT
>JBPCOB010000049.1:0-5868 GCA_051000715.1 Mycobacteriales bacterium
CTGGTGCTCGCGGCGGGTGCCGGCCGGCGGCTGCAACCGCTCACCGACGCGCTGCCCAAGACCCTGCTGCCGGTCGCCGGCGAGGACACGATCCTGCACCTGGCGCTGGCGAACCTGCGTCACGCCGGCGTGGCGGAGGCGCACCTGGTCGTCGGCTTCGCGGCCGACCGGATCGCCGAGCTGGTGCCGGAGCTGGAGGAGCGGTACGGGCTGCGGCTGCGGCTGGTCCGCAATGACCGGGCCGAAGAATGGAACAACGCCTACTCGCTCTGGCTGGCCCGCGAGGCCTTCGCCGCCGGCGTACTGCTGGTCAACGGTGACACGGTGCACCCGGCCTCGGTGGAGGACGACGTCCTCGCTGCCCGCGGTCCAGGCGTCCTGCTGGCGGTCGACCGGACGAAGCAGCTCGGCGAGGAGGAGATGAAGGTCGTGCTCGGCCCCGACGACACTCTGCGGCGGATCACCAAGCGAACGGACCCGCGTACGGCGGACGGTGAGTACATCGGGGTCACCCTCATCGAGCCCGCTGCCGCCGGACCGCTCGCCGACGCCCTCGAGGCGACCTGGCGGCGCGACCCGTCGCTGTACTACGAGGACGGCTTCCAGGAGATGGTCGACCGCGGCGGGAAGATCTCTGTCGTATCCATCGGCACGGCCGACTGGGTCGAGGTCGACAACCACGCGGACCTCGCCCGGGCCCGGGAGATCGCATGCCACTACTAGCCCGGATGCTCATCACCCCGCTGTTCATCGACGTCCGGCCCGGCGCGATCGAGGGGCTGCGCGACGTGCTGGCCGACCGGCGGATCTCCGCCGACGGGCACGTGGCCGTGGCGGTCGGGCCGGGGCAGGGGGAGCGCCTGGCCCAGACGCTGTCCGGCTCGCTGGCCAACGCCGACGTCTTCACCGTCTCCGGAGGTTCGCTGGAGGCAGCCGGCCAGCTGCAGGCTTCGCTGCACGGCGGCTCGTACGACGCGCTCGTCGGCATCGGCGGCGGCCGCACCCTCGACGTGACCAAGTACGCGGCGACCCGGTTGGCGCTGCCCATGGTGGCGGTGGCGACGAACCTCTCCCACGACGGGATCGCCTCGCCGGTCAGCTCGCTCGACCACGAGGGGGGCAAGGGGTCCTTCGGTGTCTCGATGCCGATCGCCGTCGTCGTCGACCTCGACTACGTCGCCTCCTCACCGCCGCGGATGGTGCGCTCAGGCATTGGGGACGTGGTCAGTAACGTGTCTGCCATTGCGGACTGGGAGCTCGCGGCCGGCCAACGGGACGAGCCGGTAGACGGTCTCGCGGTGACGCTGGCGCGGACCGCGGCCGAGGCGGTGCTGCACCGGACGGACGGCATCGCCGACACCGCATTCCTCACCGCGCTGGCCGAGGCGCTCGTCCTGTCCGGCCTTGCGATGGCGGCCGCCGGCTCGAGTCGGCCCTGCAGCGGCGGAGACCACGAAATCATGCATGCCGTCGACCGGCTGTTCCCCGGCACCAGCAACCACGGCGAGCTGGCCGGGGTGGGCGCGCTCTTCTGCCACTTCCTCCGGGAGGACGACGTACGGTCGCACCAGACCGACCAGTGCCTGCGCCGACACGGGCTGCCCCGGCTCCCCGCCGACCTCGGCTTGACCGACGAGCAGTTCACCGCGGCCGTCCTGGCCGCGCCGTCCACCCGGCCCGACCGGTACACGATCCTCGAGCACCTCGCCCTCGGTCCGGACGACGTTCGCAAGCGGGTCCGGAACTTCGTCGATGCGTTCGGTTGCTGAGCTGCGGGCGTCGTACGGCTGCGTGCTGCTCACCCAGGGCCGGCGCCCGGGGGAGCTGGCTGCGGCGCTCGCCTCGCTGCTGGGGCAGCGCGACGTCGATCTCGACGTGGTCGTCGTCGGCAACGGGTGGACGCCGACCGGCCTGCCGCCGGGCGTCCGGATGGTGGAGCTGCCCGACAACCGGGGGATCCCGGCCGGCCGAAACGCCGGAACGCCGGCCGTGGGCGGCGAGCTGCTCGTGTTTCTCGACGACGACGCAAGCTGGCCGGACGACGACGCGCTGGCCCGGATGGCCCAGCTGTTCTCGGCCGACCCCCGGCTCGGCCTGGTGCAGCCGCGCGTTCTCGACCCGGCCGGACGACCCACCCCCCGGCGGTGGGTCCCACGGTTACGGGTGGGCGATCCGGCCCGGAGCAGCGACGTCTGCGCCGTGTGGGAAGGCGCCGTGGTCATCCGCCGAGACCTGTTCGAGTCGATCGGCGGCTGGCCCGAGGACTTCTTCTACGCGCACGAGGGCATCGACCTCGCCTGGCGGGTGTGGGATGCGGGTTTCCGGGTGCGCTACGTCGGCGACGTAGTGGCACACCATCCCGCGATCGATCCCAACCGGCACTCCTACCGGCACCGGCTGAGCGCCCGCAACCGCATCTGGCTCGCGCGCCAGCACCTCCCGCTTCCGCTTGCCGTCGGGTACGCGGTGGTCTGGTTCGTTCTCACCGGGGTCCGGGTGCGTAGTGTCGCCGAGGCCGGCGACCTGGTCCTGGGCTACCGCGACGGGCTGACCGCGACGGGCGGGCCGCGGCGTCCCATGAGCTGGCACACCGTCTGGCGAATGACCCGCGCCGGCCGGCCGCCCATCGTGTAAGGCCGCGACGCACCGCGTCCTTGACCTCTAAGCCGGTCTCTGTTCGAAGCCCCCGCAATGTCGCCGGCCTACTCATCCGGCCGGCCCGCCTGTGGACCGATCGGTGGGTGAGAACGTGGATGACCCTCCCGTTCGGGGGATAACCCGGCACGTCCTGTGGACACTCGCGGGGCCGCGAAAGAATCTTGAAATCGCGGTCTCAGAACCCTTGTGCGGCCTTCGGGGAGACACTAGACATTGCTCTTGTCACCGGAAACGGAGACCGCTTCGGGGGAGACTCCGGAACGCAGGAAGCGTCGGGTGACCGACGCTTCGGGCGGGTCCCGGCACCGGTGGCCGGTACGCACGCAGGGCCGCCGAGCGATCGGCGTTCCGTGCAGCGACCGAAGCGAGGCCCCTCCATCTCATACATGGAGGGGCCTCGCACCATTTTGCCCGGCAGCAAGCTCTTCGCCGGCAACGACACGTCAGCAAGCGGACGGATTTGCTCCGACACCCCTCAGGGTCGACCGAGTGCGCGGTAGTACCAGCCGGCGTCCCGCCACCGCTGCGGGTCCAGGGCGTTGCGGCCGTCAACGATGTTGCGCTTGGCCACCACCTCGCCGAGCACGGCGGGGTCCATGTCCCGGAACTCGCGCCACTCGGTGAGGTGCAGGACGAGATCGGCGCCCGCGGCCGCCTCGAGCGCGGACTCGGCGTAGGTCAGGTCCGGGTACTGGCGCCGTGCGTTGTCCATCGCGGCCGGGTCGTAGACCGTCACCTCCGCTCCCTGGCGCTGCACGGTCGACGCCACGTCGAGCGCCGGAGAGTCCCGGATGTCGTCGGAGTTGGGCTTGAAGGCGGCGCCCAGGACGGCGACCCGGCTGCCCTGGAAGGACCCGTCCAGCAGCTCGCGGGCCAGGTCGACGAGGCGAGACCGGCGCCGCAGGTTGATAGCGTCGACCTCGCGCAGGAATGACAGCGCCTGGTCGACGCCGAGTTCTCCGGCCCGCGCCATGAAGGCCCGGATGTCCTTGGGGAGGCAGCCGCCACCGAAGCCGAGGCCGGCGTGGAGGAACCGGCCGCCGATGCGGTCGTCGTACGACAGCGCCTCCGACAGCTTGGTCACGTCCGCGCCGGTCGCCTCGCAGACCTCCGCCATCGCGTTGATGAAGCTGATCTTCGTGGCGAGGAAGGCGTTGGCGGCGACCTTGACCAGCTCCGCGGTGGCGAAGTCGGTGATGACGACTGGCGTCTCGATGGCTACCACCGGTGCGTACGCCGATCGCAGCATCGCCTCGCCGTACGCCGACCGGACGCCGAAGACCAGCCGGTCGGGCGTGAGGGTGTCCTCCACGGCGAAGCCCTCGCGTAGGAACTCCGGGTTCCAGGCGACGTCCACGCCGCCGCCGTGGGCCCGGCCGGCCGGCGCATCCGCGTCGAGCCAGCCGGCCACCCGGTGGGCCGTGCCGGCGGGCACCGTGGACTTGCCGACCACCAGGCACTCGCGGGTGAGGTGCGGCGCCAGGCCGCGAACGACGCTGTTTACGTAGGTCAGGTCGGCGGCGTACTCGCCGGCCTTCTGCGGAGTGCCCACGCAGAGGAAGTGCACGTCGCCGAAGCCGGCCACCTCGGCGTACGACGTGGTGAACCGAAGCCGGCCGGCCTCGAGGTTCTTGCGCAGCAGCGGCTCGAGTCCCGGCTCGAAGAACGGCACCTCGCCGGCGGACAGCCTGGTCACCTTGGCGTGGTCGACGTCCATGCCGAGGACGTCGAAACCCAGCTCGGCCATGCACACGGCGTGGGTGGCGCCGAGGTAGCCGGTGCCCAGGACGGTGAGCCGGGGGCGGCCGCCGGTCGAAGCCATTCGGGGATGGTAGCGCCGGCTCACCGTTAGCCTCGCTTCCGTGACAGCCGCCAAGCCGGTCTCGACCAGCCGGATCACGCTTAGCCGGATCATGAGCCAGCTCGACACCAACCTGCACGGCAACGTGCATGGCGGCGTGGTCATGAAGTTGGTGGACGATGTCGGCGGCGCGGTGGCCGCCCGACACACCGGCGGCCGCGCGGTCACTGCGGCGATGGACGAGATGGTCTTTGTCGTACCGGTGCACGTCGGTGACCTCGTGTACGCATCCGCTCAGGTCAACTGGGCCGGCCGGACGTCGGTCGAGATCGGCGTGCGGGTGGTAGCGGAGCGCTGGGACGAGGCCGGCCAGCAGCCTCGACATGTCGCGTCGGCGTACCTGGTCTACGTCGCCATCGACGAGCACGAGAAGCCGCGGCCGGTTCCGCCGCTCGAGACCGAGACGGCAGAGGACGAGCGGCGCTTTCGGGAGGCAGAGATCCGCCGGCAGAACCGCCTGGCCCGGCGCCGGGCGATCCTGTCCGCGCGCGGCTGCGGATCGACGGCTGCAGCGCCGTAACAAATCTTCCCGACAGTCAGACCCCGTCAGAGCAGGAGCTCGAACACTTCGTCCGCGTACCACCGCGCGAGAACACCGCGCCCACGGCCGTCTTCGCGTAATGCGCCAATTTCGCTCAACTGCCGTAGCAAGTTGATTGCTCCCTGCTGCGTGATGTTGAGTCGCCCGGCAACGAAGCGTGCATACAAGACCGGATTGCTGAAGATCAGGTCGACGACCTCCGGAGCTCGACTCCGTGTGCATACAACGAGTCGGCCGGTTACGTTGTGTCTGCCACCGGACTCCCAATAATCGTTGCAGGCCGTGATCAGTTGAGCTCGGCGTACGGCGCCTCGTCCTGCCCCGCGACCGGGCCGGCGAGGCGGCCTGTCCGCAGTCCGAGCGTGGGAAGGGCCGGGCCGTCCGTAGGCCGAGCGTCGGAAGGACGGGTCCGGCCCGGTTCAGGCAGAGGGGAGTACGCCGAGCGACATCGCCGCCGGCTCGGCCAGGACCCGGATCTCGGGTTCGGTCGCCGCGCGTACGTCGTCGACGCTGACGCCCGCGGCCAGCTCCCGTAGCACCAGCCCGTCGGCGTCCAGGTCGAGGACGGCCAGGTCGCTGATGATCCGCTGGACGACGCCGCGTCCGGTGTAGGGCAGCGAGCAGTCCTTCACGATCTTGTGGGAGCCATCCCGAGCGACGTGTTCCATCATCACGATCACCCGCTTGGCGCCGTGGACGAGGTCCATCGCGCCGCCCATGCCCTTGACCATCTTGCCGGGGATCATCCAGTTGGCCAGGTCGCCGTACTCCGAGACCTGCATCGCGCCCAGGATCGCCGCGTCGATGT
>JBPCOB010000050.1:0-7830 GCA_051000715.1 Mycobacteriales bacterium
CGAAGGTCCGCGCCGCCGCCCGCAGGCTCTCCAGCGTGTCCCGACCCTGCCCCACCGGCACCAGCGAGGAGGCCAGTACGCCGTGGTCTGCCAGCCAGCGTGCGCCGGCCGCCGCCTCGGTGAACCGGTCGGCGGGCAGACCGGCACCTACGGTCACGATCCGGGTGGCCACCTTGTCGTCGTACAACACCTTGGCGTGCAGCAGCCGGGCGCGGAACACCTCGGAGGGCCGGCCGTCGAACTGGCTCGCCCCCAGCACCACGATCGCGTCGGACCGCGGGCGGGCGTCGGTGCGGGCGACCTCCCACACCCGGAACGCCGTCAGGCCGACCACGACCAGCACCACGGCCAGCACCACGGCCAGCAGGCCGGCGACGGTCCGACGGATCCATCGCCAGACCCCCCAGCGGACTGCCGCGGGCGAGCTCACCGGCTGTCGCTGCCCTCGCTCACGACCGCCGCACGGCCGGCCTCCAGCCGGGCCACCGGGACCCGGAACGGCGAGCAGGAGACGTAGTCGAGGCCGGCCGCGTGGAAGAAGTGGACCGAGTCCGGGTCGCCGCCGTGCTCACCGCAGACGCCGATGTGCAGGTCCGGCCGGGCGGCCCGGCCCTCCTCGCAGGCGATCGTCACCAGCCGGCCGATGCCGTCGCGGTCGAGAGACTCGAACGGCGAGACGCCGAAGATCCCCAGCTCGAGGTAGCGGCTGAAGAACGCGGCCTCGACGTCGTCGCGAGAGAAGCCCCAGCCCATCTGGGTCAGGTCGTTGGTGCCGAAGGAGAAGAACTCGGCCGCCCCGGCGATCGAGCCGGCGGTCAGCGCCGCGCGCGGCACCTCGATCATCGTGCCGATCAGGTAGCCGACCTCGACGCCGCTCTCGGCCGCCACCTCGGCCAGCACCCGCTCGGCCTCCTCGCGGATGACCTCCAGCTCCTGCACCGCGCCAACCAGCGGAATCATGATCTCCGGCTTCGGTTCGAGGCCGGCCCTCCTGCACTCCACCGCCGCCTCCGCGATCGCCCGAACCTGCAGCGCGAACAGACCCGGCACGACCAGGCCGAGCCGCACGCCGCGCAGCCCCAGCATCGGGTTCGCTTCGTGCAGCCGGCGTACGGCGTCGAGCAGCACCTTGACGTTGTCCAGCGACCGTCCGGAGGTCGGCGGCTGCCCGGTGGCCTCGGCCACCGCGACCTCGACCATGAGGTCCTCCATCGCCGGGAGGAACTCGTGCAGCGGCGGGTCGAGCAGCCGCACGGTCACCGGCAGGCCGTCCATCGCGGTCAGGATGCCGACGAAGTCCTCCCGCTGGAGCGGGAGCAGCGCCTGCAACGCGGCTTCCCGCTCATCCGGCGTGTCGGCGAGGATCAGGTCCTCGACCAGCTGGCGGCGGTCGCCCAGGAACATGTGCTCCGTCCGGCACAGCCCGATGCCCTCGGCACCGAAGCGGCGGGCCCGCTCGGAGTCCTCCGGGGTGTCGGAGTTGGCCCGTACCCGCAGCCGGCGCCTGGCGTCGGCCCGGTCGATCAGCCGGTGGACGGCGGCGACCAGCGGGTCAGCGTCGGCGTCGACCGTGCCCTCGAAGTACTGAACGACCGGCGACGGCACGACCGCTACCTCGCCGAGGTAGACCGCGCCCGACGTACCGTCGATCGAGATCACGTCGCCCTCGGCCACGGTCACTCCGTCGGGGGCGGTGAACCGTCCGGCCCGGACGTCGACGTCGAGCTCCTCGGCGCCGCACACGCAGGTCTTGCCCATGCCGCGGGCCACCACTGCGGCGTGGCTGGTCTTGCCGCCACGGCTGGTGAGGATGCCCTGCGCGGCGATCATGCCGCCGAGATCGTCGGGGTTGGTCTCCCGGCGTACCAGGATGACCCGCTCCCCCGCCGCGGCGAGCTCCACCGCGCGCTTGGAGTCGAACACCGCCGAACCGACCGCCGCTCCCGGCGACGCGTTCATCCCCTTGGCGATCTGCCGCTTCTCCGAGTCGTCGTCGAACCGCGGGAACATCAGCTGCGCGAGCTGCGCACCGGTGACCCGGCTGAGGGCCTCGTCCAGATCGATCTTGCCCTCGTCGACCAGCTGGGTGGCGATCCGGAAGGCCGCCCCAGCGGTCCGCTTGCCTACCCGGGTCTGCAGCATCCACAGCTTGCGCCGCTCGATCGTGAACTCGATGTCGCAGAGGTCCCGGTAGTGGTCCTCGAGCTTGGCCATGATCGCGAGCAGCTCGTCGTACGCGGGCTTGTCGATGTCGGCGAGCTGGTCGAGCGCCTTGGTGTTGCGGATCCCCGCGACGACGTCCTCGCCCTGGGCGTTCTCAAGGTAGTCGCCGTAGACGCCGGTGCTGCCGCTGCCGGGGTCGCGGGTGAAGGCGACGCCGGTGCCGGAGTCCATCCCGAGGTTGCCGAAGACCATCGAGCAGACGTTGACCGCGGTGCCGAGGTCGGCCGGGATGCGCTCCTGGCGTCGGTAGAGGATGGCGCGGTCGGCGTTCCAGGAGTCGAAGACGGCCTTGACGGCAAGGTCCATCTGCTCCCGCGGCGCGCTCGGGAACTCCCGACCGGTCTCCTCTTGGACGATCTTCTTGTAGCCGTCGACGACGGCGCGCAGGTCGCCTTCGTCGAGGTCGAGGTCGTTCTTGGTGCCCCGGGCCGACTTGACGTGGTCGAGCGCCTCGTCGAAGCGTTCACCGGAGATGCCGAGCACGGTCTTGCCGAACATCTGGATCAGCCGGCGGTAGGAGTCCCAGGCGAAGCGCTCCGAACCGGCCTGCTTGGCCAGGCCGGCGACGCTGTCGTCGTTGAGGCCGACGTTGAGGACCGTCTCCATCATCCCGGGCATCGAGAACTTCGCGCCGGACCGCACCGAGACCAGCAACGGGTCGTCGGGCTGGCCCAGCGCCTTGCCCATCGTCGCCTCGAGCCGCTCGAGGTGCCCGCTGACCTCGGCGTCGAGCTCCTCGGGCAGCTGGCCGGTCCGGAGATAGACCTGGCAGGCCTCGGTGGTGATCGTGAACCCGGGCGGGACCGGCAGCCCGAGGTTGGTCATCTCGGCGAGGTTGGCGCCCTTGCCGCCGAGCAGGTCCTTCATCTCCCTGCCGCCCTCGTTGAAGCCGTAGACGTACTTCGTCACGGACCTCAGCTCCTCTCGCCGACCGGCGGGCCAGGCTCCGAGGCTACCGCCCACCCCCAAGCGCTTGATCCGGCTGATCCATGCCGCTCCGGTGTAGCCAGAGCAGCACCGCAATGGCATCGATCATGCTGGGGATGGCGCGGGGGCGTACACAACCCGGCGTACGAGCCGGCGATCCTTAGCTCGTCTGCGCCACATTTACTGCCGTGCTGCCCGGTGACCTTGCGGCCATCCTCGCCCGCCAGGACCGCCTCGTGCGCCGGGACCAGGCCTTGGGCGCCGGGCTCAGCAAGGGTGCGTTACGCCACCGGCTGCGTCCCGGCGGCCCGTGGCAGATCGTCCTGCCCGCGGTCTACGCCGCCTTCACCGGTGACCTGTTGCCGCACCATCGGCTACGGGCGGCGCTGCTTTGGGCGGGGGCGAACGCGATGCTCGGCGGCCCGACCGCCGCGGTCGCACACCGGCTCCGCAGCGTGCCCCGCTGCCCGCACGTCCATCTGTTGATCGCGGCAGCAACCAAGCGCGTCAGCACCGGCTTCGTCGTGGTCGAGCGCAGCTGGCGGCTGCCCTCGCCGGTACTCATCGACGGGCTCCCGACCACGCCGCTCGGCCGTGCCGTGCTCGACACCTGTCGACGGCTGGGCGACCTCGACACCGTTCGGGCCGTCGTCGCCGAGAGCGTGCAGAGAGGGCGGATCACGGTCGCGCGCCTCGAGCAGGAGGTTCAGGCAGGCTCGCCCAGCGGTACCCGGCTGCTGCGCGAGGTGCTAGCCGAGGTCGGCGCGGGTGTTCGGTCGGTGGCCGAGGCCCAGCTCCGCCGGGTCGTCCGCACGAGCCGAGTGCTGCCGCCGCCACTTTGGAACTGCTCGCTGTATGACGAGGGCGGCGGCTGGCTCGCGAACCCGGACGCGTACTGGGAGCAGGTCGGGCTGGTCGCGGAGGTGGACTCGCGCGAATGGCACTTCGCTCCTGAGTCGTGGAAACACACGATGCTTCGCCACGAGCGGCTGGAGGCCATGGGGTTGCACGTCATCCACGTGCCGCCGAGTCGCGTTCGCGACGATCCGCGGGGTCTGCTGGCGAGCCTCGAGTCGACGTTCGTGTCGGCGCGAGCGGAACGACCGCCGTCGCGGGTCATCGCCGTCAGGCGAACCGCTCTCACCGCAGCTGCGGTACGGCGGGCAGCCCCTCGCTGAGTACGTCGTCCTGCACCGTCAGGAAGACGAAACCGTTGAAGCGGGCGAAGTACATGTCGTCTGGAGACACGCCCTCGCGCTGGTCCGGGCCGAACCCTCGCTCGTCGCCGTTGGCCCCCGTGATGGTCGTGTTCTCGAGGGCATCCAGCAGCAGGCCCCCCTTCGCCCGCGCTGCAGCCACGAGCCGAACGGCGTCGTAGGCGAACATCGACCAGTCCGGTACCGGGCACGGAGGCGGGCAGGCCGCTCCCAGCCGTGGGCGGCCGGCCGGGGCGCGGTCGGCGGGCCGCTTCGAGCAGGCTCTGCAGCACCGGGGCGACGGCCGCCGGCTCCGCGGTGCCGCCAGGGACGGTTACCGGTACTGCGGTCGAGTTGGTGAGCGTCACGGTGACGGTGCCCGGCCCGGGGACGGCCCCACCGGGCCCCAGCGTCGTACGGACTCCGTCGCGGGCGGTGAACTGCAGGCGAACCGCGAGCGGGAGCCGGGGCGCCTCCAGGCCGGCGTCGAGGGTGAGCCGTGCGGCCAGCTCCCGGCGACCCGGCGAGAAGCCCTGCCAGACGACCGTGCCGAGCTTGAGCACGGGCGGCACGGTGTTGCCGATGCTCTCGACCCGCCGAGCCGGTCCACGCTCCCGAACCTGGTAGTCGCCGGTTCCGGTGATGGAGATCCGCTGCTCGACGGTCACCGCGACGGGCGTGCCGTCCGCTCCTAGCGACACAGTGACGGCCTCGCGGTTCGTGACTGGCCCCGGGGTCCGGGAGGTGAGCAGCCGGTCCGGCGCCAGGCCCACGCCCCCCAGGACGGAAACCTCGTGGACCGGCCGGGGTAGCTGCAGACGATGCGGTTCCGCCGCGAGGGCAGGCACGGTCACGAGGAAGGCGGCGAGCCCCACCAGCAGGACGGGCGCGACCCGCTGGCCGCTCAAGCGCGGACCGTGAACAACGACAGCAGCGTTTGTGACTCGAGCGGCCGGATGCTCACCGCCCGAAGTAGCCGTGGCCGGTGAAGTCGGACTCCGCGTCGCCCCGCTCCACCTCGCCGTCGCCGAGCGGGAAGCCGGCGGCCGGCAACCAACGCTGCAGGAAGGTCAGCACGGTGCGGAACTGCGCGTCGACAACCGCGTCGATGACCAGCCCGCCGCCGCTGCGCTCCTCACAGGACACGACCGTCGTTCGGGGCGGCAGCGGCAGCTGCGGCGGCCAGCTCGGATGTGAGCGGAGCGCGACCAAGGACGTCGAGCAGGGCTTCGGCGAGGCGGACGACCTGGACGGGGTCGGCCGTGCGTTCTGCGCCTTGGAGGTCACGGCGCAGCCGACGATCAGCAGTATGCCGGCCAGAAGCCGGCCTGCTCAGCAGACGAAGGACTTTCTCGCCTTGTTGTTGCCCTCGTTGGACTCCGCGACCACGTTGGCCGGATCGACGATCGCAGTGTATGTATGCGAGCCGGTGAGCTTCCGCGGATCCAGGACTCCCACCCGTTTGGACTTTCCAGGCGCGAGGGTGAAAGCCGGACTGGTGGTGGCCTGGAAACCGGTGCCGCAGCCGCAGCCTTCCCGGAACAGCACGACGACGTTGCTCGCGGTGGCCTTGCCGATGTTCTTGACCAGGCCTGATACGTGCTCACCGGCCGAGTCCTTGACCAGCTGCAAATTGGTGACGACCAGGTCCGGCTTGGCGTCGAACTGGGCGAACAGCCGAGGTCCGGCCGACTGGCGGGCAATGGTGGCGTACGCGTCGTGGTAACCCTTGGTGTCAGCAGTCGGGTTCTCGGTCGTGACGCAGTCGGCGGTGCAGCCGTCGGCGTAACCGACGACCCCCCGGCCCTGGGCGTCGAGGTCGAGGTCCATGAAGTCGAGCAGGTTGCGGTCGTCTGCACAGGTGGTGCCGCTGGTGCAGATGGAGCCGCGCTGGACCGGGTCGTTCGGAGTCACGTTGACGGTCACCCACGACTTGCCGCCGTCGGTGGTCGTCGCGACGTATAGGTACCAGACGCCCTTGAAGCTCGAGTCGTTCGGGTCGTCGGGGTCGTCGCTGTCCTGGTAGTCGCCCGCCGTCGTCGTACCGAGGAAGGCGAACGCCGCCCGGTTGTCGTCACCGGCGATGACGGCAGGGAACACGATGTATGTTCTTCAGGCCCATCTGGGCGCCCACGTCAGTGTCGCGCTCGAAGGTCTCACCCTGGTCGTGCGAGACCGCGATCCGGGCGGTCGCGAACTGCGGCGGGTTGCTCAGGTCGCGGTTCTGGTAGCCGAAGTACATGGTGTTGTTGGACCCGATGCCGATGGACGGGTCAGTGCCGCCGCTACGGCCGAGGCTGGTCGGCACGCGGCGCACCGTCCAGGTCTTCCCGTTGTCGCGGGAGACGGAGACGCCGGCCTTGCCCTGGCAGTTCTTGTTCGGCACGTACGCCGTGCCGTCCGGGGCTACCTTGATGTGGCCGTGCAGGCCGGCGCACTGGCGCAGGTCATAGATGTCGTTGCTGTCCCCGTAAGTCAGCCCGCCGTCCCGGCTCAGCGAGCAGAACGCGGCCGCGATCTCCTGCGAGCAGTAGTAGACCGCGTGCGGGTAGCTGGAGTGTGGCAGGGGGTCGTTCGGGGCGAACGGGCCGCCGCCGAGGCTCTGGTGGTCGGCCCCAGAGGGGAATCCGCCACCCTGCGTCGGCGTCCAGGTGTCGCCGTCGTTGTCCGTGTAGCACGTCAGGCTGTTGAGGGCCGGCGAGGCGATGAGCTGCGACGAGAACGTCCGACCGAGGGTGTTGTCGGTGAACAGGTACGGGTCGATGCTCGTTGCCTGGGTGCAGTCCGGTGGCCGGGCGCTCTTCTCGATCCAGGTGGCGGTCGGCGGCGTGGACGTGTCGTTGAACTGCACTCGATAAGTAGACAGACCGGCCTGGTACATCGCCGAACCTGTCTTCCAGTTGATGCCGACCGTCGGCTCGCCCGCGTCGTGCACCGAGCGCCCGCCCTCGGGCGCCTTGTAGTTCCGGTAGCTCGGCTTCGCCAGCGACGAGGTCGGCGCGCTCGACCGCTCGACGAGGCGGATGGTGCTCGTGACGATCTGGCCGCCGAACGGCAGCGGCAGGTAGGGCACGATCCGGACGACGTAGTCGCCGGAGTCGGCCGGAGCGAACAGCTGCTCCGGATCCGCGGTGGAGGCGGCTGAGGCGATCGGGTCGCCCTCGGCCTTGGCTCCCTTGAAGAGGTAGACGTCGTAGTCGGCGAACTCGTTCGGCCAGTCGACCTGGACGGTCAGGGCGTGGTTGTCGCCGTACCCGGCCGGCGTCTCCACGTGCAGCGCGAAGTCGTCGCACGGATCAAGTGCCGGGTCCGTGTTGCAGGTGCCGAGCTGGTTCGGCGTCGTGAAGGTCGCGGTGTACTGCAGCACCGGCGACGCGGCGGTCACGGTGCCGGATGACGGAGTGCTGGCCTGCGCCGTGCTGGCGGCCAGGCTGCCGATGAGGGCGACAGTGGAGCAGAGGGCAATGGTTCGGCGTACTCGCGA
>JBPCOB010000051.1:0-5331 GCA_051000715.1 Mycobacteriales bacterium
CCCGGTCACCGACTCCTACGACCTCGCGCTGGACTGGTTCTCGACGTTCGAGGGCGCCGGCCTGGACGGCGTGGTGGCAAAGCCGGCCCTGCTGCCGTACTCCCCCGACGCCAGGGTGATGCTCAAGATCAAGCATGCCCGGACGGCGGACTGCGTCGTCGCCGGCTTTCGCTGGCACAAGAGCGGGCCGGTGGTCGGGTCCCTGCTGCTCGGCCTGTACGACGACGCCGGTTCCCTGCACCACGTCGGCGTGGCGGCGTCGTTCTCGATGAGCCGCCGGGCCGAGCTGCTCGAGGAGCTGGCGCCGTACCGGCTCGACGACCTGGCCGGTCACCCCTGGGCCGGCGGCGACCCGACCCGGATCCCCGGCGGCGAGCCGAGCCGCTGGAACGCCAAGAAGGACATGTCCTGGCAACCGCTGCGGCCCGACCTCGTGGTCGAGGTCGCCTACGACCACATGGAGGGGCCACGGTTCCGGCACACCGCCCAGTTCCGGCGGTGGCGGCCGGACCGCGATCCCCGCACCTGTACCTATGCCCAGCTCGAGCGGCCGGTCGCCTATGACCTGTCCGGCATGCTCGGCTAGCGTGCGCCCAGCGTGAACCCCTTGCTGTTCGCCTTCTTCTGGGTTGCCACCGTCCTTGTCTTCGCTGGCATCGCCCGGCGGGTGCTCGACGTGCCCCTCGGCGCGGTGCGCGCGGTGCTGGCCGCGTGCATCGCGGTGGCCGTCGGCCTGTCGGTGTCGGACCCGCTCGTGGGGGTGGGCTCGGGTGCGGCGGAAGGCAGCCTGCAGATCGGGATCTCGTTGGTTGTCGCGCTGACGTTCCTGGTGGTGGCGGAGATCCTGGTCCCGACGGGCAGCTGGCCCAGCCCGGTGGAGTGGCGGCGTTCCCTGCGTCGCCGGATGGGGCGGTCGCGCCGGTACGCGGATCGTCTCCATTGCAGTCCGCCACGGTCTCGGCCCGTACCTGTGCGGCGGGACCCAGACGGCGGATGAGGAGCCGCACCGCCGGCGTCGGCTGGCCCGGTCCTTGCGGCAGGCGATGGAGGAGGGCGGCGTCACGTTCGTCAAGCTTGGTCAGCTCGCCTCGACCCGAGCCGACCTGCTGCCGGCCGAGTTCATCGAGGAGTTCTCGACGCTGCAGGACCGGGTGGCGCCGGCCGCGTGGGAGTCGGTGCGAGCGCTGCTCGACCAGGAGTTGGGCGCACCGTACCTGGAGGTCTTCGCTGACTTCGACACAGAGCCGGTGGCCGCCGCGTCCATCGCTCAGGTGCACCGGGCCCGGCTGCGCTCCGGAGCCGACGTAGCGGTAAAGGTGCAGCGACCCGGCATCGGCCCGGTCGTCGAGCGTGACCTCGACATCGTGGGCCGGCTCGCCGCGACACTCTCGTCGCGGACCCGTTGGGGGCGCGCGGTGGGGATTGTCGAACTGGCCTCCGGTTTCGCGACTGCGCTGAGGGAGGAGCTGGATTTCCGGGTGGAGGCCCGCAACGTGACAGCCGTTCGGGCCAGCTCGGCCAGCCGGGACCGCGACTCCACTGTCGTTCTCCCCGCCCTGTACGCGCAGCTGTGCACCCAGCGAGTGCTGGTGATGGAGTGGTTGGACGGCACGCCGCTGGGAGCGGCGGACACCGTGGTAACCGAGCGTGGCCTGGACCGGCAGGCGATGGGGCGGGCCCTGCTGAAGTGCCTGCTCCGGCAGGTCGTCGTGGACGGGGTGTTCCACGCTGACCCGCATCCGGGCAACGTCCTGCTGCTTGCGGACGGCCGCCTGGCGCTGATGGACTTCGGCTCGGTCGGCCGGCTGGGTGCGTCGACCCGCCTGGCCGTGCAGCAGCTGCTCGTCGCGGTGGACCGTGGCGACTCAGCCGCCGCCCGCGATGCGTTCCTGGACCTGGTGACCCGCACGGACGATCTCGACGAGCTGCGGCTCGAACGCGCACTCGGGCTGTTCATGGCCCGTCACCTGGGACCGGCGGCGGCGCCCGACATGGCGATGTTCACCGACCTGTTCCGCCTCGTTGCCGATCACGAGCTGGTCGTGCTCGGCGAGGTTGCTGCGGTATTCCGCGCCCTGGCAACCGTCGAGGGGACCTTCTGCGACTCGTGCCAGGCTTCCAGCTCGTCGAGGAGTCACGGCGCTTCGCCCGCGCGGAAATGGCGAGCACGTTCGGGCTGCGCCCGATGTCGCAGACCCTGACCGACGAGGTCGCGGCCCTGCTGCCCGTGCTACGTCGCCTTCCGCGCCGGCTCGATCGGATCACTGGCTCGCTCGAGCAGGGCCGCCTGGCCATGAACGTCAGGCTCTTTGCCGACGAGCAGGACCGGCGGTTCACCACGGACCTGCTGCACCAGGTGCTGCTCGCCCTTCTCGGTGCAACGGCCGGGATCATGGCTGTTTTCCTCGTGAGCGCCAGCGGGGGTCCGGCGGTGACGCCGACAGTCAGTCTGTTCCAGGTGTTCGGCTACAACCTGCTCGTCGTCAGCTGCATCCTCGTCCTCCGGGTGCTCTTCGTGATTTTCCGCCGGCAACGCTGATCCTTCCGAGCGTGACTTCTCCCGCCAGCCGCCGCGGCCGTCCTACCGAATCCGTACGGCGAACGCGACGGCCTCCTCAGGCGTCATTCGCCGCCCCTCGGACCACTCCCGCTCCCATGCCTGCTCGCCGAGGTCGGCGCGTGGCTCCCGCAGGGTCCGCGCGAGGAACGCGGCGTCCGGGATCGACAGGGGCATGCCGATCTGCTCCCGGATCATTTCGGCCGCCGCCGCCAGCCGAGCGGCTGGTCCGGGCTCTCCTCGGGCGCTGGCCAGAGTGACGAAGCGCTCGAGGGTGTCGGCGAGCAGCTCCAGGGTCGCGCCGGGCAGCGGACCAGCCGCCACATCGCCGCACGAGACCACCGCGTCAACCGACTCCCGGCGGATCTCGGCGAGTACGGCGGCCAGCGCCGGCAGGTTGCCGTGGACGTCCGAGATCACGCCAACCCGCACGAGAGATCCCTTCCGCGAGGCGACAGGAGCCGTCGTACCGGTCAGCCCGAAACCAGCTGGCTGGCGCCCGGTACGTCGGCGACCAGCGAGACGCTGAGCGGACGGCCTTGCCGGATCACGCTGACCTCGCCGTTACGCTCCAGGACGACGCACTGCACCTCGTCCATGGATGCGACTCCAGCTAGCCGCAGGCGCTGGCGGATCTCGTCCTCGGTGACATGAGCTTCGACCATGTTGTCCCGCAGCAGTGACGAGCCGGCCATCAGCAGGACCGGCGTTCGGTTGATGAGCCGGTCCGCGCTCTGGTTGCGCCGGAGCAGCCCGAACGCGCCCTGCGTCGTGAACAAGGTCGTCAGCCCGATCACGCCGGCGAGCAGGGTGGGCCGCAGAAGCAGCATCGTCCGCCCGATCACGGCGCCGAACGCGATGGTGGCGGCGAGGTCGAAGCTCGACATCCGGGCCAGGCTGCGTTGCCCGACGAGCCGCACGAGGACGACCAGCGTCAGGTAGATGGCGACCGTGGACAGCACGACGGCGGCCGCCTCGCCCCAGGTGACACCAAGCCGAACCGACATGGATTCCCCCTCCCGACCCCTGCGGGTCAGGTTACGGGCGACGACAGTGCCTGGGTCGGGGCCGCGCGCTCTGCATCTCCCTCGGGGTGCTCGGTCTCGTGGCCGCGGCCGCTCCGTCCCCCGTCGCCTCGCCCTGGCAATGCCGGCGTACGACGAGCCCGCCCGCCACCAGCCGAGCCTCCTCACGTCGCGGCCGCCCGCGACCCCGCTGCGTACGGCGGCCGGCGCGACCGGTCTCCAAGCGCGCAGCGGCACCGGGTTCACCTCAGTTCGCCAACTGCCCCACAGCCGGCACCGCCGTCGCACCGTGGCACCGCCGTCGGCCACATCGGCACGCCGCGGCCCGCGTCCCTGCCGGCGCCGCCGAAGCCCAGCCACCACCACCGCCCCCCAACGGTGGGCCGAACAGCGGCTACGAGTCACGCATCCTGACGCTGGTCAACGCCCAGCGTGCGAGCTCCGGCCTGCAGGCGCTGTCGATGTCGTCGTTCGCCGACGCCTACGCCGAGCGCTGGTCGGCGCACCTGGCCGCGATCGGCACCCTCGTGCACCAGTCCATGAGCGCCCTGCTCAGCGGGTGCCACGCGCAGGCCGTCGGGGAGAACATCGCTACGGGACCGTGTCGGCCGACGCCATGGTCGCGATCTGGATGGCCTCCCCCAGCCACCGGGCGAACATCCTCAACCCGCGCTTCGCCCACATCGGAATCGGCGCGGTGCAGACCACGAGCGGCGTCTGGTACGCCGTACAGGACTTCCTCGACTGAGCCCGGTGCTCTTCGGGCTAGGGATTGCCGGTCGCCCGGCGGGCGTTGTCCCTTGCACGAGACAGCCCCTGACAGCGAGGAACTCCGTGCAGGTCGAGATCTGGTCCGACGTCGTCTGCCCCTGGTGTACATCGGCAAGCGCCGGTTCGAGCAGGCCCTGGCCCGCTTCCCCCACCACGACGACGTGGCGGTGACCTGGCACAGCTTCGAGCTCGATCCATCCGCACCGGAGGTGCGCGACGGCACGTACGCGAAGCGGCTGTCGCAGAAGTACGGAGTTCCGGTGGCCAGCGCCAAGGACATGATCCGCCAGATGACGTCGAGCGCGGCTGCCGAAGGGGTCGCGATGCGCTTCGACAGGGCGCGCCCCGGCAACACCTTCGCCGCCCACCGGCTGCTGCACCTCGCCCGGAACCGGGGGTACAGGACGAGCTCAAGGAGCGCCTGCTCGCGGCCTACCTCACTGAGGGCGAGCCCATAGGTACCGCGGCGGCCCTGGTCCGGCAGGCGACCACGGTCGGGCTTGACCCCGTCGAGGTCCGCGCAGTTCTGGACAGCGACGCCTACGCCGACGACGTCCGCGCGGACGAGCGGCAGGCGGCGGCCTACGGGATCACGGGCGTGCCGTTCTTCGTGGTCGACCACCGGTACGGCGTCTCGGGCGCACAGCCCGCGGACCTCCTGCTCCAAGTCCTCGACCGGGCCTGGGCCGAGCAGCGGCCGACCGTGCTGGCCGGCGTATGGGGCACGGCGTCCGACGTTGGTTGCGGCGGTGAACACCAGCACGTCGACCGTGCCGGCTGCGAGGGCGACAGCTGCGCCGTGTGAGCATCATCGACGGTTGGCCGCTTGGCGACGAGGCCGCCCGCGACCACAACCGGGGTGTGAGATCTTCTCGGAGAGCCCCACACCTGTGGCGGGCACGCAACGTCGGGTGGGGGTGTCGGTGCTGCAGACCCTGGAAAGCCCCGCCGAGCTGCTGCGTCCGACGATGCGCGGCT
>JBPCOB010000052.1:0-6157 GCA_051000715.1 Mycobacteriales bacterium
ACGGTGAAGATGCCTGAGCCGGTGTCTTGCCAGCTGATCGGGAAGGGCTTGAACGGCAGGTCGTGGGAGAAGGCCGCGGTCGCACCGGTGGTGCGCAGGATGCAGTTCCAGGCCAGCGGTCCGAGCAGGCGGATTAGGCCATCGTGGCCAGGAGCGGGGGTTGGCGGCGTGGGGGTGCGCTGAGCGTGCCAGCCAGCGCCGCGACGATCGCGGACACGGCGGCTCCGAGGAGCATGGTCGAGTAGTTCACCGCATGCCCCCTTCCCGGCGGCGCCGGCCGGCTGTCCCTCACGCGAGCGGGGTGGTGGCGAGGCCGAGGAGGGTGCAGACGCCCAGGGTCCGCAGCACCGACCGCGACGTGAATTGGCCGCGGACCGGGGTACCGCGCGGTTGCTGACGGTGCCCGCGCGGTGACCCGGTCGGGTTGGGCTAGGGGCCAGTTCTGGTCACGCTGTCATCGTCGCCGCCTTGTAGGACCTGGAAGTACAGGAAAAGGTTCGACGGGATGTTGGGCGTCACCCACTTGGGGTGGTTGTGGCGGACCCGTTGCAGCGCGGCGTAGCTCTTACCGTGGGCGATCGCCTGCCAGGCCTGTGGGTTGCTGACCCCGACGATGATCGCCGGCCACCACGACGACAGCGCCTTCTCACGGTCGACGATGATGTGGCTGTGTGGTGAGGCCAGGACGTTACGGGCCTTGGGACCGAAGACCCGGGACAGGTCCATCCGGGCCGGGTGGTCGATGCAGTCGCCGACCCGGGGACATTGCAGACCGTCGGGGGTGAACCCGATCGGGACGATGACATAGATCGGGCTGACCACGACCCCGCCGCTGGGGCGGACCTTCGCCGGCGCGCCGGCCTCGCAGTTGCTCGGCGCAGCACTGGCCGGTGGGCTGGCGCAGAAGAAGCGGTGAGAGTACTGCAGGTTGACCGTGGTCCCGTTGAACCAGGAGTCGGTGAAACCGATCCCCATGCATTTTGGCTCGTTGAAGTTGCAACGTTCGACATCATGGTGGGCGGTCGTCGCCTCGGCTAGGGGCACCGCGGCGAGCGGTGCGGTACCAGCGTTCGCCAAAGTGAGCGTGGACAGCGACACGGCACTGCCGGCGGCTACCCCGAGAACGCCGATCCGGAAGGGAAGACTGTTGCGTCGGAACCTCATGACATGGGCCTCCATCGACGGGGATGCGAATCGATCATTGCTGCAGACTGCAGGGCGGCGTACGTGGCTGGTCGGGCTTGGGCGTTCCCCGGCTGCGCGCTTGCGTCTCGGTTGCGCCGGTGCTGAACGTGAACGGCGGGCGTCGCGGCACTGGCAACCTCCTAGCCCGGTCCGACGGTCCGGATCGGCAGGCCGAAGGCTATTCGACGGGCTGCGGGGCCGAGATGGCCGATACTAGGCCTACGAGACGGCTCAAGGTTTCCCGCTGGTGGACCTCCAGTATTAGACCGTTTCCGGCACCTGCTGACGAGCAACCTCACCTCGCCGTCCGTGCGGGACGCTTGGTGAACCAGCCCAGTGGGCTACCGCCCGGCAGTCCTCAAGCACGCGTAGACGCACCGTCAGGCGCAGGAGGAGGGGACCGCAGCATGCAGGTACGTTGGGGAGCCCCCGCCAGCAGTGTCATAGCCGCCTTCGCCGTCGCCGCGGGGCTGTACCTACTCGTCGTACTCGCCTTCCGGACCAGCGGACAGCGCACCGTCGCCGAACTCGCCCGTTCGACCACGCTGCGATCCCGAGGCGCCCGACCGGTAGATAAAAGACGTTATCTGCCATCCGCGTAGACCCTCGGGTGACCACTCTTTGGCTTGCTCGCCGGGGTGCTACCCGGCCGCTTCGATGGGCAGGGTGAGCTGGCCCTTGAACGGGTCCCCTACGGCGACCGCCACGACGAATGCGGCCTGATCCCAGCCGCCGGCCAGCGCCGCCCGAATCGCCCGGGGCCCGGGAGGCGGCCCGGCTGATCGGGGTTGCCGGTGATGCGCTGGGCCGCCTCGGGCGATTCGAGGAGGCGAACAGCCGGCTGCGCGAGGCGCTGGCCGGCCTCGACACCGGAGTCCCGGATCCGGACGCCGCCGACCTCGCCGCTCGGCTGGCCGGCGCGCTGGTCTTTTCTGGTCACGCCGACCAGGCCGTCCCACACCTCGAAACGGCGCTCGCCTACGCGCAGGCGCTGGAACTTCCCGACGTAGTCAGCTCGGCGCTCATCGCGAAGGCGTTCACCTTGGAGATCGCTGGACGGTACAGCGAGGCGCTGCTCGGCCACGACGGGGCAGCGGCCATCGCCGATGAGAGCGACCTCGGCCTGGAAGCGGCGCGTGCTCACGGCAACGCCGGAAACCTGCGGATGACCGGAGACCTGCCTGGCGCCGCCGACGCGTTCCAGATCGCGCTGAGTCTCGCTCGTCGCCGCGGCGACCGATACCGCGAGGCGATTTACCTCGGCAACCTGCTGCTCCTGCACCTTTTCGCCGGCCGGTGGGAAGAGACCATCCGGCTAGGCAACGACGGGCTGGCGGACACGGACCGGCCGAATGCCGCCGACCTGCACGACCGGCTGGTGCTCCTCTTCGCCCTCCGCGGCGGCCGCCGTAGCTGCGCATGCCGAAGCGCTCGAAGAGTGGCACGACACAGAGGACCTCGAGCGGCAGGCGATGGCCCAGGCGGCCAAGGCGGCAATCGCCCTCGAAGCCGGCGACCCTGCTACCGCGCTCGACTTCGGCGTCCAAGCGGTGGCCGGCGGCATGGCGCTTGGCGCACTGCGGTCGGAGCCGGCGGCAGGCGTGGCCGGATGCCGTCGAGGCCGCACTCAGCCTTGGCCGGCTCGACGAGGTCGAACGGCTGTTGGCCATCGTCGCGGACCGGCCTCTCGGGCACGTCCCGCCGTACCTGCGGGCGCAGCACGCCCGCTACCGGGCTCGGCTCGACGCCGCCCGTGGGGAGCACGACGAGGTCGAGGCCGGCTTCACCACGACCGAGGACATCCTCGCCGAGCTCGGCTACCCCTACTGGCTGGCGCGCACCCGACTCGACCACGCCGTCTGGCTCACCGAGCGGGGCCAACCGGATTCGGCCGCACTACTCGCCGAGCAGGCCGCGGAGGTGTTCGCCCAGCTGGGTGCCGCCCCCGCCCTCACCCAGGCCCGTCGCCTGGTACCCGCCGCCGCACCGACCCCGCTGTGACCGGCGTGCCCCCGCCTCGGGTGTACTTCCCGCGGGTAGGCGCGCGCTCGCCGGATCCAGCGCGACGACAAGCGGTTCCTCGCAAGCGAGACGGGCGGCGTTATGCGGCTGACTGCTGGGCGCCACGACGCGCGCAGTGCTCGCCGGCGCCCGCCGGCGGTCGTACGCCCGCGCTGAGCCCAGGACATTGGCGTAAGGGGACCCTTAGCAGCGGTCACCGCTCGTGACACCGCGACGGCATCGACAGTCGCTGATCAACGTCGACGCCTACCTCGGCGACCATGCTGCCGGCCGGCACGACGGATCTCGCGAATCGCGGACCGCTGCCACCCGGCGATGCTGCGGCCTCGCACCCGGTAGCGGTCGGGCAGGGTGCCGGACGGTCGAGGGGGACGCCCACGGGCGACCAAGACGATGGTCACCACAATCACCGCGACGATGGCAGTGGCGACTGCGACGAAGATGATGTCGATGATCGTGCTGACCACGACAGCATCCTGATACATGAGCCCTTGTGGGCCACCAGGTCGCTTGCCCAGTGGTTAGCCAGTCCGTCTCCCAGTCGCTGCCCCGGCCCCGTGCGGTGCTCGTCGGGCTCACACCCAGCCCCGGTGAGCGTGCAGGCCGGGCACTACTACAAAGGCGAGTCGGCCAGCGGATCTATGGTCGCCCCCGAGCGGCAGGGCTGCTCCGGGCAGACGATGCGGGCTGGGAGGACGACGCAGCGGTCGATCATGGCGTCGGCTTCACCGACGCCGTGAAGCGGCCGACCGCCCGAGCCAGCGACGTACGGACCGAGGAGTACGGCCACGGCCGGCCGCTGTTGGTCGAGCGACTGGAGCGGGTAGAGGCACGGCTGGTGATCTCCACCTTCAGGCGACCGCGACCGCGTACTTCGGCCGGTTTGAGGGCGTCGGCGTTCCTCCCCGGTAGGCGCGGCCGGTGAGGTTCCCGGCGCACCGGTCATCGACGAACTACGACCCGCCTGTCCGCAGCTCTCGTCGTGCGCTGACCAACCCCACGACGATCGACCGCCCTACGCCGGACGCACTTCCAGGAAGCCAGCGGCGGTGAAGTCGCCGTCGAAGGCCAGCGCCTCATGGATACGCCGGCGGCGCATGAGCACGAAGCTGGAGGCATCGACGAAGGAGTACTCGCGCTCGCTGTGCCTGCGCAGCCAGCGCCAAGCATCATCCTCGATCTCCACGTCGACGTGGAGGCGCTCCACGTTTCCGAGCTCCTGCAGGCGATCGACGAAGCCGACGGCAGCCGCGTGTCCGACGCGTCGTCGAAGCAGGGTCCAGGTTTCTCCGACGACGTGGTTCGACGTCACGATCCTCGAGCGTTCGGCGCGAGCCAGCGTCGCGGCATCGGCGTGGTGCCGGTCGCGCCGCTCCTGAAGTGCGTACCAGAAGCTGGTGTCGGCAAACCTCACGCGCTTGGCCCGTAGATCGCCTCGTCGATGTCATCGATCGGCTCGTTGTCCAGCCAGCCGATCATTGCCTCCCACGGGTCTCCTCCGGCAGAACGGTCGGTGGTCACCTCCGCCGCCAGGGCCTGCCGGATGAGCGCCGCCTTGGAGATGCCGCGCCGTGCAGCCTCCTTGGCGGCGGCGTCGTCGAGACTCCCGTCCAGGTGGATCTGCACTCGCCGCATACCCGCAAGGATACACACTGATTGAACACCGAGTGTGTATGTGATGCGAGCTGGGCGGCGCCGAGCACGGATCCAAGGCCATGCCCGTGATGGGCCAGACACCGGTCGGTCGCACGGCCCTTGACGGAACTCAACGGATGGACCACGTTGGCAGGCCTATCAGCCAACCGAAGGAGTCCCGGTGCCCGACGCCAAGGGAAATCAGCACGCTTCCGGAGACCCGGAGGACGAGGTGGGCCCCGAGCAGAACCTGACCGAGCAGGTCATGCCGGACGCCACCGGCACGGCGTCTTCTCCCACGCCGAAGCCACCGCAGAGCTCGGACTCGAGCAGCTAGTCGATCGGCGGAGTTCCCAAGCGGCTCTGCAAAACCCACTGCTCAGGCGGTAGAGGCGCCGTCGAGTCGGCGGCGCGGGGGTACGACGGTGTACTTCGGGTCCTTCGCCGACGCGACGCCGGCCTCGAAGATCCCGAACCGGGTGGTGCACTGCGACGAAGGCCCCGACAGCGCATTCCCCGTGGCCCGCCCGCCGTCGTACCCTTCGCGGCATGACGCACCTCCTGAGACGGCTCGCCGGCCTGTACCTGTTGTTCGCGGTGATCGGGCGGTTCGTGGAGGGCATGGGCGCGGTTGAGTGCGGCTGCTCCTCGGCGTGTTGGTGCAAGCGCCCCATCCTGAGCACTCTTCGGTGGGTCTTTCCGTACGGCCATCGCTAGCCGGCTTGGGGATACCCCCGTCGGCAAGGCGGGTCCCCGCCAGGCTAAATGGGCACCGGCTCGATGGTCGTGGCGCATGGCGCGGCAGTGTGGGGGGACGCAACTACGCCAGCGGACCTTCTGGTGGCCGTGGAGATTGCTCGCTCAGCGGGCGCCTGGACCCGTGGCCGCCGCCTCGCCGACGTACCCCTCTGTCTCGCTCTGTCGGGTGCGCGGGGGCTCCGTGACCAGCGGCAGCACGAGCGCGGCCAGGGCGATGACGGCAATCGTCGTGAACGCCCGGGTGTAGGCCTTGCCGTGGCTCAACGTGGCGACGATCTGCGGCCCCAGCACGCCGCCGATGCTCCAGCCGATGATCATCAGCCCGTAGATGGCGCCGGCCCGCTTCAGGCCGAAGTAGTCACCGGCGGTCGCCGGCATCGTGCCGAAGCCGCCGCCGTAGCAGAGGTAGATCAGGGCGCCGAGGATGAAGAAGATGGCCGCATTCGTGGCGTGCGGGATCAACAGGAAGCAGACTCCCTGGATCCCGAGCATCCCCAAGAAGGCGGTCATCCGGCCGATCTTGTCCGAGAGGGCACCCCAGAAGATGCGGCCGGCG
>JBPCOB010000053.1:0-5861 GCA_051000715.1 Mycobacteriales bacterium
ACGTAGAAGTTGCCGGCCGAGAAGCGCAGCACCCGCTGTGCCTCCTCGATCGCCACCCGGTCGTTCGCGAAGAAGGCCCCGGTCAGCGCGTACGGCGCGGCGTCGGCCGCGTTCAGCATGGTCACCGCATACTCGGCCTCGTCGTAGACACGCACCGCCAGGATCGGGCCGAAGTACTCGGTCGTGAACACCTCGTGGCCGGGGTCGTCGCAGACCAGCACCGTGGGCCGGATGAAGAAGCCGCCCGCGGCGCTGCACGTCCCGCCGGCGAGGATCCGCACGGCCGGGTCGTCGCGCAGCCGGGCCAGCACCCCGGCCAGCCGGTCGTAGGAGCGCCGGTCGATGACCGCCCCGCCGAACTGCGCGAAGTCGGTCACGTCGCCGTAGGTCATCTCCTCCGCGCCGGCCACCAGCCCGTCCCGTACGCCGCCGTCCCACAGCGTCGTCGGAATGTAGGCGCGCGATGCGGCCGAGCACTTCTGGCCCTGGTACTCGAACGCACCGCGGAGCAGGCCCACCACGAGCGGCTCCGGGTCGGCCGACGCGTGCGCGATGACGAAGTCCTTGCCGCCGGTCTCACCGACCAGCCGCGGATAGCCGCGGTAGCGGTCGATGTTGGTGCCGACGGTCCGCCACAGGTGCTGGAAGACCGGCGTCGAGCCGGTGAAATGGATGCCCGCCAGCTCGGGGGAGCCCAGCGCCACCTCGGAGACCGGCTTGCCGTGACCGGTGAGCATGTTGACGACGCCGGGCGGCAGGCCGGCCGCCTCGAGCACCCGCATCAGGTAGTGGGCCGAGAGCTGCTGGGTGGTGGCCGGCTTCCAGATCACCACGTTGCCCATCAGCGCGGGCGCGGTCGGCAGGTTGCCGGCGATCGAGGTGAAGTTGAACGGCGTGATCGCCATCACGAAGCCCTCGAGCGGGCGGTGCTCCATCCGGTTCCACATCCCGGCCGACGACATCGGCTGGTCGGCCAGCACCTGGCGGGCGAAGGCGACGTTGAACCGCCAGAAGTCGATCAGCTCGCAGGCGGCGTCGATCTCGGCCTGGTGGACCGTCTTGCTCTGTCCGAGCATGGTCGAGGCGTTGACGCTGTCCCGCCAGGGGCCGGCGAGCAGGTCGGCCGCCTTCAGGAAGACCGCGGCGCGGTCGTCGAAGGACAAGGCGCGCCAGCCGGGCGCCGCCGCCTGCGCCGACGCGATCGCGGCCGCGACGTCGTCACCGGTCGAGCTGCCGAGCGTGCCGAGCACCGCCTCGTGCCGGTGCGGCTGCACCACGTCGATCCGCTCGCCACCGCCCAGGCGCGCTTCGCCGCCGATCGTTTGCGTCAGCTCGATCGACTCGGCGCCCATCTCCTTGAGCCGCGCCTCCAGGCTGGCCCGCTCCCGACTCCCGGGAGCATAGGAGCGGACCGGCTCGTTGGCAGGGTTCGGCACGGAGGTGATGGCGTCCATGGTCGGCACTCCTGCGGGTCGGCTGGCGGCGGCGAGCGTCGCCGGCACCGGTGCAGATGCTGCCACGGACCGGGCACCCAGGCGTCGACCGGTTCTGACCAATCCGTCAGAAGGCTCGCGGAGCCGCTGCCAATAGCGTAAGAACGTAGTAGCCCGCATGGGCATCCGGTCAAGACCCTCAGCTCGAATGCCGAAGCAAGCGCTACCCGTGAACAAGCCACCTCCGGAGGTTTCCGCCGATGCCCCGACGTCCCAACCGGCGCCGCCCCATGGCTGCCGCCGTGGCCGTCGGGGTCTTCCTGCTGACGGCCGCTCCTGCGCTCGCGGACCCCGCGCCACCGGCTCCGACGCCGGCCCCCTTCTCACTCCCGTTGCCGTCGTCGACCTCGTCGGCCGGGTCGGTGGTGGACATGTCGCCGCTGGCGGTGGCCATGCGGCAGGCGGCCGCCTTGCAGCTCCGGGTGGAGACGCTCCAGGTCCGCACCGAACAGGCGATCGAGCACTTCAACGAAGTGCAGGCCGCCTACGCCCAGGCCACCGCACGGCATGCGGAGGCCGCTCGGGCGCTGGCGGCCGCACTCGCGGTGGCGCAGGCGCGCGACGACGTGGCGACCAACCGGATTCGGGCCCTGTACATGACCGGCGGCACCGGCGGGCTGGCCGTCGCCGTAGTCGGTGGCGGCAGCGTCACCGACGTACTCAGTCGGTACCAGGGTGCTCAGTCGGTCGTCGAGGACGACGCCGCCCAGCTGCTGCAAGCGAACGTCGCCTCGGCAGCCGCGCAGGGCGCCGAGCAGGTCATGCAGAAGGCCGCCGAGCGGCAGGGTCAGCTCCGGCAACAGGCGGGCGCGGCCGCGCAGTTGGTGAAGGGCCAGCTGGCCGAGAGCCAACGGTTGCTGCGCTCGGCCAGCGCCTCCGTGCAGGGCCTGCTTGCCGCCCAGCTGAAGGCAGAGCGCGCCGCTGCGGAGCAGCTCTCGGCGCTTCTGCATGCCGAGCAGGTCCGCAACCACGGTCGCGCGGTCGCCTTCGGCACTGCGCCGGATCAGCTGCCGCCACAGATCGCGAAGATGTTGCTGGACGCCGAGGCACAGGTTGGCAAGCCCTACCAGTGGGGCGCGACCGGGCCGAACTCCTACGACTGCTCCGGCTTCACCCAGCACGCGTACGCCGCCGCCGGAGTGGCCTTGCCGCGGACGTCGCGCGAGCAATGGTACGCCGGCTCGCACCCCGACACCCCGGAACTGCTCCCCGGCGACTTGCTGTTCTGGGCGACCAACACCCTGGACCCGGCCACCATCCACCACGTGTCGATCTATGTCGGCGGTGGCTACGTGCTCTCCTCGCCGCATACCGGCGCCTTCGTCTCGGTGGAGCGCTTCTACGCGACCGGCTTCATCGGCAGCACCCGCGTCATAGCGTGGCCACGCGGGCCCGGCTACCTCACCACTTCGGGTCACTGAGCAAGCCCGACCAGCTCGAAGATCTCCGAGCTCGCGTACCACTGCAGCTCGTGCGACCCCGCCTCGTCCAGTAGAAATTCCGCGTCCGCGTCAGCGTGGTCGGCGGCCGGCAGCGCGCGTACCGCTTCGTCGACCGTCGCGGTGGCCGCCGGGTCGTCGACGTGCACGGCGGCCAGCCTCGCCACGGGCACGGCCGCCGTGACCAGGACCGCTGCGCGATCCGCAGCTTCCGGATCGGCGGTTCCCGGCGCGACCGCCGCCTCGGGCACGTCGGCGGCGAGCACCACCCGGCGACAGGGGGCGGCGGTGTCCTCGGCGAGCAGCCGGAGCGACGCGGCGGCGGCCGCGGTGAGGGCGGCGTACTCGAGCTCCTCGAGGTCTCCCTCGACGTACCACTCCCGCAGGGCAGGGGTGACGGCACAGGCTGTCAGCGGCGCCGGCCCGACCTCGCCGGCAGCGATGATCCCCCGGAGCCGGGGTAGCGTCGAGGGCAGGTAGACGCGCATATCCCGGCTCAGACCGTGGCGACGAGGTCGGCCAGGCACTCCTCGAGCAGCGTGCCCAGCACGTCGACGTCGGGCATCGCGTCCCGGTCGGCGTTGAGGCCGTAGAAGACCCCACCGTTGTACGACGTGAGGCCGATGCTCACCGCCTGGCCCTTCACCAGCGGCACCACCGGGAACGCTTCGAGCATCTCGGCGCCGGCGGCGTACAGGGGGAACTGCGGGCCGGGCACGTTGGTGACGACGAGGTTGAACAGTCGCCGGCTGTACGCCGACACCACCCGGGCGCCGAGAGCGTGGATCGTCGGCGGCGCGAAGCCGGACACCGCGACCAGCGTGTCCGCGCCTACCGACTGGCCGGCCTCCTTGTGGGCCCGCATGGCGGCACTCACCCCGGCCAGCCGGCGCAGCGGGTCGGGCTCGCCGACCGGAAGGTCGACGAGGTACGCCGAGATCCGGTTGCCCAACGTGCCGGCGGCATCCTCACCGCGCACGCTCACCGGCACCAGCGCCCGCACGGTGGTGGTTAACGGGACCGGCTCGCCGCGGGTGAGCAGCCAGCGGCGCAGCGCCCCGCTGACCGTGGCCAGCACCACGTCGTTGACCGTGCCCCCGTGGGCCTTGCGCACCCGCCTGTAGTCGTCGAGCTCGGTGCAGGCGGTGCCGTAGCGCCGGGACCCGCCGATGTCGACGTTGAGCGGGCTCTCCGGCGCCGGGCGGACCGCCGTCCGGACCGCGGACAGCAGGCCGCCGGCCGCCGCGAGCAGCCCGTCCGCGGTCCGGCGGGCGTCGCCGAAAGTGGTGCGGAAGGTCTCGACCAGGTCGTTCGGCGCTTCGATCAGGTCCGCGACCGCATCGGCCAGCAGCTCGAGCGAGGACGGCTCCGGCGCCGGGCGCCAGTCCGACGGCGGCACCTCGCGCGGCTCCGGCGAGGGGTCGAGCAGCAGCTGGCCGATGTCGACCGCGGTGACGCCGTCGACCATCGCATGGTGGGTCTTGGTGAGCACCGCGAACCGGCCGCCGGCCAACCCTTCGACGACGTAGAGCTCCCACAGCGGGCGGCTGCGGTCGAGGGGCCGCGCCTGGATCCGGCCGACCAGCTCGCGCAGCTGCCGGTCGGTGCCCGGCCGAGGGAGCGCGGCACGGCGGACGTGGTAGTCCAGGTCGAAGTCCGGATCGTCGACCCACACCGGGTTCGCCAGATGCCCGGGGACGAAGCGGACCTTCTGCCGGTACCGCGGCACGGTGGCGATCCGGCGGGAGATCAGCCCGGCCAGCCGGTAGCAGTCGAACCCCTCGCCGGGCGCGGCAAAGGTCGCCACCCCGCCGACGTGCATGGCCGTGGTGGGCGACTCCAGGTAGAGGAAGGAGACGTCCAGCGGGCTGAGCCGCTCCCGCCGGCCGGGCTCCATTGTCACCGGACCTCCACCGCGCCACGCCGCTTCTCGCCTGCCCCATGCTAGCCAGCGGGCTGCCGCGGGCCGTCCTCAGCGACAGGTGGCGGTCGGCCGCGGCGAGGCCGAGGCCCGGACCGCGTTGCGGGCCCGGACCGCCGCGGCCACCTCGGCCGGCGTACGGAGCCGGGTGTACGCCGAACCGAGGACGAGCTCCACCCGGCCGCGCAGCCGGGGGTCGGTCGCCAGAGTCGCCTGCGGCAGCTGCAGGGCGACCAGCTCGGCCGCGGCCCGGCCGCCAGCGCCGTAGCGCACGACCGGCGGTCCACCCACGGGCGCGTCGGTGTTGCCGACGGCGTCGACGGCGAAGCCGCGGGCGTGCAGCAGCGAGCCGGTCGTCTTCGCCAGCCCGGTGCGGCCGGTCCCGTTGAGCACGCGCAGGTGCACAGCGGCCGGGATCAGCGGCTTGCCCGACGGCGAGCTGGTCGAGCGCGGTGCGCACAGTGCGCCCGCCGTACCGCGATCGGACCGGAGCAGGTAGTAGCCACCGCCGGCGATCCCGGCCAGGAGGACGACCGCGAGCAGGCCCACCAACAGCCCGGTCGAGCGGCGCCGGCGGGTGCGCGAGGGCGCCAGGTCCCCGCGGCCGAGGACACTCACGGCCGGACGTGGGGGCGGGCGAGCGGTGACACGACCGGCACTCTATGGCCCGCGAGGGCGGCGCCACCTGCGGCCACGCGGGGCCGATGCGTCGATGAGCCCCGCGGCGAGGCGGGCCAGCGCCACCCGGGCCGGCGATTTCGGGGCCACCTCGGCCAGGAGCCGACCGCCGGCCAGCGCGGCATCCATCCCGGCCCGGTCGTAGGGCACAAACTGCACCGCGGAGATGCCGGCGTAGCGCTCCAGGGCGGACCGCACCTCGCCAACGGGGTCGCCGTTCACCGCCGTACGGCGCAGCCGGTTGACCACCACGCGCGGCGCCATGTCGGGCAGCGTCTCGCGCAGCTGGCTGAGCCCGCGGACCAGCCACTGCAGAGAGGCGGGGTCGGC
>JBPCOB010000054.1:0-12200 GCA_051000715.1 Mycobacteriales bacterium
TCGCTCACCGGCGACGTTGCGGGTGGGGACGAAGTCGCCGTACCTGCGGCGGCCCCGGCATGAGCGCGGCGAGCCTGGCGCTGCACCAGGTGCGGTACGAGCAGAAGAGCTACTGGCGCAACCCGGCCGCCGCCTTCTTCACCTTCGTCTTCCCGATCATGTTTTTAGTGATCTTCGCCTCCCTCAACTCCGGGGAACGGATCGACTTCCTCGGCGGCCTGAAGTACAACCAGTACTACACCCCAGGGATCATCGCGTTCGGCGTGATCAGCGCCTGTTACACCAACCTCGCGATGACCCTCTCGCTGCGCCGGGACGCCGGCATCCTGAAGCGGCTGCGGGGCACGCCGCTGCCCGCCTCGTCGATGTTCGGCGGCCTGCTCGGCAACTCCGCGATCATCTCGATCATCCTGGTGGCGCTGGTCACCGCGATCGGCATCGTGTTCTACGGCGTGACCTTTCCCGGTCACTACCTCGCGCTGGCGGCGGCGCTGCTGGCCGGGGCAGCATGCTTCTGCGCCATCGGGGTGGCCGTGTCCTCGCTCATCCCGAACGCCGACGCCGCGCCCGCCGTGGTCAACGCGGTGCTCTTCCCGCTGCTGTTCATCTCCGGCGTGTTCTTCCCGGTCGACCCGGCGTCGCTGCTCGCCAAGATCGCGAACTACTTCCCGATCCGGCACTTCGTCAACGCGGTCTTCGCCGCCTTCGACCCGCGAATACCGCACCGCATCACCGCCGGCTTCGCCGGTCACGACCTGCTCGTCGTCGGCCTGTGGGCGGCCGGGGCGGCGGTGTTCGCCGTACGCCGGTTCCGCTGGGAGCCCGGTCGCCGCTAACCGCCGCTCAGCCGGCTCGGCGGCCGAGCTCCTCGACGACCTCCGCCCGGATGCCGGCGTAGGTCACCCCGCGCTCGGCCAGCAGGCCGGCGACGGGCGCGACCTCGGCCTGCACTAGCGCGAGCAGCAGGTGCTCTGTTCCCAGGTAGTTGTGGCGGAGGTCGGCTGCCTCGCGCAGCGAGAGCTCGAGGACCCGCTTGGCCTCCGCAGTGAACGGCACGGCGCCCGGACCCCGGGATCGGCCATCTCCTCGACCGGGGCGGCGCCGGTCCAACGCGCCAGGACCAAATGCCTCTTCCGTCCGTCGCCGAACCTCGTCGAGGTCGATGCCCAGTACCGCGAGCCGCTCGGCGTCGAACCGCCCGGCCGAAAGCCTCCGATCGACCCGCACCCCGCTCGCGCTCAGACCGTGGCCGCGCAAGAGCTGACCGCCGATGCCGCCGTCCTCCTGCAACAGCCCGAGCAGGAGGTGCTCCGGGCCGAGGTGGCCGTGCCCGAGCGCGCCGCTCTCCTCGCCGGCGAGCCGGACAACAGCCCGCGCCCGCTTCGTGAACCGCTCGAACACCGCTACCTCACCTTTCCGAGCAGCCGCCGGCCGGCGCCGTACTTCTTGTGCACCGCCTGCTTGCTGACGCCGAGGACCGTCGCGATCTCCTGCCACGACCAGCCGGCGGCGCGCGCGTTGTGCACCTGCAGCTCCTCCAGGGACTCGAGCAGGATGGCCAGGGCAGCCACCGCCGCCAGCCCAACGGCCGGGTCCCGGCTGGAGGCCTCACCGGCCAGCACGGTTGCGTTCGCCATGTCGTCAACCTACGTTGACCGCGGCACATCTGTCAATCAGCGTTGACGACGACGGCACTCTCTCCTGGGCCACCGAGGGCAGCGCCCGCCAGCGGACGTGCCAGGGTCAGGGCCATGTCCCTGACCCTGCTCGACTGGCGGCGCCGGATCTTCGCCCTGTACGCCGAGGTGCGGGGGAGCGACGACCCGCAGGTCGCGCACGAGCACTGGCGACACACCAGGGACGAGCTCTTCGCAACGCACCCGGACTCGCCGTTGCTGCCGGCCGCGAGGGCCGACTTCGCCGGGCTGCCCGTCGCGTTCTACGACCCCGAGCTGCGGTTCGAGGTGCAGCTGGACACCGAGGTGGAGGCGACGGAGCTAGCCGTTCCGACCGGGACCGACGGCCTCGTCACGTTCCGCCGGGCCGGCCGGCTGCGGCTGGCCCTCGGCGACCTGGACGTCTGGCGGCTGACCAGCTACGGCGGTGGGCTGTTCGTCCCGGTCAAGGACGCCGGTGCCGGCCGGACGACGTACGGCGGTGGCCGCTACCTGCTCGACACCATCAAGGGCGCAGACCTCGGTGGAGACGTCGACCCGGCCACCGGGAGCGGGACCGTGGTCGCCGACCTGAACTTCGCCTACAACCCGTCCTGCGCCTACGACCCGGCCTGGGCCTGCCCACTGGCACCGCCGGGCAACGTGCTTGCCGCCGACGTGGCGGCCGGCGAGCTGATGCCGGCGGACGGCTGGAAGCTGGGCGACTAGATCAGGCCCTTGCTCCTGAGGAAGTCCATCGCCACCTGCTTGGGGTTCTGCCGGTCGATGTCGGCCTTCTTGTTGAGGGCCACCAGCTCATCGGTCGTCAGTGCCGCCGAGACCTTGTCCAGCGCGGCGGTGAGGTCAGCCTTGGCCTTGCCGGACCGCACGACCGGAACGACGTTGTCGGCGTTCTGTAGGCCCTTGTCGTCCTCGAGCACCTTGAGGCCGAGCGCCTCGATGCCGCCGTCGGAGGAGAAGACCAGGCCGATCTGCACCTTGCCGTTCTTGATGGCGGTCTTCGTCAGCGGGCCGCCGGTGTCGAGCGAGGAGAAACCAGTGAACTTGAGCCCATAGGTGCGCTCGAGGCCGAGCTGGCAGAAGGGCCGCTTGGGGCACTCCGACGGACCGCCGAGAACCAGCTTCCCCTTGTACGACGCGAGATCGGAGAGCGTGGTCAAGTTGTTGTCGGTCGCGAACTTCGCCGTGACGGCGAAGGCGTTCTGGTCGGTCGCCGGCGACGGCGTGAGCACCTTGACGCCCTTGGGCTCGAGCAACGACTTCAGCGCCGATACCGTCTTGTCCACGTCGGAGGACGCCAGCGGCGTCGGATTCGGGCCGTTCTTCTTGCCGTTGAGGAACTCGGTCAGGGTCGAGAGGTACTCGGGAACGACGTCGACGTCGCCCTTCTCCAGCGCCGGCTCCACCACCTCCCTGGTGGTCAGCGACTTCACCGTCACCTTGTAGCCGGCCTTCTTGAGCACCTCGGCGTACATGTTCGCGAGGATCGCGCTCTCGTTGAAGTTGAACGCGGCGATCGTGACGCTGCCCTTGTCGCCGCTGCCACCCCCGGCGGAACCGGTGGAGCCGCCGGTGCCGCAACCGGCGAGCAACAGCCCAGCCAGCAAGGGAACAGCGAGAATACGGATACGAGGGCGCAACATGGCTCCCGCCTTCTGTGTCCCGCGCCCGGCATCTCCGGGTCGCGCGTGTCGGGCGGGGCGTGCTCCCCGCTGTCGTTACACCCAATCCCGCCGGTCGGGGAAGCGCAAGTGCGCGTTACCCAGTCGTAAGGTCAGGCCCCGGCCGGCGCCGGCGTCGCCTCGCTGCCCGGCAACGTCGCGATCTTCCGGCGTCCGGGGGTAACCGCGTTCTGGACCGCGCCCAGGCCCAGCTCGGTGACCAGGGCGAGCGCCGCGACCAGCACGGCGCCGGCCAGCAGCATCGGCCGGTCCTGCTGACCGAAGCCGTCCACGATGAAGCGACCGAGCCCGCCGCCGCCGACGAGCGCGGCCAGCGTTGCCGTGGCCACCACCTGGACCGCAGCGGTGCGTACGCCGGCCGAGATCAGCGGCAGCGCGAGCGGCACCTCGACCCGCCGCAGCAGCTCAGCCCCGGTCATGCCCATGCCGACGGCCGCCTCGCGAACCTCCCGGTCGACCCCACGGACCCCGACGTAGGCGTTGGTCAGGATGGGCGGGATCGCGAAGAGGACCAGCGCGATCAGGGTCGCCCGGTTGCCGAACCCGATCGGGGAGGCGGCGAAGAGCACCAGGATGGCAAAGGTCGGGACGGCTCGGCCGACGTTGGAGATGTTCACGGCCAGCGCCCCACCGCGGCCGATGTGACCGAGGAAGAGCGCGATCGGCAACGCGACGACGCAGGCGAGCAGGACCGCGCCGACGGTGAGCTGCACGTGCTCGAAGAGCCGGAAGGGCACCCCGGCGCGACCGGTCCAGTGCTTGCCGTCGAGAAACCACGTGAGCGTGTCGCCGATCGTGTTCACGCGCGACGCCTCTCCCACGGTGTCAGCAGCCGCTGGACCCCGAGCAGCAGGCCGTCAGCGAGCAGCGCGAGCGCGATGCACAATGCCCCGGCGGTGACTATCTCCGCGCGGTACAGGCTGTTCAGGCCCTCCAGGATCAGCCCCCCGAGGCCGCCGTAGCCGACCAACGCGCCGACGGTGACCAGCGCGATGGTGGAGACGGTCGCGACCCGCAGGCCGGCGATGATGGCCGGCAGCGCGAGTGGCAGCTCGACCTGCAGCAGCATCCGGGTGGACCCGTAGCCCATCCCCCGGGCGGCCTCCCGGACCTCGTCGGGCACCTCCGCCAGCCCGGTCAGGACGTTGCGGACCAGGATCAGCAGCGTGTAGCCCACCAGGCCGATCTCGACGGTGAGCGGTTGCAGCCCGGTGAAGGGCACCAGCGCGGCGAACAGGGCCAGTGACGGGATCGTGTAGATCGCTCCGGCTACCCCGAGGATCGGCAGCTGACTGCGCGGGTACCTTCGAGCGAGCACGGCCAGCGGCATTGCGATCAGCAACCCGATGACCACCGCCCAGGCCGTGAGCGCGACATGCTGGCGGGTAGCCGCCAGGATGGCTTCGGAGTTCTGTTGCACGTACTGCCAACTGAACCAGGGGTCATGCATGTGGCTCCCGCTCTCGAGAGGAACGAGCAGCGTGGACTCGGCGAACGCTACCCCGGAGCCGATGATTCGGCTGGACCGCGTGAGCAAACGGTACGCCGACGGCACCACGGCCGTCGCGGAGCTGTCCCTCGACGTGCTGCCCGGTGAGATCGCGGTCCTGGTCGGCCCGTCGGGCTGCGGCAAGACGACCACGATGAAGATGGTGAACCGGCTGATCGAGCCATCGAGCGGCCGCATCATCCTCGCCGGCGAGGACGTCACCGGAGCCGACCCGGTGGAGCTGCGGCGGCGGATCGGCTACGTGATCCAGCAGATCGGGCTCTTCCCGCACCTGTCGGTGGCCGACAACGTGGCCACGGTACCCAAGCTGCTGGGCTGGGACCGGACCCGCACCCGCGGCCGGGTCACCGAGCTGCTCGAGCTGGTGGGGCTGGACCCGAAGCTGCACGGCCCGCGCTACCCGCACCAGCTCTCCGGCGGCCAGCGGCAGCGGGTCGGAGTCGCCCGCGCACTCGCCGCCGACCCCCCGGTGCTGCTGATGGACGAGCCGTTCGGGGCGGTCGACCCGATCGCCCGGGACCGGTTGCAGGTGGAGTTCCTGCGGCTGCAGGGTGAGGTTCGCAAGACGATCGTCTTCGTCACCCACGACCTCGATGAGGCGGTGAAGCTGGGGGACCGGATAGCGGTGCTGCGCGAGGGCGGCCACCTGGAGCAGTACGACACGCCGGCGACGATCCTCGGTCATCCCGCATCGGAGTTCGTCGCCGACTTCGTGGGTGCCGACCGCGGGCTCAAGCGCCTCACCGTGACCGGAATAGATCCGGCCGATCTCGAGCATCCGCCGGCGGTGACCGTGGACGACCAGCTCGCCGAGGTCCGCCGTACGCTCGAGCGGGACAACGCCCGGTGGGCGGTGGTACTCGACCGCGACGGCATGCTGCACGGGTGGATCAGCGCCCAGCGCGCGGCGGGGGACGGCACCGTCCTCGACCGAGCCCGGCGGATGGATGCCTGGGTACCGCGTACCGCCTCGCTGAAGTCCGCGTTCTCGGCCATGCTCGCTCACGACGCCGGTTGGGTCGCCGTTCTCGACGAGGGCCGCTACCTCGGCGTCCTCACCCCGGCGGCCCTGCACCGTGGGCTGCGCCGGTCGGTGGACGCCGAGCCGATGGCACGGACGGGATAGCTGGACCGTCGAGGCTGAGCATCAAGGATCCGGCCGCGCCGGCGGGCGCGGCACCCGGCACACCCGCTCGAGCCAGAGCGCCGTACCGACCAGGGCCAGCGCGGCCACGATCCCGAGCCCGCTCGTGGCGGCGTCGACAGCCGCCGCCCGCTGTTCCAGCCGCGAACTGGTGAAGATCAGCCAACCGGTCCACAGGCCGGCGAACAAGGCACCGGCGCCCGAGCACGCCTTGGCCAGCGCGGCGTGCCGGGCCACCGCGATCGGCACGATTGGCCGGGTGCGAGGCCGGCCCTGCAGCCGGGCCCGGACCGAGGCGGCGGTGTAGCCGATGGCCATGGCCAGCAACAGCAGCGTGACGGGCGCGTAGCGCGGCAGCGGCGGGAGGCTGCCGTAGGCACGTTGAGCCAACAGCCAGCTGGCCGCGGCTGCGACGAGGAAGTAGGCGGCAAGTCCGGACAGCCGGGTGGGCCTCATGCCGGCCGGCGCAGCAGCAGGTCGTCGCGCCGGCGTACGCCGTCCTGGGGCACCGCCGCCAGCAGCACTGCGACGCCGCCGCGGCCGGGCAGGACGGCCGACGGGTCGACGTCAAGCCACGGACGAAGAACGAAGGCCCGCTCGTGCGCTCGGGGATGTGGCAGGGTCAGCCTCCCGGCGGAGCCGGCACCCGCCGCCGCCGTCACCAGGTCGAGGTCGAGGGTGCGCGGTCCCCATCGGTGCGCTCGTCCCCGACCGCGGGCTGCCTCGACCTCGTGCAGGACCGCCAGCAGCTCGGCCGGGCACAGCCGCACCGACAGCAGGGCGACGGCGTTGAGATACGCCGGCTGCGGCGGGCCACCCACCGGCTCGGTCTCGTACACCGGGGACACCGCCTCTACCGCGAGGAACTCGTGCGCTGCCAGCAGGTCCAGGCCGGCTTGTAGGTGGGCCAACCGGTCGCCGAGGTTGGAGCCGAGCGCGACCACCGCGGGGGTGCCGGTCATGCCCGGCTGCGACGGACGGTCACGCTGACGTCGTCGAAGGGCAGCCCGAGCGGCGCCTGCGGCTTGTGCACGGTGACCTCGACCGCGACTACCCGGGGATCACGGAGGCAGCTGTCCGCCAGCCGCCCGGCCAGCGTCTCGATCAGGCCGACCGGTGGGCCGGCCACTATCGCGGCGAGCCGCTGGGCCAGCCCGGCGTAGTCCACGGAGTGGGTCACGGAGTCGCTGGCCGCGGCCGGTCGGGTGTCGAGCGAGAGGATCGCATCCACGACGAAGTCCTGGCCGGTCTGCCGCTCGGCTGCCAGCACACCGTGGCGACCCCGGACCCGCAGCCCCCGCAGGGCCAGCGTGTCCGGTACTTCCTCGAAAGTCACCGGCCGATGGCGGCGTCGCGGGCCGCCTGCAGCGCGGCCACCACGCGGACGGCATCGGCGTTCGGGCTCACGTCATGCACCCGCACGCCCCAGGCGCCGGCCTGCGCCACCAGCGCGGTCAGGGCCGTGGTGGCAGCTTCCCGGTCCTTGGCCGGGCGCGGGTTCTCCGGACCGGCGGCTAGCAGCTGGCCGAGGAAGGCCTTCCGGGAGGCGCCGACCAGCACCGGCCGGCCGATCGCAATCAGCGCCGACAGCCCGCCGAGCAGCGCCCAGTTGTGCTCGGCTGTCTTGGCGAAGCCGATCCCCGGATCCAAGATCACCTGCTCGGCCGCAACCCCGGCCGCTAGCACGGCATCGAGCCGGGCCCGCAGCTCGGCAGCCACCTCGGCCACCACGTCGCCGTACGTCGCCCGGGACGCCATGTCCACGCTGTGTCCGCGCCAGTGCATGACGACATAGGGCACGCCGGCCGCGGCCACCAGCCGGGGCAGTGCCTCGTCGGCCAGCCCGCCACTGACGTCGTTGACCATCGTCGCGCCGACCGCCAGCGCAGCCTCGGCGACCGCCGCTCGCAGTGTGTCCACGCTGACCGGTACGCCGGCGGCCGCAAGCGCGCCCACCACCGGGACGACGCGGCGCAGCTCCTCGGCCTCGGACACACGCTGCGCACCCGGCCGGGTGGACTCGCCGCCCACGTCGACAATGTCGGCACCCGCGCGCGCCAACGCCACGCCGTGTTCGACCGCGCGTTCGGCGGCGAACCAGGAGCCGCCGTCCGAGAACGAGTCGGGTGTCACATTGAGCACGCCGACCACCCGGCACCGGCCCATCCGGGGCATCCCCCGCACCGGCATCGACTCCAACCGGTGAGTGATCACGAGGCCACTCTAGGCACTGCTTGTCGTGGTCCGTGCCCGCAGCAGCTTGCGCAGCCGGTGCAGGGCGGGCGTCGGCCAGACGATGAACGCCTCGGCCGCCAGTGCCGCGACCGAGATGCGGGGCAGGTCCCGGGCGCTCGGGTAGCAGACGTACCTGGGTTCCCACACTGGCCTGAACTTGGCATTGAACCGGTAGAGCGACTCGATCTGGAACCAGCGCGAGGCGAAGAGCAGCAGAGCGCGCCAGGCCCGCAGCACCGGGCCGGCACCCAGCCGCTCGCCGCGCTCGAGCGAGGAGCGAAAGACCGCGAAGTTCAGCGACAGCCGACGTACACCAAGCTCCGGCGCGGCGCGCAGCGCAGCGACGATGAGGTACTCGTTGATGCCGTTGTCGGCATCGCGGTCGCGGCGCATCAAGTCGAGAGACAGCCCGTCCGGGCCCCAGGGCACGAAGTGCAGGAACGCCCGCAGCACCGGCCCGTCCGCCGTCTGCTGCATAGCCTGTACCGCGACGCAGTCGGCGTCGGCCGGGTCGCCGAAGCGACCCAGCGCCATCGAGAAGCCGCGCTCGGTCTGGGCGCCCCGCCAGGCGGCTGCCTGAGCCCGCAGGTCGGCGAGCTCGGCGGCCGGGATGTCGCCGACCCGGCGTACCTCCGCGAAGCAGCCCGCCCGCTCTACCCGGGCGACCGCTTGACGGACGCTGCGCATCGCGCGACCCGCCAGGGAGAACTCCGCAAGCTCCACGACGGCCTCGTCACCGATCTCGAGGGCGCCCAGGCCGGCGCGGGCCCAAACCGCGCCGCCGGTCTCACTGCAGCCCATGACCGCCGGTGTCCAGGCATGCCTGGCGGCCTCGGCGAGGAAGCGGTCGATGGCGCCCGGCCAGGCCTCTACGTCGCCGAGCGGGTCACCCCCGGCGAGCATCACCCCCGAGACCACCCGGTAGGCGATACAGGCCTTGGCCGACCGGGACCAGATGACGCTCTTGTCGCGACGCAACGCGAAGTAGCCCAGGGAGTCGCGGCAGCCGTGCCGCCCCAGCAGGTCCCGCATCCCTCGCTCGTCGTCCGCGCTGAGATGGGGCGCCGGGTGCGCCGGGCGTAGCGCCAGGTAGGCCGTGGTCACACCGGTGAGCGTGCCGAGAGAGAGCAAGGTGGCACCTACCAGGTCGGCGTCCAGGTCGCCTCCGAATCGCAGTGGCCCGCGTACGCCGACCAGCCCGAGCAGCACCTGGCGAAGCTGGGCGCTCAGCGGGTGCGGCCCGAGCAGCGGGCCGACACGCAGCCGCACCAGCAGCAGCCCGACCAGCACGCTGGCCACCCCGAGGGCCAGGAAGGCGCCGAGCGCGCTCCACCTGGTCCGCGGGTCGCCGACGGCGTAAAACTCCCCGCGGTAGCGGACAAGTGCGGCCAGCATGGCCGCCGCGACCAGGGCCTCCTCGACATCGAGGCCCTTGAGGACGTGGAGGATCACACTCGCGGTGAGCAACGCTGCCACGGCCGACCAGGCCCGCCGCTTGCGCCGGCGCAGTCCGTGCGCAAGCAACAGGAGCAGCAGGCCGGAGACCGCTGTCGCCGCGACAGCAGCATGTGTCAGCGCACCCGGCACCACTTTTGTGACCTCCCGCGCTCGGGAGAACAGCTCGGGCGTGACTGCGCTACCGACGTTGAGCAGGCCGGTCAGCGCACAGAGGTAGCCAGCGGCCGTGGGTACCCAGCGCCGGCCCGGGGTCAACCGGGGCGCCCCGGCGAGGGTTCGCTCGCCCGACCCGGCCGGAGGAGTGCGGGAGGTGGCGGTCACCGTCCCAGGATGAGGCTCATCGCCTCCGCCCTGGTGGAGGCGGAGTCGCGGAACGCGCCCCGCACCGCGCTGGTCACCGTGGTCGCTCCAGGCCGGCGAACACCCCGCATCGACATGCAGAGGTGCTCGGCCTCGATCACCACGATGACACCGCGGGGCTTGAGCCCGTCGAGCAGCGCGTCCGCGATCTGGCTGGTCAGCCGCTCCTGCACTTGGGGCCGGCGAGCGAAGACGTCGACCAGCCGGGCGAGCTTGGACAGGCCGGTGATCTGCCCCTTCTCGTTCGGGATGTAGCCCACGTGGGCCACGCCGTGAAAGGGCACAAGGTGGTGCTCGCAACTGCTGAAGACCGCGATGTCCTTGACGATCACCATCTCGTCGTGCCCCGCGTCGAACACCGTGCGGAGGACGTCGGCAGGGTCTGCGTGCAGGCCGGCGAAGGTCTCGGCGTAGGCGCGGGCGACCCGGGCCGGCGTATCACGCAACCCGTCGCGCTCGGGATCCTCGCCGATCGCCGCCAGCAGCTCGCGCACGGCCGCTTCCACCCGGGCAGAGTCGAAGCGGCGTGCGCTCGGCGACGGCGTTCCGGCCGGCGGTTCGTCGGCCATGCCGGCAGGACTGCTAGGAACCGTCGAGCGGACTAGGCGGTCGAGGGGAGCTGCCGCCGGTGGTGCCATCGCCCGCGATGGCCTCCGTGCCCGACGACGGGAGGGCCCGGCTGCTGCCACCGCCGCTGCCGTTGGTGCCTCTGCCGGCACTGCCGTTGCCGGAGCCGTTGCCCACCAGCTCGCTCACGTCCTTGGGCCCCAGCAGCGCCAGCTCGCGAGGGGTAAGCACCGGCGGCCGGTCCGACGGCAGTCGCTTGCCGAAACCGGTGTAGGACCCCCGGCTGGGACGCTTCTCTACGGGGGCGAAGACCTCGAGGACCTCGTCCTTGGACAACGTCTCCTTGTCCATCAGCCGCAGCACCAGCTCGTCGAGGACGTCGCGGTACTGGACCAGGATCTCCCATGCCTCGTCGTGGGCGTTCTCGATCAGCGCACGTACCTCGACATCGATCTTGGAGGCTACCTCCTCGGAGTAGTCGCGCTGATGTCCCATGTCGCGGCCCAGGAAGACCTCGCCGTTGTTCTGGCCGAACTTCAGGGCCCCCAGCGAGTCACTCATGCCGTACTCGGTGACCATCGACCGGGAGATGGCGCTGGCCTTCTCGATGTCGTTGGCCGCCCCGGTGGTGGGCTCGTGGAAGACGATCTCCTCGGCGGTCCGGCCGCCCAGCAGCATGGCCAGCTGGTCGATCATTTCCGAGCGGGTGACCAGGAACTTGTCCTCCACCGGCAGGGTCATCGTGTAGCCCAGCGCTCGCCCGCGCGGCAGGATCGTCACCTTGTGCACCGGGTCGTTGTTGGGCAGCGCGTGCGCCACCAGCGCGTGCCCGCCCTCGTGGTAGGCGATGATCTTCTTTTCCTTCTCCGACATCAGCCGGCTCTTGCGCTCCGGCCCCGCCATCACCCGGTCGATGCTCTCCTCGAGCGTCGCATTGCTGATCAGCTTCTGGTCGTTACGGGCGGTCAGCAGCGCAGCCTCGTTGATCACGTTAGCCAGGTCCGCGCCGGTGAAGCCGGGCGTACGTCGGGCAATCACGTCGAGGTCGACGTCCGGAGCCATCGGCTTGCCCTTCGCGTGCACCCGCAGGATGCCCTTGCGTCCCTCGAGGTCGGGGCGGTCGACGACGATCTGCCGGTCGAAGCGACCCGGTCGAAGGAGCGCGGGGTCGAGGATGTCCGGCCGGTTGGTCGCGGCGATGAGGATCACGCCGCCCTTGACGTCGAAGCCGTCCATCTCGACCAGCAGCTGGTTGAGGGTCTGCTCGCGCTCGTCGTGACCGCCGCCCAGACCGGCACCCCGGTGCCGTCCGACGGCGTCGATCTCGTCGATGAAGATGATCGCCGGGGCGTTGGCCTTCGCCTGCTCGAACAGGTCGCGCACCCGGCTCGCACCCACGCCGACGAACATCTCGACGAAGTCGGAACCGGAGATCGAGTAGAACGGAACACCGGCCTCGCCGGCCACCGCACGGGCCAGCAACGTCTTGCCTGTCCCTGGAGGGCCGTAGAGCAGGACACCCTTGGGGATCTTGGCGCCGATGGCCTGGAACTTGGCCGGGGCCTCCA
>JBPCOB010000055.1:0-8617 GCA_051000715.1 Mycobacteriales bacterium
GTCGCGGGATGTCGCTCTGGGCCAGACTCGGGCCGGGAGTCGAACAGAGAGCCGTGTGCAGCCTCAGGGATGACCTCGCCTCAGGTCGCTGGGCAGAACGCAACCGCGACCTTGTCGATCTCGACGCGGCAGACCTTGGCCTTCGACTGTTCATCGCGTGAGGCTGGACATTGCGCTAAGACTTCGTCGCTGAAGCCACTGGCGCTGTAGAGGTGCCGTTCCGATCGGCCAGCCGGCAGCGCGGGAACCGGGCGGCATTGCCAGTTCGCGGTGCCTGCTCCAAGGCGGTCATGTGTGAACGCCTTCTCTACCGTGCCTGAGGCGACGATGGCGCAGCGGATCAGCCGGGCGTTGCTACCGTCGAGCGCATGACGATCCAACGCATGGAGAACGTGGGCATCGTGGTCGAGGACCTCGCGGCCGCGACGGCGTTCTTCGTCGAGCTCGGACTCAAGGTGCTGGGTGAGGGCCCGGTCGAGGGCGATTGGGTGGACCGTGTGGTGGGGCTCGAGGGCGTCCGCGTGGACGTCGCGATGTTGGAGACTGTGGACGGCCATGGACGGCTCGAGCTGATGAAGTTCCACGCCCCAACGGCCCGGGACGGCGACCGGCACGCGCCGGCGAACACCCTAGGTATCCGCCGTGTCGCATTTGCCGTCGACGACATCGACGCCGCCGTCGCCGGGTTGCAAGCCCGTGGCGCGGAGCTCGTTGGCGAGGTGGAGCGCTACGAAGACAGCTATCGGCTCTGCTACGTCCGCGGCCCGGAGGGGATCATCGTCATGCTTGCGGAGCAGATCGGCTGAGGGCTCCGGGCCGGCCGCCAACCGCCTCGCCAGCGTCCGGACGGTCTGCCCGCCGGCCGGGGGAACCGATCGGTAGTGCCAGTTCTGCCACGTCCGCTCATCGGCATGAGCGGACGCTTCGGCAGCTCGGACCGAGTAGACATAAGACCGGCTCTGCTCCGGAGACACTGCCTCGGCCGGGGGCAACACGCTCAGGCCGCCCTTCAGCACCGTCCCGTAAGACCCGCCCGGTGAAATGCCCGATCGGTGCCTCTTGCGGGACGCGGGCCGGAAGGCCGCCCCGCCCTCGAAGCCTCTCCGGGACGACAGCGCGACCTCGAGCCTGGAAGACGATGCGCACACGCGCATTTCCATGACACCGCTTGAAGAGGCCGACTTCGGCACGAGCGTGCGCCCGCCATACGGGGCGGTGCGCCGAGAGGTCAGTCCGAAGGTGGTGCCTGGCACCGACGGGATCGATGCCCCCCAGCCCCGGTGGCCGGACTGGGTCCCCGGGGTTGGGGGGCGGGCAGTTGGCACGCGCCTGTGCCGGCCGGACGCGCCCGCCGCGCTTGCTCATGCAAGCGAGCGAGCAAGCACTAGTCCACGATTGCCGTGCCATTCGCGTGCTACTAGGCTGGTCAGGTGGTGAGGATCGGACGGCGGTCTGCGGCAAGCCGTTCGAGCAGCGTCACAGCGTGCGCCGGTCCCGGCAGGGCGGCGTACTCGTCCCGGACGCGCTCGGCCGCCTGCCGGTAGCCCGGGTCCGCCAGCACGCCTGACACAGCCTGCGCTATGGACTCCGGCGTGGCCGCCAGCGCGTCGAGCACCCGGGCAACTCCGAGCGCTGCAACGGGCTGCGTTCATCGGTTGGTCGGCACCCATGGGCGCCACCACCAAGGGCAGGCCGTGCGCGAGCGCGCCGATCACGCTGCCCGAGCCGCCGTGGGACACGACCAGGCTGTAGTGGGGCAGGACCGACGACTGAGGGAGGTACCGCTCGATGTGGACGTTGCCCGGTTGGGGACCGAACTCCGCGGGATCGATCTCTTGTCCCACGGTGACGAGCAGGGTGAGGGGCAGGTCACACAGCCCCGCAAGCATCCGGGCGAAGAGGTCTCCGGACTCCATGTTGAACACGGTGCCGAGCGTTGCGTAGACGGTCGGTGCGCCCTGTGCACCGGCGGCCCATGGCGGGACCGTTTCGTTCTCCGCAGGCCCGAGTCCGAACGAGCGCAGCCCGTACGCCGTGGCGGGCAGTGGGACGGGGTCACGGAAGCTGGGCGGGACCGGCGACAGGACCAGGTACCGGCTGAGCATCCTCAGGTCTGGATCGGGCGGCAGGTCGTGCTCGGCGCGCAGTCTGTCGAGCGGTTCGGCAATCAGCCCGGGTCGGACGAAGGAGCCCGCCGCGATCACGACCACGGTCGCGTACGGGAGCCCGAGGCGTTCGGCGACGATCATGGCGCCGAAATCCGTCTCGTCGCAGACGAGGAGGTCGGGTCGCCACTCCGCGCAGAGTGCCAGCAATGCCATCCTCCGATCGCGCGCCAGCCAGCCGGCGAAGCCGTCGCGAAGGTCGCGGTCCTCCCGTTCGGGGTCGAGTTGGCGCAACGGGAGCGGTTTCGGTGGACCACGATCCGCGCCGGTGGCAACGAACGTGAAACCCGCGGCCTCAACTGTGCCGGCCATCCGGGGCCGACCGGTGACGGCCACCAGGTGGCCGGCGGCCTGGGCGGCTGTGGCCAGCGGGGCGAGCGGATCGAAGTGGCCGTTGCCACCCGCGAAGCTGAAGAGAACCCGCACCGCGATGACCTCCCACGTGCTCGGGGATGCTGCCAATCTAGGGCGGCTCAGAAGCGATGCGCGCAAGCTCAGCCTCCGTCGCTCGGCCCCCAGATCCCGCTCGCGAACCCACCGCAGCCGGCCGCTGCCAGGATGGCCGCATGGCTGAGGTAGCGACCGCCCACACCGCATGGTTGAGGCCTGAGGAGCTGCAGGCGATCCGGGTGCTGCTCGACGAGGCCTTCGACGGGGATGTCACCGACGACGACTACGAGCACGCTCTCGGCGGCATGCATGCCCTTGTCTGGGAGGGTCCGGAGCTGATCGGGCACGGCTCGGTGGTCATGCGGCGGCTGCTGCACGGCGGGCGGGCGCTGCGCACCGGATACGTGGAGGGAGTCGCTGTCCGCGCGGACCGACGCCGTCGCGGCCACGGCGTGGCGCTGATGGCAACATTGGAGCGGGTGATCCGCGGGGCGTACGAGATTGGAGCACTGGGCGCGTCCGACGAGGCCGCGGACTTCTACGCCGGACGCGGCTGGGACCTGTGGATCGGCACGGCCTCGGTGATCGCGCCCGGCGGGATCGAGCGCACCGCGGCGGAAGAGGGGTGCATCTATGTGCTGCCGGTGAGCGCGGAGTTGACCCCGGACGGCGATCTCGCCTGCGACTGGCGGGGCGGCGACGTCTGGTAGACCGGCGGCCTGGTGATCGCACCGAGCTTAATGCGCCAACATCACTGCCGCGTCGACCTGCGGCGGCCGCAGCAGTCGGGAGCAGACGACCGAGGCGAGCATCCAGATCGCCGCATACGCGAAGCCGACCGTGGCCGAGAACGCTGCCCACAGTAGGCCGACTACCACCGAGGAGGCCAGGTCGCCCAAGGACTGGACGAGCCCGAGGACGCCGAAGCCGTTCCCGCGCAGCCGGTCGGGAAGCGTCTGTGCAACCAGGGTCGACTCAGCGGTCTCACCGAGCCCGATGCCGACGCCGGCGAGCAAGAAGCCGAGCAGGAGGATGGGCCAGGCGTGCTGATCCACCGCGAAGAGTCCGTAGCCGAGCACGTACGCCGAGCCAGCCGCGGCGAAGACCACGCGCGGACCGAGTCGGTCGACCAGGTGCCCACCGCCGAGCGCGGCAACGGTGGCGGCGGCGTTGTGGGCGGCGTACAGCAGGATGGCGATCGAAGCGGCGGCTGCCAGGCTTCGGCCGTCGGTGTGCAACAGGCCGGTTGCGCGCAGGATCAGGAACGTGGTGGCTATGTTGCCGAACTCGAACAGAGCCGCCGGGGCCAACGCGCGCACCAAGCCGGCCCGGCGGAGTTCGCCCAGGTTGAGTGACAGCGTCCGACGACCAACGCTGCTCGCGACCGTGCGCCGTGCCTCACGGGCGGCCACCGTTATCGCGAGCGCGGCGAACAGGCCCGGTACGACCGCGAACCAGATGGCGTGCCGGACCCCGACCACGGACACCAGGGCGGCGGCGAGCAATGGGCCGACGATTGCGCCGGCGTTGTCGCCGGTGCGTTCGACTCCGAACGCCCGTCCGTAGGCTCCGCTCGGGACGAGCGAGGTCAGCAGCGTGTCCCGGGCGGGGGACCGGATACCGCGCGAGGCCCAGGCCAGCGCGCGAAGGGCAGCCACCTGCCACACCGTGACAGCGAAGCCGATCGCGCCGGTGGCAAGTGCCGTCCCCAGATAGCCGCCGGTCGCCAGTCGGGCCCGGCGGACGGGGTCGTTGGACAGTGGCCCGCCGGCCAGCTTGCTCAGCCCGACGAGTGCGTCCGACGTGCCTTCGATCGCCCCGAGCGCACCGGGACCGGCGTGCAGCGTGGCGGTCAGGAAGCTCGGCAGCACCGAGGTGGCGATCTCGTGCCCGGCGTCGGAGCAGAAGCTCGCCGCGCCGACGCTGACCACGCCGCGCGAGAGCCAGCCCTGGGCACCGGTGTCCGCCTGCGCCGGCTCCGAGTCGATCTCGGTCACAACAGGGCCAGCCCGAAGCCGGCCGCTCCGGCCGCGAGCCCGACGGCCAGGCTGCCGACGATGTTGCCGACTGACTCCAGGAGCGCCCCGGCCTCGGCGAGCGCGAGCGACTCATAGGCGTACGTCGACCAGGTGGTGAACCCGGAGCAGAAGCCGGCGGAGAGCACGACCGTGAGGTGCGTCGGCAGCCCGTGGTGGACCGCCAGCCCGGTGATCAGCCCGAGCAGCAGGGAGCCAAACACGTTCACCGAGAACGTGCCGAAGGGGAACACCGAGTCGTGTTGGTGCTGGACGACCTGGTCGGTGACGTACCGGGCGACCGCTCCGAGCCCGGCGACCAGGCCAACCACGATTCCCAGGATCACCGGGTCGCTCCGCCGCTCTTGCCGGGACGACCCACGTATCGGACGACGTCGACGTCGTCCAGGATCACCAGCCCTTCGGTGATGAGCTCGTCGAGCTGCGGCAGGAACTCCTCGATGCGTTCCGCCACGTCCACGATGATGATCGCCAGCGGCAGGTCGTCGGAGAGGCTGAGCACTCGAGACGTGTGGATGTGGCTGGAGGCGCCGTAGCCCTCGATGCCTCGCAGCACGCTGGCGCCGGCCAGCCCGGCACGGTGCGCCCGCCGTACGATCTCGCTGTACAGCGGCTTGTGATGCCAGAGGTCCGTCTCACCGATGAAGATGGTCAGCCGGCGGGCCGGTCCCTGTAGTCGCATCATCGCCTCCGTGGTGTGCGGACGTCCCTGTGACGGTGTCGGGTGGCGCCGATCACACGGCCCAATAGCAGTCCGAACGAGGCGGCGCCCAGGGCGGCGAGCACGGTCGCGCCCAGGTAGATCAGCGCCGTCCGAGCGTGCCCGTGAGCGGCCAGCTGGTCCGCCGCGACCGTGACCCCGGAAAACGTCGTGAAGGCGCCGAGGAACCCGGTGCCCAGCAGGGGTCGGACGTAGCGATGCGGCGCCCACACCTCGACGAGTACGACGAGGAGCAGCGCCAGCGCGAACGCGCCCGCGGTGTTGACCACAAAGGTCGCCCACGGAAAGGCGTGGGTCGGTGTCGGCCAGGCCTGTGTGACGACGTAACGGGCCAGCCCGCCGCCGACTCCACCGGCAAAGATCACCACCAGGATGCGCGCCTCCAGCCGCGGCCACCGCCGCGGGCGGGTGCGCTCGAAGGGGCCGGCACCGGCCGCCGAACGGTGCCTCGCGTCCTCGGCGGCATCGACGTCCGGGTCCATCGGCAGCTCATCGGCGGTCCCGAGCTCGGCGCTCGTATGCTCGATCACCGGCGACCGATGGAGCCGGCGCGGAGACGGACCGAGCCCGCCCGGGAACGCAGTCCCCTGTCCAGCTCACCGGCCAGCTCCGCCACCTGGGGGTCGACCTCGGGACGGAAGAACTGCTGCGCGATGAGGGTCGGGACGAAGGCGCTGAGGATCACCACGGTGACCAGCTGGCTGTACTGGGCCTGGGTGATGAGGTGGTTCGTCAGCCCGTACAGGGCGGAGATTGAACCGAACGTCAGACCGGTGGCCATCAGCAGGGTCGTGTAGGTCCGATCACGCGTGGCCAGGCCGCGCGAACAGCCGGCGCCGACGAACGGTACGGCGAAACTGACAACCCCGATCCCGAGGCTGGCCCGCCAGTGCCGCCGCAGGCTGTCGGGGTCGATCTCCGCGCCGGCCAGGAAGGTCAGCACGGCCGAGCCGACTGTGGCGAGAAACGTCGTGAAACTCGGTCTGCTACACGACATTGGCGTGGCCGGGGATGTTGCCCACACCACCGCGCCGACCACGATCTCGATGAGCGCGACGGAGATGCCGACCCGGATGCTGATGAGGCTGGCCAGCAGCGCCATGCCCATCCACGCAGCCGCGACCCAGTAGGCGTTCATTCCGGGCTCCTCTACCGGTCGCGGCGAATCCGCCTTCGAGGGGTAGAGGCCATCGGCCAGGGCTGGCAGTTCTAGGAGCAGGCCTCACTGCACCGACCACGACGGTAACAGAAGCACCCTGGCCGCACGTGCAGCCGCGCTACCGCTTCGTCTCAAGGAGAAGGGCGCCACTCCGCCGGCGACAGTCGGACGGCGAGCGGCCAATCCAGCTGGCCGGGGACAGTGGCGAGAACGCCGGCCGGGCCGCTCGTGTCGGCCGCTTGACGGGCTATCGGTGGCTGCAGCGGCGGTTCGTCACCCTGCGCTCAGCGAGCGTTGGGGTCGTACCAGTTCAGCACCCGAAGCGCGCGGAGCGTGTTCCAGCGACTGGGCTGCCCGTCGCCGTCCTCCATTGAGAAGTGCACCGCGCCGGGATGGGTGTCCTCCAGCACCCAGGTGCCGTCGGGCTGCTGCTTGGAGCGCAGCGTCGCGACCGCCTCGGCGACTCTCGGATCCGGGGCGTCCCCGACGGCGCGGAAGTAGTCCAGGCCCCACAGCACGTCGTAGTGCCACCAGGTCGGGAACGAGAACCGCAGCCAGTCCGGGTCGACCACCTCGCCCGTGCTCAGCCGCCGGAACAGCCGGCGCTCGAGCAGGTACTCCTGTCCCCGGCGACGCGCCGCGACGGTCTGAGCCGAACCGCCGGTCGCGCGCTCGTGCTCGAGCAAACCCTCGAGTACGCAGATCGTCGTCGCGAACGACGAGCGCACCGACCCGTTCTCGGTCTCGCAGTTCCAGCCGCCGTCCGCGAGTTGCTCACCGAGCAGTCGGTCGACGATGCCGTCGACATCGACTCCGAAGTAGGCGCCGATCGCCACCGTCCTGCCGTTGATGCACGGCTCGACCTCGCCGGCGAAGAACGCCTGCCCGGCGTGCTCCCATCGACAGTTCTCGCTAACCAGCGCGACCGTCTCGCGGACCGGCTGGGCGTTCGGGTCCACGCCGAACTCGCGCAGCAGCGTCAAGGTGGGAAAGGTCGCGGTCCAGGGCTGCCCCTGGGAGAAGTAAGTCCGCCGGGAAACACGCGCCGCCCGCCCACTGGCCGTCGTCGCCGCGCAGCGCGAGCAACCGGACCCCCCAGCCCTCGGTGACAATGCGCGCGCGCTCCGCGGCCACCGCCTCAGGCGGCGCGTCGCGCAGATCGCGCAGCACCTGCCAGCGCAGCGCAGGATCGGAGTCGAGCAACCAGTCCTGGACAGTCATGCGCCGAAAATAGACCCGGTCGCCCCAGCCGCAGACCGACCTCGCTCACGGACTTGTGAGACGCGCGCCGTAGCCCTAGGCGGGCACGAAGGGCCTGCGCGACGATCACGCTCGCCGTTGAACGTCACTGCTGGACCCCTCGTGCAGCCGATAACCGAACGCGAGCGCCTCGCACGTCGACAGAGGTGAGCATCGGCCCAGGCAATGTGCCATCTCCGTCACCGCGGGCCGCGCCAGCCTGAAGCGAACACGAATACTAGCTAGGCCGGCCACTGCACCGCCCGACGAGCCCGTGGCCACTTCTCGTGGCCCCCTGCTTCCTGGCCCGCTTCTAGCTTCATACCGGGTTATACTCGGTACATGAAGACTGCCATCTCCATCCCGGACGAGACTTTCGAGCGAGCCAGTCAGCGTGCGAGCGCTCTGGGCATGAGTCGGTCTGAGTTCTTCACCAGAGCCGTGCGGCGCTTCCTGGAGCAGCTCGACGCAGACTCCCTGACGCACCAGATCGACGCGGCGGTAGCGGTGATGAGAGACGACGACTCCGCGCAGACGGCGGTTGCGGCAAGCCGGCGCCGGCTGGACCGGGACGAGGATGGCTGGTGATCCAGCGTGGCGGCATCTACTGGGTCGACCTGGGTGCGCCCGTCGGCAGTCGACCTGCCAAGCGGCGGCCGGTGCTCGCGGTGCAGTCCAACCACTACAACGCCAGCCGGCTCGCGACTGTCCTGGCCGCGGTCATCACGTCGAACACCGACCTCGCCGCGATGCCTGGGAACGTGTTCCTCCCCGTGGTGGCCACGAGTCTGCCGCGCGACTCCGTCGTCAACGTGACCGCGTTGGTCACCCTGGACAAGTCTGACTTCGAGGACCCAGCCGGCCACGTACCCGCCGCTCTGATGCACGAGGTCGACGTCGGACTACG
>JBPCOB010000056.1:0-4721 GCA_051000715.1 Mycobacteriales bacterium
CTGCTGGCCAACTTCGACGCCAGCGGGCCGGCCGTCTTCGCCCGGGCGACGATCCACTCCTTCGAGCAGCACGAGGAGGACCCGGTCCGCAAGTGCTTCTTCTCGATCACTCGTGACGAGATGAACCACGAGGAGTGCTGCCAGCGGGCGATCGGCAAGCTGTGGCCGGGCGGGCCGCTGGACTGGGAGCCCACCGACGACCTCGAGCGGGCCGCGCACAACAACATCGGCTGGCTCTACCACAACGGCGGCCGCTACTGGCAGGGCTACAACGCGAGCCTCGGCAAGTACCCGATGGCGGTGCTGTTCACGTCGTTCATGATGGGGGAGGTCGCCTCCTCGACCCTGTTCCGGATGATGGCGACCGGCACCAGCCATCCGGTCTTCGCCGAGGTCTTCAAGCGGATCGGCCGGGACGAGAGCCGGCACCTGCAGATCTGCATGACGATCCTGGACAAGGACTGGCCGGGCCTCAACGACACCGACAAGGCGACGATCACCCGGCAGCTGCGGGCCGGCTTCGTGTTCCTTTCGATGATCCTCTGGGAGCCGCCGCCGCAGTTCTGGGACCTGCCGCCGTACTTCCTCGACAACCACCGGGTGCTGATCGACCACGCCCGCGACGCGGGCCTCGGCGTGCTGTCCTTCGAGGACCAGGCGGAGAACTGGAAGGTCGCGATGGCCAAGGTGCGGGCCATCGTGGAGCGCTGGGGGATCGAGTTCCCGGCCATTCCGGAGCTCGACATCGACGGCGTCGACGTGGGGGACATCTCCGCCGAGGACATAATTCCGGTCTTCTAGGAACGCCGCCGGTGCCCGCCGTCCCGGAGCTCTCGCTCACCGCTGCCCGGCGGGTCGCGCTGGCGGCCCAAGGGTTCACCGACGCCCGGCCGGCCGGTACGCCGGACCGCCGCCACCTGCGCCGGGTGCTGTCGCGGGTCGGCCTGCTGCAGATCGACTCGGTCAACGTGGTCGTACGCTCGCACTACCTGCCGCTCTTCAGCCGGCTCGGCCCCTATCCCGTGACGCTGCTGGACCGGGCGGCGTACGCCGACCATGAGCTCTTCGAGTACTGGGGGCACGAGGCCTCGTTGGTGCCGGTGGCCCTGCACCCGGCGTTGCGGTGGCGGATGGCTCGGGCGGCCGAGCAGTTCGCCACGTGGGGCCGACCCGCGCGACTGGCTCAGGAACGTCCCGGCTACATCGCCGCCGTGTTGGCCGAGGTGGCCGTCCGCGGGCCGATCGGAGCGGGCGAGCTGGACGCGGAGCGGCCCCGGAAGACCGGACCCTGGTGGGACTGGCACGACGGCAAGGTCGCGCTCGAGTGGCTGTTCTGGACCGGCCAGGTGACCACGGCGGCCCGGCGCGGCTTCGAGCGGCGCTACGACCTGACCGAGCGGGTGCTCCCGCGCGGGGTGCTCGAGGCGCCCACACCGTCGGTGGCGGACGGGCAACGAGAGCTGGTCCGCGTCGCTGCCCGCGCGCACGGGGTGGCGACGGAGGCCGACCTGCGCGACTACTTCCGGCTGAGCCCGACGGAGTCACGGGCTCGGGTGGCGGAGCTCGTCGAGTCCGGCGAGCTGGTGCCCGTCCGGGTTGCCGGCTGGCCGCAGCCGGCGTACCTGCACCGGGACGCGCGGGTGCCGCGTCGGGTGGCGGCTCGAGCGCTGCTGTCCCCGTTCGACTCGCTGATCTGGGAGCGCTCCCGCACCGAGCGGCTGTTCGGTTTCCGCTTCCGGTTGGAGATCTACACGCCGGCGACGAAGCGGGTGCACGGCTACTACGTGTTGCCGTTCCTGCTGGGCGACCGTCTGGTGGCCCGGGTCGATGTCAAGGCGGATCGCCCGGCCGGCGCCTTGCGTGCATTGGCGTCGTACGCCGAGGTCGGCGCGCCGCCGGAGACGGCTGCCGAGCTCGCTGCCGAGCTGGGGTCGCTGGCCGGCTGGCTGGGTCTCCAGCGAGTCGAGGTGCACGACCGCGGTGACCTGGCTGCCGAGTTGGGCCGAATGCCAGTTTCAACCGACTGACGTGCCGTCGTCAGTGCTGCTGGACGGCAGCCCGAGCCGACGGCGGATCTCGCCTTGGACCTTGTTCGCCGGCTGGGTGCCGTCGACCGTGACGACGAGCTCTTTGCGGTCGAAGAGCGCGAGGATCGGCTCGGTCTGCGCGTGGTATTCGTGCAACCGTGTGACCACGCCTTCCTGGGTGTCGTCCTCGCGGCGTACGAGGGTGCCTCCGCACACGTCGCAGGTGTCCTCGACGGCGGGCCGGCTGAAGATCAGGTTGTAGTCGAGCCCGCAGTTGGAGCACAGCCGGCGGGACATGACACGCTCGAGCACGACCTCGTCCGGTACGTCGACATGGATCACGGCGTCGATGTCGTAGCCCTCCAGGAAGAACTCGGCCTGGCCGACGCTGCGCGGGAAGCCGTCGACGATGAAGCCGTAGTTCCAGTCGTGCTGGTCGAGCCGGGCCCGTACCACCCGTCGACCATCTCGTCGGAGACGAGCTCACCGGCTGCGACGATGCGCCGAATCTTCGCGCCCAGCTTGGTGTGGTGGGCGATGTTCCAGCGGAAGATGTCGCCCACGCTGATATGCAGGATGTCGAGGTCTCGCTGCAGCATCAGCGCCTGCGTTCCCTTACCACTGCCCTGCGGCCCGCTGACGACGTACTTGCGCATCTCCATGGCCCTTCGTCGGCTCCCGGTCGCACCATGAGACTGTCAGTGCCCCGCGACTACAGTTGATCGCACCGTCCCTCTCGCGACGGTCGCGGTGGCGTCGTCCTACCTCGGGAGCACACGTTGATCTTCGCCGTCCAGGAGACCGCTGCGGCGGTGAGCCTCGATCCTGAGCCGGAGTTCCGCTCCGACGTGACCGTCGAGCTCGTGAAGGCGAGCGCGGCCGACTCGGACGTCGTGTGGGCGGCCCGGGTGTCGACGGCGGGCGAAGGCTCCATCGAGGCCATGCAGGAGGATCCGGAGCGCTCAGCCGGCCTTATCCGCTATCTGCTGAGGTCGCGGCACGGAACCCCGTTCGAACACAACAGCTTTACCTTTCTCGTCGGCGCACCGATATTTGTTTTCCGCGAGTTCATGCGGCACCGCTCCTTCAGTTACAACGAGGAGAGCGCCCGCTATCGAGAGCTCGCACCGGTCTTCTACGTGCCCGGCCCGGAGCGCAATCTCGTGCAGGAGGGCAAGCCGGGGCACTACCGGTTCCTACCGGGCACTGCGGACCAGCACGAGCTGGTGACTGAGGCGACCCGGTCGGCCTGCGAGACGGCGTACGCCGCCTACCGGCGGATGCTCTATGCCGGGGTGGCTCGCGAGGTGGCCCGAGGGGTGCTGCCGGTGGCGACGTACTCCTCGATGTACGCCACCTGCAATGCCCGGGCCCTGATGTCGTTCCTGTCACTGCGCACCGCCCGGGAGGACGCGCGCTTCCGGTCGTACCCGCAGCGGGAGATCGAGTTGGTTGCGGAGCAGATGGAGGGCCACTTCGCGCGGCTGATGCCGATCACACATGCCGCCTTTGATGCCGCTGGCCGGGTCGCCCCGTGACAGTGTTGCGGAAGTGTCTGCTGTTGCCGATGGGAAGCAAGGGTCGATTGCTGTTGACACCCCGGCGAGGTCGGTAGTTGACTCCGCCCGCAGACGGTCGGCGGGAGGTGACATCGAGGGCTCGGCCGCTGCTTCCCTCTGTGCCCTTGAATCTTCGAACCGTCATCGTGACCAGGAGGGCAAGTGCGCAAAGTTTTCCTAGCAGTACCGCTGGCTCTGGCCTTGCCGTTTACCGTGGGCGGAGCCGCCCAGTCCAGTCAGCACGGCGTCAACATCTCTAACCGGGTACCCCGATCCGGCGTCGTGTCCGTTGATCCACTCGGCAGCGGGGCGAACGCCGTCGCTGCCAGCCTCAACGCCAGGGGCAACGTCCCGCCGCCTCGTATCGCGGGCACCAGTGGCTGCTCCGACCGGGGCCGCGACGTGCGCGTCAACCAGGACTGCACCAACCAGACCGGGACCGTGGACGGCGCCATCATCGCCCCGGGGCGCGGCCAGGCCCAGAACGAGCCGTCCATCGCAGTGAACCCGAAGAACGCGAAGAACCTCGTCGTCGGTGAGAACAACTACCAGCGCGGCGACGGGAACTGTTTCGCGCAGTTCAGCCTCGACGGCGGCAAGCACTGGGGTGACCGGTCGATCCCGATCTCCTTCACCCCGGGTGGCAGCGCTCCTCGGCACTACTGGGAGGCCTCCGGCGACATGTCGGTCGCCTTCGACTCGACCGGTGAGGCGTACGCGCTGTGCATGGCCTTCGACCGGGGCGCCACCAGTGAAGCCAACATGAACCAGAGCGCGTTCTTCCTCTTCCGCTCCCACGACGGCGGCGCCTCCTGGAGCTTCCCCGGCGATCTGGTCTCGGGAAGCGTCACCGGGGCGAGGTTCTTGGACAAGCCGTACATGACCGTCGACACCAATCCGAACAGCCCGTACCGGGACCGGATCTACGTGTCCTGGACCGAGTTCTCCGAGCTCGGCAGCCCCATCTTCTTCTCCTACTCCGCCGACCACGGGCGCACCTGGCACACCGACAAGACGATCAACGTGGCCAACGACCGGGACATCTGCCCCGTGCAGTTCGCGCAGAACTCCGGCCCGGGCGCCTGCGACTCCAACCAGTTCTCGGAGCCCTTCGTGGCACCCAACGGCGACGTCT
>JBPCOB010000057.1:0-3799 GCA_051000715.1 Mycobacteriales bacterium
ATGAGCGCCAGCGCCAGCGGGAAGTTCCCGTAGACGGCCTTGTTGTAGTCGATCTGCAGCGGCCCGTAACCCGACTCGCCGATCACCCCCGGCTCGTTCGCCACCGCGCTGCGCAACCGTTTGACGACCGACACGCTGCTGCCGGCGACCGTCTCCGCGCGCGGCACGACGGCCACGATCGCCTCGTTCCCCCGTCGCCACACCGGTCCGTCCGGTGCCACCGCCGTCAGCACGCCGGGCACCGCCGCGGCCCGCGCGGCCACCGCCCCGGGGTCGCCACCCCGGACCAGGATGTCGATCGGTGTCAGCACACCGGTGGGAACGCCACCGCGCTTGAGGGTCTGCAGGCCGTCGTACGCCGGGCCGGCCTTGGCCAGCGAGTCGCTCCTGGCCAGCCCGATCTTGATGTCGGCGAACTGCACGAGCAGGAATGCCATCAACAGTCCGGCCACCCCGGCCGCCACCCAGCGGCGGCGGACCATCAGCCGGCCCCAGGCCGACCAGCCGCGGGCGGTCACCCCCTCCTTGCGGATTCGCGGCCAGTCCACCCGGGGGCCGATGCCGCCAAGAATGGCGGGCAACAGGGTGAGCGAGACCGCCGTGGACACCAGCGGGATCAGCATTCCGCCGAGCCCCACGCTGCGCAGGAACGGCACCGGCAGGACGATCAGCGCCCCGAGGCCGACCGCCACCGTGACTCCGCTGAAGATCACTGCGACCCCGGCGGTTTGCGCCGCTACGACGACGGCGTCGGCGTTCTCCCGCCCGTGTGCCCGCTCCTCGCGCCACCTGGTAACGATGATCAGCGAGTAGTCGATGGCGACCCCGAGTCCGATCAGCGCCACCAGGAACTGCACGATGAATGACACGTCGGTGAGGTAGGTGAGCCCGAGCAGGATCAGGAACGTAGTGAGGATCGACACGGCCGCGATTGCCAGCGGGATCAGTGCCAGGAACGACGCGAAGACGAACGCCAGTACGGCGAGCGCCCCCAGGCCGCCGATGAGCGTCTCGAGGAGCACACCGGGACCCGTGCTGTCACCACCGCTGCCGAGCTCGTCCAGGCCGGTGATCTGGACTGTCGCGCCGGGCGGTGCCGCGGACCGCAGCGCGGCGGCCACCGGCGCGCTGGAGAATGGGACGAAGCCCTGCTGCTTCGGGACGTAGAGCAGCCCGTAGGTGGTCCGCCCGTCATCGGTGACGAAGCGCTCGTCGCCGGTGTTGCCGTAGCTCACCAGCCTGGCGGCCGGCACCGCCTTCTGTACGGCGGCGAACGCGGCGGTGACGACGCCGCGCGAGTTCGGCACGGTCGAGCCGGGGGCCAGCGTGAGAATCGGCACCAGCGGGGCCTGGTCGCCGCCGTTGCCGTAGGTCTTGAGGATCTGCTTCGAGGTCTCGTAGCCCGGCTGGCCCGGCAGCGAGAAGTCGAAGTTCAGCCGGTTGATCGCCTTCTGAGATGTGGCCCCACCGGCGACCATGAGCAGAAGCCAGCCGATTATCACGAGCTTGCGGTGGCGCAGCACGAAACTGGTGAGCGAGGCCAACGGTTCCCCCCTGAAAGAGCCGACCCCTTACCGGCCGAGGGTACGACAGGGCCGGGTGCGAAGCGCAATCACATAATCGTCAGGAGCGCCGGCTGACTTGGCCGCGTCGGCCATCAGGCCGAGATACCGGGCGGACGGCAGTCCGCCCTCGTAGCCGTCGAGGACGTAGAGCCAGGCCAGCACTTCCCCCTCGAGTGTCTGCACCCGGACGCGGATCTTGCGGTAGAGGCCGGTGTCGCCGCCCTCCCAGCGGTCGAGCGTCGCTTCGTCGCCGGGGTTTACGTCGTAGAGCATCACGAAGACCCGGCCACCGTCCGCTTCGACGACGGTGGCCAGTGCACCCTCCCAGCCGAGCTCCTCGCCACCGAAGGTGAGCCGCCAACCCTCCAGCCAGCCGGATCCCCGCGAAGGTGAGTGCGGGCAACGCTGGAGCATCTGGAACGAGTCGAGGTTGGTGCCGTATGCGGCGTACAGCGCCATGAGTGGGCAGAGTAGCGGCGCCGTGCTACGGGTCTTGTCCGACCCCAACCGGCATCGCCCGTCCATATGGGCCGATTCGCCACGGTCCGGCGCGGGTAGCGAGCGGTGCATGGCTTTGTTCCGTTGGCTTGCTCGCGGTTTCCTGCTGAACCGGCTACTGCGCAGCCGACGGCCGCCTGCGCCCCCCAGCGGCTACCGGTCGGACGGTTCCGGTCGCGCATTTCCGCCGCAATACCGGACGGGGCGGCGCGGCCGGGTGGGGCTCTTCGGGCCTTTTCCGTACTACTCGACCACGACCCGACGCGGCGCGCGGGTATCCGTCGGCGGCTGCTGCCTACCCATCCCGCTGTTCTTCCTGGCGACGATGTTGACGGCGAGCCTGCTGGTGGGGCGGCGGCTGGTCAGACGCACGTGGGGCTGAGAGTTGTCCACGAGTAATCCCGGCCATGCTGAGCGACCGGTGAGGACGGGACCCGCCTGATGTAGGGAAACCCCCGATTCCCGGCCGAGCCGGTCGCGGCAGCATCCTCCTGGGGCGGAACTACCCGGGAGGACACCATGCGCAAGGTCATCAGCACGCTGTCGATCACGATCGGCACGCTCGGGTCGGTGCTGGTCGCAGCCCCGGCGCACGCAGCGACGACGGCGCGCGCCCAGCAGGTCAAGACGACCGGCGCCTTTTTCATGAAGGCGCCGGGGTTCAGGCCGGTGCAGGCTCTGACTCTCGGCGCCGGGCCGTGGACCGTGGTCGCCAAGGCGTTCGCCGTCGACCTCTCCGGCGGCGGGGACATCGTGCGCTGCCAGGTCTTCGACGTCACCCACAACAAGGCGCTGGACGCGGCCGCCGCGGAGGTCAAGCCGGACTATCCGGGCAGCATGATCACCAATCTCGCCAAGCTGGTACTGCCGACCGGCGTCACGGTGACGGTCCAGCAGTGCTGCGGGCACGACACCGACGGCGGGAACCCCTCATACCTCGACGCGGGCGCCACCCTGCTGGCGTTCAAGGCCAAGACCGCGGCCGGCAACCGGCTGGCGCGTACGACGGCACCGACACCACTGGGGTTGTCGGATTCGACCGTCGCGACGCTTTCGCTGTCCGCCGGGACCTGGCTGGTCGGCTACAAGGTCACTGCCGTGTCCTTCGACGGCACGAACAACGAGGCACGGTGCAAGGTCGAGCAGGCGTACGCCTCCCGCTGGGTGGGCGGTGGGACCGGCATGACCACCGTCGCCACGTTTGCAAACTTCCTGACCGTGACCACCTCGGCCAGCCGCACCGTGGCGTTGACGTGTTGGGACTACGGCGGCACCAACCACTACCTCGATCCGGGATCGGTTCTGTGGGCCCGCCAGGTCGGCTCCGCCGTCACGGGTAGCACGTGCGGCACGGTGACTCGAGCCGGCACCGCCGACCTCGTCGTCGACACCCGGCCGGGCGGCACCTACTGCCCGGTGAAAGCTGGCGCCACCGGGTCGCAGCTGGATGCCGTCGCGGTACCGGCCGGCACCTGGGTGGCGCTGGGCGTCGAGGCCGAGCTGTACTCCGGCTTATTCGACGGGAGCCACGCCGACTGGTTCCGCTGTGCCGCCCGGGACCTCACGCACAACAAGGTGATCGACCCCGCGGCCACGGCCTGGGTCCCGGACAAGACCGCCGCCACGACGTACGCCGGCCTGCTGCAGACGACCACATCGGCAACCGTCGAGTTCCGGTGTCGAGTGGACGGCGGTCTGAATGGTCTGTCCGGTCGGAGCGCCTATGTCCTTCTCCG
>JBPCOB010000058.1:0-3031 GCA_051000715.1 Mycobacteriales bacterium
GGTCGGCGACGATCGAGGCCAGTCGGATCCGGGCGGCGACCTGCTCGATGACCTCGGCGGCCACCGTGGCAGCGCCGCAGCGGAACCGGCCATCCCGGTATCGGGCCAGCGACGGGTGTTCCGTTACGGGCCTGCCGTTGGGTGGTGGACGTTTCTCGTGCATGGGTAGGACCTCCGGACATGACAAAGGGCCCACCGACCAGTAGGTCGATGAGCCCAGTGGAACGACCACTCGCCTGAGCGGTCGTTTCGTTCTCTATCGCGGGGTTTGTCCAGTCCGTATCAGGACGTGGTTATCCCAGGCGCGATAGGTACAAGTATACGCCATTGCCGGCAACAATACAATGCGCAAAGCGATTGTTCGACAATATGCAGTTACTACCCAAGTGTCTGTGGCTGTAAGCAGTCACCGCTGAGATCCTGAACGGGTGAGCGCTGCCGCCGCATCCCGATGCCCTGAGCCAGGCGACGGCGTAGTCCGCCGGGGCCCGCGTAACCGACCATTGGCCGCCTGGCGCAGGGCCCGGTCGGTGGAACTTGCCATCGAGGGCTGCACCTACGACCAGATCGCCGCCGGGGTCGGCTACGCGAATCGGGGTACCGCCTACAAGGTCGTCCACCAGGCGCTGAGCGCTCGTTCGGTGGCCGCGGTCGACGAGCTTCGTCGACTCGAGACACACCGGCTGGACGCCCTCCAGGCGTCGCTCTGGCCAGCCGCCATGGCCGGCGACGTCTCGGCGGTGCAGGCTGTGCTGAAGATCGTAATGCAGCGCTGCCGGCTACTGGGGCTGGTTGATCCTCGACCAGTGACCCAGGAGCCCGAGCAACCGTGGAGTGTCGTGGTGCCACCTCAGCGTTGAGCCGCGTTGCCGGCCGTGGGTTGCATAGGCCGAACTATCTCTCGCGGCTGGCGCCAGCGGTCCCAGCCGCCGAAGATGGTCGCGGTCGCCGACTTGAGGATGAGAGGGGCACCGATGAGGCCAATGGTCGGGATGATGCGCGGCACCAGCCGCGACCGGTACATGGCGTAGCCCAGGAAGAGCCCGTTGATGCCGGCCATGGTCACAGCGAGCTTCGCGTAGATGTTCTTGGTGTGCGTCCGCATGGTGTTGAGGGAGACCGAGAGCTGGCGGTTCCCGGTCGCCAGCCCAGCGATCAGGCCGTCGAAGCCGCGATCGACGGCGCCACCCGGCTGCTGCGCTTGCCGACCTTCCGAGCCCGCTACGGCGAGATCGCCGATGCCGCCGGCCGGGAGCAGCTGGCCGTTCTCGACATGCTCGAGCTGCGCGGTTTGCCCGGCCCGGCGGCGTCGGGTCCATAATCGCCTCGTGCCAGCCGAGCGGCCGGAGATCTTCACCAAGCTGGCGCCGGTGCTCAACGTCGCCGACGTGGCGGCTGAGCGCGCCTTCTACGAGAGCCTCGGCCTGCCGGTCATCTACGAGGGAGACGAGTACCCCGGCTTCATCGCCTTCGGCACCGGCGCCCTCGACTTCGGTATTCAGGCCGCCGCCGGTCCCAACGACCCGCCGAGTGTCCTGACCTGGCAGCTCGGAGTCTCCGATGTGGACGTTGCCGCCGAGCTGTGCCGCGAGGCCGGACTGGAGTTCACCACCGAGCAGAACGACCCCGCTCCCGGCTGGAGCTACCGCCGGCTGATCCTGCGCTCACCCAGCGGGTACCGCGTCGCCCTCGAAGGCCCGCGCGAGACCTAGCGGCCAGCTGGCTGCTCAAGCGCCGCGACTCCGGACCGCTCCGCCGCGCCGGCCGACCGCAGGTACGCCGGCGGCACCGCGTCGACCAGCCAGACACCGTTGGGGCTCACCGTGAACACGTGCCCGTCCCGCGCCATGGCGGCCGCGTCCACGGTGAGGACCACCGGCCGGCCGTGCCGGGCGCCGACCCGCCGGGCGGTCGCCTCGTCAGGGAGAGCACGCTCGGCGCCGGCAGCACCTTTGGGTCCACGTGGCGACCGCCCAGACCGTGCTCGCCACTTTCTGGCGGAAGCGGTACGGGACCCAGGACCGTGGTCGGCATCGAGGCGGCCCTCGACTTCCTGGTCGACCGGGAGCCCGGCGAGTCCGACACGGTGGCGGTGGCGGAAGCGAAGGCGAGCGACCGGCTGGCGCGGATCATGGCCGGGCTGCCCGAGCGCTACCGGCCCCTTGCCGCGGGCACCGCGGCCGCTGCCGCACCTTGCTGTTCGCGAGCGGGCCGGCCAGATCGAGGTGCTGCTGTCGCCGGGGTGAGCCGATCTTCGTACGCTGCTACTGGGATATGAGCGGGGCGGCTATTCGTGGGAGACGTTCGGGCCAACGGACCGGGTGAGGACTCCGGAGGCGGCGGTTTTCGGGCGGCCTGCTGGCGGAGGGAAGCGGATCGCCCGCCTAGCCTCTATCCGCGACTCGCTTGGGATCGGCAAAGACGGGGTGCCCACGACACTCGCGCTGGTCCCGGGGCGCTGCCTCGGGCACCGACATGCCCCCCGATGCGCAGATGGGCCTGTCAATCGATCGCGTGAACCGGGCAGGGGTGCGGTCCGTGTAACGGGTGTCGGTACTGGCAGTACCGGTCGCGAGGGGTCATCCGACCCGAGCGAGCCGGCGACGCCGGGGGTAGAGGTGGACATGTCAGCTCGGAAGACTCGAGGAGGCGGTCGAGCGGTTGTGGTGGCCGCTGGCGGTGATCGTCGGCGCCCCCGGCGGGATCGCGAGCGCGGCTTGTCGGCCTCGCCGGGCGGGAACGCGGCCTGCCGTCCCGGCTGTCCGGCGGGCAGCAGCAGCGCGTCGCGATCGCTCGCGCGCTGATCAACACCCCACGTCTGCTCCTCGCCGACGAGCCCACCGGCAACCTCGACACCGCCACGGGCAACGACATCCTGCAACTCCTCCTCGGCCTGCGCGATCGGCGCGGTATGACGGTCCTGATCGCCACCCACGACCCGGCGATCGCCGCCGGCGCAGACCGTCTTATCCGCATGCGCGACGGCGCCATCACCGACGACATCGACCTGACTGACCCTGACCACATTGAC
>JBPCOB010000059.1:0-7572 GCA_051000715.1 Mycobacteriales bacterium
GTGCTCGCGGGCCCGCTGGCCGAACCACTGGGCGACCGGAAGCCCGACCCGGCCGGGTCGGGTGCTGCCGATGACGATCTGCAGGCAAGGCTTGGGCACGGGGAATGCTCCTGACAGGTTGGGGTGAAGCCATGTCCGCGTCACTTGGGTGGGCGTTAGGGGATCCTCGCGGTCGAGGCGGGGCCTGCCCCCCGCTGACGCCGCCTGTTCGCCTGGTGGGCTGGGCTACATCATCGGGGGTGGCCAAGTACGGCGCGAGTCCGCGACTCGCTGCGCCTCTGGGCGCGCGAGGAGGCGAGACCTCGGTTGGACGAGATCGCTGACTTGGGTTCCCGGCGAGCTGTCAAGAAGCGCGTGTGAACATCCGGCCTAGTGGGCCAACGACCCCAACCAAGTGCAGGCACTGGCGGCCCCCTTGTCGATGCCGACCTCCTCGCGCCGCTGCTGTTGAACGTGAACCGGATCAGCATCTCCACTTACCAGGCGCTGCAGAGGGTGCGCCCGCGGCTCCAGGAGGTGCTGACCCGCATCGAGGTTGACCTCTCGCTGGTAGACGCCGACGAGAAGCAGGTCACCCCCCTTGGGGATCTCTTCGCCATGCTGGACGGGCCGGCATCAGGCGCGGGGCGCCGTCCTGTCCAAGCTGCTGCATCGAAAGCGTCCAGCGCTCATCCCCTTGTATGACAAGCAGGTCCGGGGGGGTCTACCAGGACGGCAGCTCCGCTCCGTCACCGGTAGAGCAGGGCCGGCCCTGGAGGGAGTTCTGGCCGCTGTTCTCAAGAGCAGTGCAGCCGACCTCCGGCGTGAGTTGCCGTTCTGACAGGAGATAGCCTCGCTGGCCCCCGGACCTCCGGTCACGCCCTTGCGTGAGGGCCGACGCCTGAGGAGAGCGGGTACGCCGGGAGGAAGGCGGTGTCCTGGTCCCACCGGAACCAACTGCTCGACCACCGGGGCAAGTTCGATCCCCGCGTGCCAGGCGGGGTCGGACAAGAAGCCGGCAGACGGCTGTGAAACCTTGCCGCGGCCGAGCCGGCGGCTCGTCCAGTAGGTCGTACCGGATTGTCAAGCCGTTCGACAGCCCGTAGGTCGATGCCGTATCCGCCTCGCGTTCCCCTTGGATCACGTGGCGGTCGCCTCGGGGCGTTGGTCGTGGCCGTGTTGGAGCGTCGGTCAAGCGCCGACCGCGTCGAGTTGGGTGATGGCGTCAGTGGGCAAGTCAAGGAGGGTGGCGGCCTTGTCAGCAGCCTTTGCGCAGATTGCGGCGGTCCGGCTGTTGCTGGCGTTGCTCACCGGGCTCCTGGTCGGCTGCGCGACTCCCGCGGCCGAGAACAACCAGCGCTCGCCGGTGCCCACGTTCGATCCTGGTTCGATCGAGTCCCCGGCCGTGCCGCGGGACGCCTTTCCGGCGACGGTGGTACGGGTTGTCGACGGAGACACGGTGATCGCGGCGGTTGCGGGCAGCACGCGGCCGGTCCGGGTTCGGCTGATCGGGATCGACACCCCCGAGACCGTCCGCCCGAACACGCTGGTGGCTTGTTACGGCGAGCAGGCAGCCACCCTGTCGCGTCGACTGCTGACCGGCGCCCGGGTGCGGGCGGCGTACGAGCCCGGCGGCCGGCAGGACCGGTTCGGCCGTGAGCTTTGGGACGTCTGGCTGTCCGACGGCCGGTTCGTACAGGCGGTCCTGGTCACCGCGGGTGCGGCCCGCGCCTACCCCTATCGGCCGCAGGTCCGTTACGCCGGCCTGATCGCGCGGCTGGCCGACGCGGCGCGGGTCGGGCGCCGCGGCCTGTGGGGTCCGCCGTGCGACGGCCACTCCTTCGGAGAGCCTCACCGGAGCCGCACCAGCGTCGGCCGGCAACTAGACTGATCGGGTGGTCGAGACGGTGTACGTCGGCGTACTGCTGCTCATCCTCGGACTTTTCGCCTGGACCTGCCTGTACGCCGTGTACCGCATCTACACCGGTCCGCGGTGACCGCGGCAGTCGACCTACATCCCGATCTGGCGCCGCTCGCGTTCCTGCTGGGCACCTGGTCCGGGGAGGGCGTCGGTGGCTATCCGACGATCGAGAGCTTCGCTTTCGGCCAGCAGTTGACCTTCTCGCATTACGGCAAGCCGGTCGTCGAGTACACCAGCCGCAGCTGGTCGGTGCCGGACGGCCGGCCGTTGGCGCGGGAGTCCGGCTGGTGGCGGCCGCGACCGGCCGGGGAGGTCGAGCTGTTGCTGGCCCACCCCATGGGCGCCGTCGAGGTATGGCTCGGCACGATGACCGGCACCAGGGTGGAGCTGGCCACCGACGTGGTCGCCCGGACGCCGTCCGCCAAGGAGGTCACCGCCGGCCGCAGGCTCTACGGGCTGGTCGGCGACGAGCTGATGTGGGCCTACGACATGGCGGCGATGGGTCAGCCGCTCCAGCCGCACCTCTCGGCCCGCCTGCAGCGCGGCTGACCGGACCCGGACAACAGACAACCCCCGGGCGCTTCCTCGCCAAGAGCGAGGGCCGGCTGGACGAGGGCCGGCACCCGGGGGTGCGGTGTCTGTCTGGGTCTCCGCCGTACGCCGTCAAGGGAGGCGTCCGATGGAACCGGAGTCCGGACGGGCGGCTAGCGGACAGCCACCTCACGAGTCCGTTGTTCACACATGAACTAGGACCACCTCCCTTCTCGTGTACCTGAAACGGTACGACGCGCGGCCGCGGCGCGCAACGGATTCGGGCACCAACCGACACCTAGACTGACGACCATGTCCGGCGCCGGATGGCAAGCCGAGCTGCGGGCCCGGGGTTACCGGCTGACGCCCCAGCGTCAGCTCGTGCTGGAGGCGGTCGACCGGCTGGGCCACGCCACCGCCGACGATGTCGCGACCGAGGTACGCCGGACGGCCAGCGGGGTCAACATTTCCACGGTCTACCGCACCCTCGAGCTGCTCGAGGGCCTGGAGCTGGTCACCCACACCCACCTCGGGCACGGCGCGCCGACCTATCACGCCGCCGCCCTGGACGACCATGTCCACCTGGCCTGCCGCACCTGCGGAAGCGTCGAGGAGGTTCCACCCGCGCTGGTTCAGGAGCTGGTCGACCGGCTCGCGGCCGAGCGCGGGTTCGCCGTCGACGTGGGGCATTTCGCGATCTTCGGTGAGTGCCGTACCTGCGGAGAAACGACGGCCGCAGGCTGAGTTCTCCCCGGCCGTACGCTGGTGACATGGACAGCCCGCTGCTCGCGTCGCCCGGCGCGGTCGCCGCCGACCCGCCGGATTCGGGCGTGGCCGCCCACTACGGCGACCCACTGCGGGAGCAGAAGGCGCTGACCGAGTCCGCGGGCTTCGTCGACCGCAGCAACCGCAGCGTGCTCACCGTCCGCGGCGCCGACCGACTGAGCTGGCTGCACAGCCTGACCAGCCAGCACCTGAGCTCCCTGCAACCGATGCGGGGGGCGGAGGCGCTGGTGCTCAGCCCGCACGGTCACGTCGAGCACCATCTGGTCCTCTTCGACGACGGGAACGTCACCTGGCTCGACGTGGAGCCGGACACCGCCACCGAGCTGGCCCGATACCTCGACTCCATGCGTTTCCTGTTGCGGGTCGAGGTTGCCGACGTGACGGCGCAGTGGGCGGTCGTCTCGGTCCTCGGGCCGGGGACCGACGAGGCGCTGGAGCGCTCGTTCGGTGTCGAGGTGGGCCGGACGGCGTACGCCGTGAGCCCACTGCCCGATGGCGGCTTCGCCCGCCGCATGCCCGGTCCCGGCGACGACGTCGTCGACCTGCTGCTGCCGCGTGACCGGCTACCGGGCACCCGCGCTCTTCAGGGAGCGGGACCCGCCGGGATATGGGCGTACGAAGCCCTGCGCGTGGCCGCCCGGCTGCCCCGGCTGGGGCACGAGACCGATCATCGCACGATCCCCCACGAGATCGGCTGGCTGAAGACCGCCGTGCACCTCAACAAGGGCTGCTACCGAGGCCAGGAGACCGTCGCGCGGGTGCACAACCTTGGGCGGCCGCCGCGCCGGCTGGTGTTCTTGCACCTGGACGGCAGCGCGGAAGAGTTGCCGCACAACGGCGACCCAGTGGAGTCCGACGGCGTCCGGGTCGGCTTCGTCACCAGCGCGGTGCGGCACTACGAGCAGGGGCCCGTCGCCCTGGCTCTGGTCAAGCGGGCGCTACCGGACGAGGCCGAACTCACTGCCGGCGGCCTCGCGGCGAAGATCGGCTAGTTGAGCCGGCTCCGGCTCTGGCAGGTCGAGGCGGAACCACACGACCTTGCCGTCCTCAGTCGCCGTGACGCCCCATTGGCTCGCCATCAGGTTGATGATGGCCAGGCCGCGGCCGTCGAGGGCGAACTCGTCGGTCGACTGCATGACGGGCATTCGGGAGTTCAGGTCGGCGGCGGAGACGGTCACCTCACCCTGGGCGATCTCCACAGCGAGCTCGACCTCGCTGCGGCCGTGCAAGACCGCGTTGGTGATCAGCTCGCTGGCGAGCAGCACGGCGGTGTCGACGAGGTCGGCTAGCGCGCACGACACCAGGACGTCGCGGACGAACCGCCGCCCCCGCGCTGCAGAGTGGTCGTTGGGAGGCAGCGAGGTGACGGCTCGGAGGCACTCTGCCACGGTGACGACCTCATGAACTGTCGGCGGTTTCCTTGCCGTGATGCCCGCTACGGGAGGTTTCCTACCATCGTGGCGATGAGTTCGGGCCCGCGCGGTCCGGTTGCCCACAGGCGGTGTGTCCGGCGGTCGCCTGGGTTGCGTGCGACCATGCGGAGATGACCCCGGCCGGCACGCTCATCACGGTGGCGCCCACCGGCGCGGAGACCGCGAAGTCGGTCGCCGGTGGTCTGCCCGTGACCCTGTCCGAACTGGTCGCCACAGCGCAGGCATGTGCCGCCGCCGGGGCGGCCATGGTGCATGTGCACATCCGGGACGAGAAGGGCCAGCCGACACTCGACCTCGGTCGGCTCCGGGAGACGGTCGCCGCGCTGCGGCGAGATGCCGACCTGGTGGTCCAGCTCTCCACCGGCGGCGCGGTCAGCGATCCGGAGTCCGCCCGCATTGCCGTCCTCGACGCGGAGCCTGACTCCGCGAGCCTGTCCTGCGGCACCGTGAACTTCGGCGACGACGTGTTCATGAACCGCTGGCCGTTCATGGTCGAGCTCTACTGCCGGATGCAGGAGCGCGAGGTGGTCCCCGAGTTCGAGATCTTCGACCTGGGTCAGGTGACGACCATGAACCGTCTGATCACCAGGTACGGGCCGCCGTTCGGTGGCCACGTGCATGCGGACCTGGTCATGGGCGTGCCCGGCGGCATGCCGGGCACGCCGACTGCGCTGGTCGCCGCGGTTGCAGTGCTGCCTGATGGCGCCACCTGGTCGGCGACCGGCGTGGGACGCTCCACCCTGCCGGTAGCCCTGGCCGCATTATCCGCCGGTGGCCACCTGCGGGTCGGCATGGAGGACACGCTCTCCTACCTGCCTGGAGAGCCGGTTCGCGACAACGCCCAGCTGGTCGAACGTGCGACCGCGCTCGCCCGCCTGGCCGGCCGGCCGCCGATGACCCACCAGCAGGCCCGCTCACTGCTCGGCGTCAAGGAACGGCACTGGCAGCCGGCCTGACCGACCGACGCGGAACGGCCGCGGTCCCCCGAGTGGGGCCGCGGCCGCCGCGATGAAGCTGTATCAGCCGCAGATGCGTGCCGGGATCGAGTGGCCGCAGCGGTTGTCCACGAAGATGTTACGAAGCCCCTGACCGTCCCAACGGATGTCCGCCGGTGCATTGCGGTACGCCGTGTTGTTCCGGATGTTGGCGTCATGCACGTTGGCCCCGCCGAAAGGCGCCGCGCTGAGCAGCACGATGCCGCCGGAGTTGAGTTCGTGCCCGCGGTTGTCCTTGACGACGTTCTGGGCAACGACCGTGTGGGTCGCTCCCAGCAGCAGGATGCCGCCGCCGGACAGCGGGGGCGCCTCGTCACCCGGCGGGCACACCTTGTTGTTGTGGTTCGCCTCGTTGTACCGGATCGTCGCGTCCCCGGCACCGCCGCGCTCACCGTCGTCGAGCACCAGGATGCCCTGGCAGTTGTCGTGCGCCCGGTTGGCCGTGACGTGGACGTAGCGGGCGTGCCGGATGAATACGCCCAGCGCGTTGCCCGAAACGTTGTTGTAGCTCACGGTCGTGTTCGCGTGCGGGGAGTCGCCGACGTAGATGCCGGCTTCACCGCTGCCCGTCGCCGTGTTCCAAGCGAAGATCGAGCCGATGGAGTTGAACGACGTGAGGCCGTACTCGCCGTTGCCGTTCGCGGAGTTGTGCTCCATCACCGTGCCGTTGGCACCGAAGGTGACCACGCCGAAGGCGCTGAAGTTATTGATCATGAAGCCGCGGATCCGGACGTTGTAGACGTAGGACTTTACCTGGCCGGTCCGGAAGTTGACGTCACCGAACACGCAGATCCCACAGAATGGGTGCTTGTTGGTCGGTGGCAGGAGCACGGTGCCGCTGCTGGAGGCGCCCGAGCCTTGGAGCGTGATGCCGCTCTTGGTGATCGTGACGTTCTGGTGGTATGTTCCCGCCCGGACACGGATGGTGTCGCCGGAATGAGCCCGGTTCACCGCGGCCTGGATCGACTGCCCTGGGCCCACGGTAAGCGTCTGGTGCGCGGCTGCGGACGCCGGCGATCCCGCTACGCCTAGTGCCCCGATCATGGCCGATACGGTCACGACCGAGGCGCGACGAAATGTTCGCATGTCTCCCCCCAAAGACTCGTAGAGATGGCGTTATACCATCCTCTGGGCCGGAGGTCAAGCAAAGTTGTCTGGCGTACGGTCCCCACCACCCACCCGAAAGGCTCGACCTTGGCCACGCTGCGCTCGCCCCCAGTGCTCGCCGAGGTGGTGCGTTCGGGTTTCGTGGAGAGCCGTCACGTCGGTTCGGCGGTGGCCCTGAAGCCGGACGGCAGTGCGGCGGTCGAGCTGGGGACCCCGGCTGCTCCGGTGCTCCCCCGCTCCGCCAGCAAGCCGTTGCAGGCCGTCGGTATGCTCCGCGCCGGGTTGGACCTGGACGGGGAGCTGCTCGCGATCGTGACGGCTAGCCACTCGGGCACGGAACGGCACGTGGCCCTGGTCCGGCGGGTGCTTGCCGGCGCCGGCCTGGCCGAAGAGGCGCTCGGGAACCCACCGGATCTGCCGCTGGACGAGGCGGCGCGACTGGAGCTTCTGCGCACCGGCGGTGGCCCCGACCGGCTGCACCACAACTGCTCCGGCAAGCACGCCGGCATGCTGGCTACCTGCGTCGCCGCGGGTTGGCCGACCGCGGACTACCTCGATCCCCTGCATCCGCTGCAGCGGGCACTGCGGGCCGCGGCGGCGGACCTTGCCGGCGAGCCGGTGACGACCACCACGGTGGACGGGTGCGGAGCGCCGCAGTTCGCCCTGTCGCTCGGCGGCCTGGCGCGGGCGTTTGGCCGGCTGGTCACGGAGGCGGGGGGGACGGCCGAGCGGCGAGTGGCGGACGCCATGCGGAGTCATCCCGAGGTGGTCGGCGGCCCCGGCCGCGACGTCACCCGCCTGCTGGCCGGCGTACCGGGCC
>JBPCOB010000060.1:0-8564 GCA_051000715.1 Mycobacteriales bacterium
CCAGGATCAGGCCCGGGAGAACGGTCAGCGAGATGCGTACGCCGACGAGCAGGCCGAACCCGATGATGCCGGCCGCTTGGACGAGCGCCACCAGTGACTCGCCCACGATCTTGCCGAGAATGATCGACTAACGGGGACGTCACCAGGCCAACACGTCGTAGGGGTTACATGCGGTCAGGTTCGGACCGCGCCCGGCGCGACCTGCTGGCGCATGGTCGACGTCAGCCGGGGAATCCGGGAGCCGAGATAAGCAAGCGTCATCTCGATGTCGTCGAGGTGCCCCTGGTCCCGAAGTTTGATCATGATCGGATTTCCCTCGACGACGCCGTCGCGGATGCCGTCCCGGCTGGCCGCCACCCGATCGCGGATCAGCGGGAGGAGGGCCTCCACTGGCTCTGCATCGCCGTAGGCGGAGCACAGCAGTGCCAGCCGCCGGGCCTGCGAACGTGCGCCTGGACCGCCCAGCTGTCGGGCCAGTGCCGGGTGGTGCAGCGGTACCCACGACCAGGCCGCGAATGCAAGATCCCAGCGAGGAACCGCTGGTCCGGCGATGTCCCAGTCGATGAAACCGACCACCCGATCTCCGTCGAGCACTGTGTTGTAGGGAGCGGCGTCGTTGTGACAGATGATCTCGTCCGCCCCCGGAGCCCGATCGGTGTACCACCATCGGCTCTCAGCACCTGGCCGGTAGCTGCGGACTGCCTCATGATAGCGGCGAAGCAGCTCTCCGACCTGGATCAGCGTCGAGTCGGACCAGAACCCGGACGGCCAGGGCGCGCCGCAGGCCGCCTGCCCGGGCAGGTAGGTGAGCACTTCGCGTCCTCGACCGTCGCGTCCCAGCACCCGAGGTGAGCCTTCGAAGCCGGCGCGCTCCAGGTAATGCAGCACTCCATGGACCGCGGGTGTCCAGTGGCCGGTGCTTCGGCGTACGGTCTCGCCGACCCGCACGACGGCGGTGGTGTTACCGCCGGTGAGTGGCACCTCGGTGGGGGCGCTCCCATCCAGCTCGGTCACTGGCCGGCGGGGAAAGCGCCGGCGAACTCCGTGGCGAGCAGGCCCATCAGGTGCAGGTCCACCCGGCGACCGTCCCGGAAGAATGCTTCCCGGGCGGTGCCCTCCAACGTGAAGCCGACCTTGCGGTAGACGTGCATCGCCCGGTCGTTGCCGGCGTGCACCCACAGCTCGATGCGGTGCAGATCTAGTTGCTGGAAGCCGATCGTGCAGACCAGCCGCATCGCGTCGCTGCCGTAGCCCTGGTCCCACATGCTCTTGTCGCCGAGGGAGATGCCCAGCTCGGCGCAGCGCACCTCCGGCCCCTTCGTCCGCAGGCTGACGCCGCCGATCAGGCGGCCGTCCAGCGTCTCGACGGCGAGGTCGAACAGCTCGTACGAGACGCTCTTGTTGCGCTCGACCCACGCCGCCTCGTTCGCGCGGGACAGCGGGTAGCGCATCTGCAGGTGACTGCGTACGTCGGGGTCGTTGTACCAGCGGTGGAGCGCCTCGACGTCAGCCGGCTCGTACGTGCGCAGCCGCACGAGCCGGCCTTCGTACACGTCGCCCCCCGTCGCCTCCTGGTCACTTCTCTGGCCGAGGTTAGGTCGGCGGCCCGGTGCGGCCAACCTGGTTTCCTGGCAAAGTGGGTGGACGTGAGCAATGTCGCCCCGGACGTCGATGTCCTGGTGGATGAGTGGCTGACGCTCCCTAAGGCCGCCGAGCGGCTCGGCGAGCTGCCCGGGCGGGTGCGCCAGCTGATCCGCGACGGCCGGCTGATCGCCGTACGGGGTGGTGAGCCGCGGGAGCCGCGCATTCCGGCCGCGTTCGTTGCCGACGGGGTGGTGGTCAAGGGGCTGCCCGGCACGCTCACCTTGCTCCGGGACGCCGGGTACGACGATGCGGCGGCGTTGCGGTGGCTCTTCACACCGCAGGAGTCGCTGCCCGGCGCGCCGATCCAGGCTCTGGTCGAGAACCGTGGCACCGAGGTCAAGCGCCGGGCCCAGGCACTGGCCTTCTGATGCTCGGCGCCGATCGCCGGGTCCGCCTCGCGGGCGCCCGGCTCTACCTGTGCACCGGCGTACGGCGGCGCGAGGGCGATCTGGACGACTTCCTCGATGCGGTTCTCGCGGCTGGCGTGGACGTCGTCCAGCTGCGCGAGAAGGGGCTGGAGGCACGGCAGGAGATCGCCGCCGCCGAGATCTTCGCCGCCGCCGCCGCCCGGCACGGCCGGCTCTTCGCCGTCAACGACCGGGCCGATGTGGCCTACGTCGCCCGGCCGGACATCCTGCACCTGGGTCAGAACGACCTGCCGGTCGCTGCGGCCCGGGAGATCCTGGGCGACGAGGTATTGATCGGCCGGTCCACTCACGCGCGGGGTGAAGTCGACGCGGCGGCCCGGGAGCCTGGCGTGGACTACTACTGCGTGGGGCCGACCTGGCCAACGCCCACCAAGCCGGGCCGGCCGGCACCCGGGCTCGAGCTGACGGCGTACGCCGCCTCGGTCGGCACCGTCCGGCCGTGGTTCGCCATCGGCGGCATCGACCTCGGCAACCTCGACGACGTGCTTGCCCGCGGGACGACCAGGGTCGTGGTGGTGCGCGCCATCTCCGAGGCGGCCGACCCGGTGGCGGCGACTCTCGCCTTCGTCGAACGTTTACGCAGGTGAAGGCGACCTACCTGCTGGTCATGGCGGCGTGCATCATCGGCACGCTTCCGTTGGAGCTCGTGCTTCGGACGGGGGTCTACCGGCGGACCCGGCGCTGGCTGCTCTCGATCGCGCCGGGCTTCGTCCTCTTCGCCGGGTGGGATGTCTGGGCGATCGGCCGTGACCACTGGCACTACGACCCCCGCCAGACCACTGGCGTACTGCTGCCGGGACACCTGCCGCTCGAGGAGGCGGTGTTCTTCGTCGTCATCCCCACCTGCGCGATCCTGAGCTTCGAGGCGGTCCGGGCGGTCCGCGGCTGGCGGGCCGGGGACGAGCCCGCCGGTTCGTGAGCTACACCGGCGCTGCGCTGGCGGGCGTTGGGGCAACCGTGCTTCTCGACCTGGTTCTGCTGCGCACCCGGCTGCTCACTCGGCGGATCTTCTGGGTCTCATACGTGATCACGCTGGCGTTCCAGCTCGTCGTGAACGGGGTGCTGACCTGCCGTCAGGTCGTGGTCTACGACCCGGCGGCCATTCTCGGCGTACGGGTGGCCTGCGCGCCGGTCGAGGACCTGCTGTTCGGCTTCGCGCTGGTCACGCAGACGCTGGCCTGGTGGGTGTGGTGGGGCCGGCGGCTCAATGCTCCGCGCGGTCGGCATTGGCGTGGATGGCGTCGCGCGCGTACGCCGCAAGCCCCGGCGCCAGGGCGTCGTAGTGCGCGGTGAAGCGCGGGTCGGCGACGTACATGTCCCCCAGGCCGCGGTGCATCAGGTAGTCGAGGCCATAGAACCACCGGGAGATGTGCTCCCGGTGCGCCTCGGCGGCCGCCATCGCTTCTGCGCTGGTCGGCGGACGGCCGCTCCGCCGTGCTCGAAGCAGGTCATGCTTCACCTGGTCGGACTCCGCCTTGATCCGTAGCCAGTCGTCCTTGGTGTAGGACGACGTACGCCGGTGGGACTCCCGGTAGGCGTCGGTGTCGCCCCAGCGCCGCTCGGCCTCCGCGGCGTCCGCCGTCGGGTCATGGTCGCCGAACACCTCGAACATCTCCTCGGGGCTGAGCTGGATTCCCATCTGGTGTGCCTCCATCGTCTTCTCGATCGCGGTCAGCTGCTGATGCAGCCGACCGACGCGGTCCGTCAGCAGCGCGTGCTGCCGGCGGAGGTGGTGCAGGGGATCGACGATCGGGTCGTCGAGGATGGCGGCGATCTCGTCCAGGCCGAAGCCGAGCTCCCGGTAGCCGAGAATGCGCTGCAGCCGCACCAGATCACTGTGGTCGTACTGCCGGTAGCCCGACGCCGTACGCCCGCTCGGTGACAGCAGGCTGACCTCGTCGTAGTGGTGCAGCGTGCGCACGGTGATGCCGGCCAGCCGGGCCACCTCCCCGACTGTGTGGTCCACGTCGACCACCTCCACCACCGACGCTAGGGCCTCACGTCACGTGAGGGTCAACCCCCGCCGCCCCGTCGATCGCGGAACGATCCCGCTCGGGTCACCTGAGGGAGTGCACATCCAGGCCATCGATCTCGAGCCGGCTCCAGCTCCGATCCGCGGTCACTGCGGGGCGGCGGAGCTCCAGCGCGAGGGCGAGGCACGCGCGGTCTCCCAGCGAGAGGCCAAGGAGACGGGTAGCAGGCCACAGGTCGGCGGTGCGCTCGGCTCGATCCACCGTCAAGTCCATGATCTCCAGCCCTGCGTCAAGCACGGCTGACAACAGCCGCCGACCGTCGACGCCGTGCTGAATCAGCTTCTGGTGAACCTCACTCCAGTTGACCGTGGACATCGCCGGCCGCTGACCCGCCAAGGACAGGAAACGCTCAGCGCCTTGCTCGGTGAACATCAGGGCAAGGAGCGCAGATGCGTCAACGGCCGAGGAGATCGTCGACCGAGCCACTGGCGTCCTCTCGGCGAGCCTCCGTACGTCGTTCCCGAAGCAGCTCTTCTACGACGGAGCCTCGGCGTTCCACACCCTCAGTCAGCGCCTGCACGCGAGCCCAGGCCGTGGAATGCGGCACCAATGCGACCCGGCCATCGGGTTCGAGCGTCACGAGCAGCTCGGATCCCTCCCGAAGGCCGAGAGCCCGGCGGATCGACGCGGGTACTAGCACGCGGCCGTTCTGGTCGACCCTCGTCCGGTGCACATCCCGCAACCTACCAGATCACCACTTGCCTCTACCAGGTTGGAGCTCTGTCTCCGCCGCGGGCTCGCCGCCGCCAGACACCTCAGGGTGGCCAGCGGCGTCTGGCGCGGGCCGCCCGCCACAACGCCGGAGCGGCGACGGCCGCGCGGCGTACCGGTCCGACAGCCACCCGGCGGTCGAGCACCTGGTAGTCGGCCGCCTCGACGGCATCGAGGATGCCGCCGTAGAGCGTGGCCGCCGTGCGGATGCAGTCGCGGCTGGTCGGATGCAGCAGTCGGATGCCCGGCACTGCGGCGCGGAGCAGTTCCCGGGTCCGGGTGATCTCGAAAGCGAGCAGCCGGCGTACCCGCCCGTCGACCACGCCGGCCGCGAGGTCCCCGCGACTCAGCTCGAACAGCTTCAGGTCCTCCAGCGGCAGGTAGAGCCGGCCGCGGCGCAGGTCCTCGCCCACGTCACGCAGGAAGTTGGCCAGCTGGAAGGCGGTGCCGAGATCGGCCGCGTAGGCGTACGCCGCCCGGCTCGTCGGCTCGAGGATCGGCACCATCTGCAGTCCGATGACCGCCGCCGAGCCGCGGACGTACCCCATCAGCTCCTCGTACGTCGCGTACTCGGTGACTTCTAGGTCCATCCGCATCGACATGAGGAACGCGACGAAGTGGGCCCGCGGAATGTCCCAGCGCCGGGCGGTGTCGAGGACCGCAGGCAGCACGCCGTCGCCCCCCTCGTTCGCCAGAAACCGGTCCCGCAGGGCGTCGAGGGCGATCTCCTTCTCTGCAACGGTGAGGTGGCTGGCCGGGTCGTCGACGATCTCGTCGGCGTACCGGGCGAAACCGTAGAGCGCGTCGACGTAGGGCCGCTTGGCTGCGGGCAACAGTCGGGTGGCGAGGTAGTAGGTCTTCCCGTGCTTCGCGTGCAGCCGGCAGCAATGGGAGTACGACGCCCGTAACGCCGGATCTGTGATCCCGGCGGCGTCGAGATCACGGGCGCTCATCCGCGCTCAGCCGGCGGAGCCGACAACGGCCGCCAGCGCCGCGTCCACGTCGGCGTCGGTGTTGTAAATGTGCCAGGCCGTGCGCAGCCGGCCAGCCCGGACCGAAGCCATCACGCCGGCTCGGGCCAGTTCCTTGGTCACGTCTCCAACGTCGAGGCAGACGATGGCGGAGGGGCCCGGCGGCAGGCCGAGTCCGGCCCGGAACCGGTTGGCAAGAGAGACGTCGTGGTCATGGATGGCCGAAACGCCGATGCGGTTGATCAGGTGTAACGCGGGCTCGGTGCCGACCCAGGAGAACCAGGCCGGTGAGACGTCGAGCCGTCTGGCGGTGCGCGCGAGCCGCAGCGGCGGGCCGTAGTAGGAGGAGTGCGGGTCCTCGCCGGCGTACCAACCGGCCGCGAGGGCCGGCAGCGTCTCCAGCCGGTCGGGCCGGACGGTGAGGAACGCGGTGCCGCGCGGGGACATCAGCCACTTGTAAGCGGCGCAGGACACGAAGTCGAATCGACTGGCGTCCAGCGGCAGCCAGCCGGCGGCCTGCGTCGCGTCCATCACGGTGAGCGCACCGTGGTGCTCCGCAGATCGTGCGATGGCCCCGAGGTCGGCCACTTCGCCCGTCGCCGACTGGACGGCGCTGAAGGCGACGACGTCCGTCCGCCCATCGATCGAGTCGGCCAGCCTGTCGGCGGGCACGAAGTCCACCTCTACGCCGCGGGCCGCGTGGGCCAGGAACGGAAAGAGGTTGCTGGTGAACTCCACGTCGGGGGCGAGCACCCGGGCGCCGTCGGGGAGCGAGGCCGCGACGAAGGCGACGAGTCCGGAGACCGTCGAGCCCACCGCGACATGTTCGGAATCCACGCCCACCATGTGTGCGAACTCGGCGCGAGACCGTTCGGTGCTCTGGCCCCACTCCTCCCAGCTCGTCCGTCCGCCGCGCCAGTCCTCGAGCGCCTGCTGAAGGGCCTCCCAGGCGACGGCCGGCGGCAGGCCGTAGCTGGCCGTGTTGAGATAAACACCGACCGGTTGCCAGAGCCGGCGGGCCTCCTCCAGGGAAAGGCCCGGGCCAGCTCCCCTTGCTGCCGGCGTACGTCGACGACGGTCGTCGAGCCCGTCGTTAGGCCCGGGTGGCACGTCGTCGTAGGTCGGCGGGTGCCGGCCGGGCAACGGGGACATGGCGACATGATGGCGCAGTGTTGCCGGGTCGCTTTGACCCTGCGAGTCGCCGGCTACAGCGCGACGGTGCGGTGCAGCACCCAATCCGGCGGTCGGCCGCCGGCGGTCGCGCACCAGCCGACGAGGTCTGGTCTCCGACCGAAGAGCACAATCGTCTCTCCGGTACGAGCCGGTCCCCGGACGAGCCCACCGGCGACCCGCCAGCCACCGGCTCCACCGTCTACCAGCGCGGCGCTGGGTGCCCGCAGGCCGGCCGTCCCGGTACGCCGGATGCGCTGCGCCGCCGTCCGGCAGCGAGGGTAAGTGTCGATCCCGCCGCGCAGCACCCGCCGGGGTAGGTGCGGCGCCGCCAGCGCGGGGTCGCCGATGTCGATCGCCCAGAGCGCCCTGTCGATCCCATCGAGGTCGGCGAGATCGGTGATTCCTTCGTGCCGGAGGAACTGTGCCCAGGCGCCGTCGGGGGAGTCGGCGAGATAGTGGACCGGCCCTTCACCGGCCGCATGCCAGCGCGCGGCCGGCTGGTCCGCGTCCTCCCAGAGGAACGGAAAGCGCCGGTCGGTGTGCCGGTAGGCGATCACGTCGCCGAGCCGTCGGCGAGGGCGGAGGCGAGCGCGGCCACCCGGCGTGGGCCCTCGTCCTCGGGGTCCCAGGCGCCGCACAGCAGCTGGGCCGGCGTTGCCCCGTCGAGCTGCGAGCGGGGCCGGTGGAACCATCGGCGCACGCCGTAGTCGTTGTAGCTGCCGGTCAGGTCGCTCACCAGCAGGGCGAGGAAGTGCAGCCGGGCGGCGAGCGCGGCGGGAGTGGTGCGGGTCCCGGTGGTGTACCGACGCAGGCTGGCCGGCGATGTGGCCGTGAGCTGGAGCAGGAGGTCCACACCGAGCACGTCCCCGACCGCCGCCCACTCCGACTGGGGTACGGGGCTGGCGGCGAGCTCGTCCGCGAGTCGGGTAAGCAGGCCGGCGTACTCCTCGGCCGGCACATCGTCAGCGCCCAGCCGCAGGACCGTCTCCCGGCCGATGCCCAGTTCGACCAGCGGGCCCCGTGCAGCCCGTAGGGTGTCGCGGTCCATGGCGGGTCACGGTCATGCCCGCAGGGAGCAGGCCCATCGCCTCTAAGCGGCCGATGACACGGGCGGCTCGCAGGGCCCCGCTAGGCTCTGCCATTGGATGCTCGATGGAGCGGATTCGGATCACGCTCATGGTCCAATACTACTCCGCTGCGGAGGCCCCCACCGGTGCGGAACCCCCGGCATTGGGAACGGTCTTTGCCAGGAGTCCGAACACCACCAACCGCTGCCGGGCGGAGTATCTGGGGTTGCAGGTCGTGAGGGTGAGCGAGGCTTGAGTCGGTTGCCGTCCGGGGGCATCCGGCACCGGAGCGGTCACCGCGACCTCGTTCGGTGCCACTACTCGGGTCCCGGTCACCCGATAGGTCAGCCAGGAAGCGCGAGTCTCGAGCACGATGGCATCGCCGGGGCGGAGCTCGTCGAGCCGGCCGAACGGCGCTCCGTAGGTCGTGCGATGGCCGGCCACCGCGAAGTTGCCCACCTGTCCCGGCATCGCGCTGCCCGGGTAGTGACCCGGACCGCGACGTAGATCGCCCCGGGCCACGCCCTCGACGATCAC
>JBPCOB010000061.1:0-4990 GCA_051000715.1 Mycobacteriales bacterium
ACGTGGGCCCGGTTGCTGATCGGGCTGCTCACAGCGGCCCTCGTGTACGGCGTGCTCGTGCTGAGCCTGCACCTGACCGGGGTTCCGGACTGGATCCCCGACTGGGTGCCGCTCTGGCGCTGAGCCAGGAGCTCGGGCTCCCGGTACCCGGCGCCGATCGGCGGGGCGCGCGGGTCGGTAAGGTAGCTCCGGTCCGAGGGCGATTAGCTCAGCGGGAGAGCGCTCCGTTCACACCGGAGAGGTCACTGGTTCGATCCCAGTATCGCCCACCACGAAAGCCCAGGTCAGAAGGCCAGTTCTAGCCATCCCTCCTCGGCCGTGCAACTTACGTGCAATATGCCGCTTGTGTTCCCTGGCGCCGTGGCCGCCGGCCGGCGCCGGATCCTCCGAGCTGCACCCGCGCTGGCCGTCGGCCGGCGCTCGATCGCGGTCATCACCGGCTTCCTGCGGCTGCTGGACGACGGTGCGCTGACCCACCCTCAGGCGGTAGCGGTGCTCCTGTATGAGGCGGGGCACCTCGTCACCGGCGGCTGCAGGTACGGGCTGGTCGTGGGCTGGCTGACCTGGCCGTGGCAGGCGGTCTACCGGTTCTCGATGCGGCTCGGGCAGCGCTGGCCGCCGCCGGCGCCGCGATGGTCCTCCTGCCGGTGGTGTTCGTGGTCTCCTTCGTCAACGTCGCCCACCAGCACGCCCAGCCGAGCAGGTCGTGTCGGTGCTGGGGCTGCTGGTCGTGCTTGCGGCGGCGATCTTCGTTCACCCGCTGGTCGACGCCGCGGTAAGCCGGCAAGCACGCCCGACCGGTACGCCCACCGTCTCGGCGCCGGAGCCGACCTGGCCGCCGCGCTGCAGCTGCTCGCCGGGCGCTGCCAGGTGAGTTTCTGGGGGTTGGCTGCGAGCCGGCCACCCGAGTCCGCAGGCTCGGCTGCGCCGACATGCCGGGTGATCGGCGTGCAACGCGGCGCAGGGCCGTCGCGCTTGTCCGCCGGCTGTGCCAGGTTGTGATCGTGGTGACCCCCGCTCGGCCGACCGTCGGACGGCTTCGGTCCCGCCCTCGGGTGTGCTCGCCGAACACCGTCCCCCACCTGGCCGCGGCAGGACCGGTCGGCTCCCGTGGGACCGGGCGCTCGGAGCTGCACCGGGCTGGCTCGAGTAAGGCGAACGGTGTACGCACCGTCGACGCCGGTTGACGTCGCGGTCAGCCTGATCGCCCACTCGGCCGTCTCGCCGGTCAGGGCCGCGCAGGCCCGCCGCTCCGCCGCGTGGATGCTCGGCGGTCCCCCAGCCAGGCACACGCCGGCCCAAGGGACCGCCGAACTCGCTGCCCAACTGTGCTGCACGCTGCCGCCACCGGCGTCTCTGCTGGCCGCCGCCGACGTGCTGGGCGCCGTAGCCCTGGCCGACGACGGTGATGAACCAGTCCGCCATCTCGTCCAGGTGAGCTGTGAACGAGAAGAACGTTCGGATCTGCTTCCGCCGGCCCTGTCCCAGATTCTCATCGTTCGAGGCGGCCCGGGGTAGGGCCATGGGGTCTCTGGCCGCGATGCTCGGATAGCGCCCCGTCGGACAACAACTGATCTCGCGAACGGCACCTCGAGGTCGTGGTCATGGCGATGAAGGTGCGGGCGCATGCATGTGCGCAAGAGTCGCCCGAGGGGGGCTGACATGGCGCCCACGGTTTCTCATTCCTGCCGTCGGCGGAGGGTTTGGCGTCTGGGGGCCTTCGCTTTCGACGGCGTCGAGCGTGGGATGCGAGAGCATGGAGCGGTGCCGACAGGAATTGGGCCGGTCGACGACGGTGCGCCACCGGCCGTTGCCTTGGACGGTGAGCTGCCGGTGTTGCGCACGCAGGTCGTCCGGCTGCGGGCCGAGAACGCCAGGTTGCTGCGCTTGTTGGAGTTGGCTCCGGAGCAGGCCCGTCCGCCGGGGCCGGTGCAGACCGGGATCTTCGATGCCGCGCCCGGGCCCGTGCATGCCGGGTCGTCTGCCGGGGCGAAGGTGGCGTTCTTCGCTGCGATGTTCGCCGCCCGCACCGACGTGTACGCGCTGCGCTGGGAGAACACCCGGTCGGGGAAGTCGGGTTGGATGCCGGCGGTTCGCGGCGGCTGGCGTAAGGGCGTTCCGGCCGCGCAGCGGGAGTACCTGCCGTTGACCGAAGACGTGATCACCGCGCACCTGTCCGGGGAGCTCGAGCTGGGCCTGTATCCGCTGCTGGACGGCGACAGGTGTTCCTGGCTCGCGGCGGACTTCGACGGGCCCGCCGCGATGCTCGACGCGCTGGCCTACCTCAAGGCGGCTCGCGCGGCCGGTGCACCAGCGGCGTTGGAGGTTTCCCGCTCCGGCCTGGGAGCGCATGTCTGGCTGTTCTTCACCGCGCCCGTGCCGGCGGCTACCGCCCGGCAGGTCGGCAGCGGCCTGCTGCGCGAGGCGATCGCGATGCGCGGACGGATGGACCTGACCAGCTACGACCGGCTGTTCCCCTCGCAAGACGTTCTGCAGGTGGGCGGGCTGGGCAACCTGATCGCCGCGCCGTTGCAGGGCCGGGCCCGGCACCGCGGCGCAACGGTGTTCCTGGACCTGGCCACTCTTGAGCCGCACGAGGACCAGTGGGCCTACCTGTCCAGCGTCGGACGGATCTCCCCGCGGGAGGTCAGCCGCCTCGCGCAGCGGCTCGGGCCGGTCAGCGTCGGCCCCCGGGTGGACCGGCTTCGAGCCGCCACCTCTACCCGAATCGCGGTCCAGGCCCCGGTGGTCGTGCACGCCCGCCTGGGCGCCGCGATCACCGTCGAGGGCACAGACCTGTCACCCGCGCTGCTGGCCACGCTCAAGCACGCCGCCTCGATGCCCAACCCCGTCTTCTACGAGCGCCAGCGACGGCGAGCATCCACCTGGGATACGCCCCGTTTCCTGCGCAACTACGACGAGACGCTCACCGGCGACCTGGTCATGCCCCGCGGGCTGCTCGGCCAGCTGACGAACCTGGTCGAGCAGGCCGGCAGCCGGCTGGAGGTGACCGACCAGCGCGCGGCGGGACAGCGGCACGCGTTCCAGTTTCAGGCGGTCCTCGATCCCGAGCAGCAGGCTTCGCACGATGCGCTCGCGGCGCACGAACTCGGCGTCCTGGTTGCCCCACCCGGCGGGGGCAAGACCGTGATCGCCTGCGCGCTGATCACCAGCCACGCCGTGTCGACGCTGGTACTGGTCGACCGAAAGGCTCTCGCCGACCAGTGGCGCGCGCGCCTCACCGACTTCCTCGGCGTCCAGGCCGGTCAGCGAGGTGGCGGACGCAACAAGATCACCGGTGTGGTCGACATCGCCACCCTGCAGACGCTGTCGCGGGCCGACGACATCGCAGGGTCGACGTCCGGATACGGGCTTGTCGTGGTCGATGAGTGCCACCACGTGCCCGCTGCCGCGTTCGACCACGCCGTGCGCCAGATCCCGGCTCGCCGCTGGCTGGGCCTGACCGCCACGCCCTACCGACGTGACCAGCTCGATGACCTGATCGAGCTGCAGCTCGGCCCGGTCCGCCACAGCATCGTCCCGGCACCGGCCGGCATGCTCCCGATTCGATCGTCGGCGGCACCACCGCCCGAGCCGGTGCTACGCGTGCACGCCACCGGATTCCACTACACCGGCATCGCCGATCCCTCCGCGCCCGGCGGTATCGCCGTGGTCTACCGCGACCTCGTCGCCGATGACACCCGCACCCAGCAGGTCATCGCCGATGTGATTACCGCCCTGGACCGCGGGCGGCACTGCCTGGTGCTGACCCAATGGACCGAACACCTCGACCGCCTGGCCACCGCACTGCGCGGGCGCGGGCGGGACCCCGTCACCCTCCGCGGCGGCATGGGCGCCAGAGCGCGCACCGCCGCCCTCGCCCGCCTCGAGCCGCGGGCCGACGGGCCGCCGCTACTCGTCGTCGCCACCGGCCCCTACATCGGCGAAGGCTTCGACTGCCCGGCGCTGGACACGCTCTTTCTCGCCGCGCCCGTCGCCTTCAAAGGACGCCTCGTCCAATACGCCGGACGGATCCTGCGCTCCTACCCGGGCAAGGCCACCGCCGAGATCCACGACTACCACGATGTCGCCACCGGTGTCCTGGCCTCGTCCCTAGCCAAGCGCGCGCCCGGCTACATCAGCCTCGGTTTCCCCGACCCTCGCCGCCTCACCCGGTAGCTCGATCTGCCGCCCCGTATGCCCGGTTGGTTACCACTCCGAGACAGACAGGCCGCTTGGCGGGGCGCAGTTGCCGCACGCTGCGGCTCTCGGGCAGCAGTGCCGCATCGGCGAGTGACCGCGCCGAGGGCGGTCTGTTCCGGAACGCTTAATACGTGCTCGGGGCGATCCTGCAGCCGTCCCCGGTGAGCACCCTGCAGATCGGCTCGACCCCGAACCGGTGACGGTGGCCGTCCAGGGCTCACCAGACGCGGCAAGAGGAACCAAGAGTTTCCGGTCCGTAAGCGGTACTTCTCCCCCTGTCACAAGCCCGATCAGTCCGTGACCTGCGGTTCTGCTCCCCCGAGTGGGCTCGAACCCCGAACCCTGCGATTGCATCGTTCGCCCTGACCGGCGCCAGCCCTTCAGTGCCATTACCCGCCTCTGAGCAGGACGACTCCACGAATAGCGTCCGTTGGTGACCCCTGCGTGCCCTTGTCTACCCTTGAATTCTGGGGGTAAAGCGGGGGGACCATGTGGGCCAAGGGACGTCCACCGCTCGCGCTCGGCACCCACGGGGCCATCCGTTGCTACGACACCGGCAACGGCTATCGTGCCCGCACGCTCGCGCGCGACTACGACGGCCACACCCGCGACGTTGAGCGCTCGGGAAGGAGCAAGGCAGCCGCCGAGCGGGCGTTGAACCTAGCCCTCCGTGATCGCGATCGAATGCAAGGTGACGCCGGTGGGATCAGGCCAGCAAGTCTCGTCTCCCAACTGGCCGAGGCTTGGTACTCGGGATTGGCGGACCTGGCTCCGAGCACGATGCAGG
>JBPCOB010000062.1:0-5448 GCA_051000715.1 Mycobacteriales bacterium
CCGCTGTAGTAGCGGCCGGTGACCCGGTCCGGATCGCCGGCGTCCAGCCGGGTCCAGGTGCCGGTGTCGGTCCACCGCCAGCCGTGCTGATGGGCCAGCCACGCCGCCGATCCGGCTGGGGCGCCGATCTCGGCGGCGGCGGCCTTGGCCGCCCTCAGCGTCGGGGTGACCACGACCAGCCGGTGCTCCTGCTCGTCGAGCAGGTCGCGGGTGGCGGCCAGGGTGGTGGTCTTGCCCGCCCCGGCGACGCCCTCCACGACGACGAGCGCCCGATCTCCGGCCAGCGCGGCGACCGCGGCGGCCTGCCCGGCGTCCAGGCCCGTACCGCCAGCCGTGGCGGCGAGCCGATCACGCACCACGGCAGCCTGAATGCCGGCCGCGGGGTCGGCGCCGCGGACCGCCAACCGGCCAGCGAGGTCGGCCGCCACGTCCAGGACGTGCTGGGAGGTCAACGCCCGGACATGCTCCGGAACCCCGGCGCGGGCCAGCAGCAGCAGGCACCGGGCCAGCGCTCGAGCGGTGAGGTCCTCGGCCAGCTCGCGGCGCACCACCGGGTCGGCGACGATGCCGGTGCGGGCGAGGAGTTGTTCGACCTCGCCGCGGATGTCGGCGGCGTTCCAGGCCGAGCGGGCCGCACCGAGGCGGGCCAGGACCTCGCCCGCGGCCTGGTCGCGGTCGATACGACCCACCCACGGCGGTGCCAGCGGGACAGGGGGATGCCGGCCGTGGAAGCCGAGCCCCGCCAGTTCGTCGAGCCAGCGGCGGTGCAAGTCCGCGCCGGGCCGCGGGGTGACCTTGTCCGGGCGGTCCTCGGCCCACGCCCGCGCGTCCCACGACCGCCGCAACGCCGGCCCCGGCTGCTCACCCGGATGCGCGGCGGACCATTCCGTTTCGTACCGGTCGATGTGCCGGCCGATCTGTGCCGCGCGGCGGCTGAACGGCCCGATGTACGACGCCAGCTGGCCGATCTCACCCGAGGCGTCCAGGGTGTAGCCGTGCCCGGCCAGCGCCGTCCGGAACGCCGGGTCGCAGACGACGGCGGCGTGCCCGACGCCGTTGATCGCCGCGATCGAGTCCCGCACCGCGACCGTGTCGATCCCCCGCCACCGCCCGGCGGCGAACACCCGGGCGTTGACCTGCAGGTGCAGATGCCGGTGCGGGTCCCCAGCCCGGGAGGTGTAGTGCCGAACCACCGCCGCCTCCACGCGGTCCAGCGGCACGGCGACCTGCCCGCCGCGAGGCCCGACCCTGGTTGTCATGTGCTGCGCCAGCCAGCCGATGATCTCGGTCGCGGCCCGGTCCTGCGCCGCCTCGTACGCCGCCGCCACGTCCGGGTGCAGCTCGGCCGCGAGGGACCACGACTTCGGGCCGTTGACGACCACCTCAAGGAACCGGACGGCGTGCTCGTCGGTCCGCAGCCGGCCCCGCGGCTGCCCCGTCTCCGGGTCGACGCCGGCCACCCACGCCTCATAGGCCTCGCCGTCCAACGCCGGCAGCTCCACGACCGGCCCCAGCCCGGTGGCGGCGTACCGGCGGGCGACCCCCGTCCCCTCGCTGAGGTAGTAGTCATCCGCCCTCGAACGGTCGGCCCCCACATACGTGCGGGCGGCGCCCGCGGCACCCCGATAAACTTTGACCCCGCCGTGCACGAATTCGCCTCCGCCCACTGTCCAGCGCTTTTGGACCGTCTTTGTTCGCCTACCAATATTGGTAGCATGCGTGCCGTGAATTCGTAAAGAGATGGTAATCGTTGGCAACCGTCGGCAAGTGCATGACAGCGTTCGGGCGGCGCATTCGCTTCAGAATGGCGACGTGCGTGGTGTCGTCGATGACGGTGCGTGGGGCGTTTGGTGACCGGCGCAGTGGGCGCTGCTGGGGGGACGGATGAAGCGTCGTCGCTCAGGGGCGGCTGGTCAGGGCGTGCGGCGGGCGGGTCAGCAGCTCGGACGTTGCCTCGACTCGCGCTGATCGGGGCGGCGGGAAGGTCCGTGCAGACACCCGCGGGTACGGCAGGACAGCCGAGGAGGCTCGCCGGATACCGCAGCGAGTCGATAACACCTCCCGTGGTCCCCGTAACCCGGGGGCCGGATCTCCTCCTCCAACGCAGCTGCCGCCGGCCGCGTTAAGGATTCTCCTGTTCCCCTGACCTGCACGTTCAGACATCTTTCCGTACCGCCAGGGGCCACCCGCCCGACGCAACGGAAGGATCTCGGCAGGATCTCGGCAGGATCTCGCAAGAATGTTGAGCATCGTCGATGGGGAGGGATGACGGTCGGCACACGTCGGTCGCTGGACTCGATCGCGAACCCCGGCGGGCGTGTCTCCTCGCCGTAGCCATCGACGATCGGAGTGATCATGGACCAGACCCGCACCACCCCGGACACCGGGACGCACAGCCAGCTGCTCACCCTCGCCGAGGCCGCCGCCCGGCTCCGCACGCCCGTGGCGACCCTCCGGTACTGGAGGCATCTCGGCATCGGCCCGGACAGTTTCCGGCTCGGGCGCCGGGTCATGTATCGGCAGCAGGACGTCGAACGGTGGGTGAACGCCAGGCACGACCTCGAAACGGAGAAGCGGCTCTCGTAGTCTGTCGACGGAGTAGCGCCGTTGTCGGCGCACCGTGGCTTACGAAGCCAAGAAGTGCACGCTTGTCGGGAGGTCGCAAATGAACATCGCCAAACGGACCGATGGTCGCTGGCGTGCGCGTTACCGAGATGCGGAGGGCGTCGAACACGCCCGGCACTTCGCGCGGAAGGTCGACGCGCAGCGCTGGCTGGACGGGGTCACGGCGGCGGTCGTGACCGGGACCTACGTCGACCCGGGGGCGGGGCGGCGGACGGTGCGCGAGTACGGCGAAGAGTGGCGCTCCGCCCAGGTCCACCGGGCGACCACGGCAGCGCACGTCGAGACGATGCTGCGCCGGCACGTCTATCCCGCGCTGGGCGAGCGTCCGCTGGCCGCGGTCCGGCCCAGTGAGGTGCAGGCCCTCGTCAAGACGCTGTCGGGCGTTCTCGCCCCGGCGACGGTCGGCGTCGTCCATCGCATCCTCGCCGGCGTGCTCAAGGCGGCCGTGCGGGATCGGCTGATCGCCTCGTCGCCGTGCGAGGGGACCCGGCTGCCCAAGCTGGTCCGGGCCCAGGTCGAGCCCTTGACGCTGGAGGCTGTCGAGGCGCTGACCGGCGCCATGCCGCCGCGGCTACGCGCGCTGGTGACTCTGACCGCGGGCACCGGCCTCCGCCAGGGTGAGGCGTTCGGCTTGACGGTCGACCGGGTGAACTTCCTGCGGCGAGCGTTGACCGTGGACCGCCAACTGGTGCTGCTGCCCGGCCGGGAGCCGTACCTGGCGCCACCGAAGACCGCAGCCAGCGTCCGCACCGTTCCGCTGCCCAGGGTCGTCGTGGACAGCCTCGCCGCCCACCTGGCCGAGTACCCGCCCTTGGGCGACGGGTTCGTCTTCACCACCGAACGCGGGCGACCGCTGCGCCGAACGAGCTTCAGCGCCCAGGCGTGGCAGCCGGCCGTGGCGGCTGCCGCCCTCCCGGCCGGCACGCACTTCCACGACCTGCGGCACTTCTACGCCTCGCTGCTGATCCGGCACGGGGAGTCGGTCAAGGTCGTGCAGGCCAGGCTCGGCCACGCCAGCGCCGCCGAGACCCTGGACACCTACTCCCACCTCTGGCCGGACTCCGATGACCGGACCCGCGAGGCCGTCGACGCAGTGCTCGGCACCGCCGCAGTCCCGTTGTCGCTCGCCGGCCCGGTCTGACCCGCGAACCTCACACGCTGGTGGCGCCGCGCCGGCCAACCGGGCAGGCGGAGCCGGCCCGTGTTTCCTGCCCGTAGGGGCCGCAGAGGTCTCCGGAGTCAAGGGCTGCCGCAGGCCGTCGCGTGCGATCGCGGCAGCGACCTCGACGGGCTCAGCACAGATGAGGGCGTAGCGGTCGGCGGCGCGTTCGACAGCGACACGCCAACCGGCATGATGCCGGTCGCGCACCGCGTCGCAGGTGCTAGCGTTTCGGCGATCGTGACCCGTCGGTAGGAGGTGAGACCCATGAACGCAGTGTCCGCAGTGGGTGCTCCTCCGCAGTCCACGGTCGCGCGACTGAGTTAGTCGCCACCGGGAGCGCCCCACGCACTCGCGAAAGGCGACTCCCCGTGAACACAGCACCTTCTTCAACTCCGCACCGCACCTCGACGCCTTCTGCCATCAGCGGCGCGCCGGGGCACGGCGGCCGGACGAGGCCCGACCAGGATCAGCCGCAGGTCAACGACACACAGCGGGCGCGCGCCGCGGGCGGGCGAGCGTTGGTCCTCGGTGGCGGCGGATCGACAGGCAACGCGTGGCTGATTGGCGTCATCGCCGGCCTGTGCGATGCCGGGCTGGACGTGACCCCAGCCGACCTGACCATCGGGACGTCAGCCGGCTCGACGGCCGCGGCCCAGATCGCTGGCGCAACCCCGACCGAGCTGCTTGCCGCCATCCTTACCGCTGCCCGCCAGCAACGGACCGGTCCGGTCGAGTCCGACCGAGGACGCGTTGCGATCAGGCCGGTGGCGGACCACATGGTGAGGATCAGGACCATCATCGCCTCCGCTGGGGATGCGGCTGACATGCGCCGCAGAATGGGCGCCGCGGCACTCGAGAGGGAAGCGGCCTCAGACGGCTCCTGGCAAACACGGTGGCGCGCCACCGTCGCCGCGCGGCTTCCCAGTCAGCGCTGGCCGCAACGAAGGGTGCTCATCACGGCGGTCGATGCCCATACCGGTGAACCGGTCGTGTTCGACCGCCACACGGGAGTCGACCTGGCGGACGCCGTCGCCGCCAGCTGCGCCAGTAGCCTTCCCTACAGGATCGGGGACAACCAATACATCGACGGCGGCTACCGATCCAACCCCGAGAATGCCGATCTGGCAGCCGAATACGCACGGGTGCTCGTGCTGTCACCGTTCGGCGGCAGAACACTGAATCCGGTGGACTGGGGCATGCATCTCGCAACACAGGTCGACGAACTACGCGCACGCGGCAGCAGAGTCGAAACGATCTTCCCGACAGCAACTCCGAGCACATGTTCGGCCCAAATGCGATGGATCTGTCGCTGCGTCCGCCCGCCGCTCGAGCGGGTTACGACCAAGGCAGAGCCCTTGCCGAGCAGCTCACCGAATTCTGGCGCTGACGCCCACGCCCCGAGCAGCAGTACTTCGTCCCGTCCGGCCGCAGGACACGGCCGGGCGGCACGCTCGAGGACGGCCAGTCCCGTCTCACTCGTTGTACTTCTGATGCCGCTGGTGGCGCCGCGCGGACTCACCGGGCAGGCGGAGCCGGCCCGTGTTTCCTGCCCGTAGGGGCCGCAGAGGTCTCCGGAGTCAAGGGCGGCCGCAGGCCGTCGCGGAGCGATCGCGCAGCGACCCTTGACGCCGGAGGGGCGGCCCCGGAGCATGCGCGGCGCC
>JBPCOB010000063.1:0-4055 GCA_051000715.1 Mycobacteriales bacterium
TCGGGCCGCGCTCTCCGGGAGCACCGCCGCGGGGCGGATGACCTCGGTGACCACGAACTCGTCGTACGCCTCGGCGGCGAGCATCTCGAAGTCGTTCACCGCGCCCCCTTGATCAGCTGCCATGACCCTGACATCGGCCACTGCGGCGGCTTTCTGGAGTGCGCCCCGACGATCCGGCGTGAACGTCAGTCGAGGTAGTCGCGCACTGTGAACGGCTGAACGCTGTACGTAGGGCGCTTGTGAGCGTTCAGGTCAGGAGCGCTGTACGGCGAAATACCCTCGACTGACCGGACTGTTGGCTGACCGCCCAGGGCTCGCGGAGCCGGCGCCCCGCCGAACCGGGCCGCCGTCCCACGGACAGGGGCCAGCGTCCGATGCCGCCTACCGGCCCAAGCTGGGCGGACGTGCTTGGCGGCCGCTGACGTATCGGCCTAAACCCCGGCCGATTGTTTGGTCGATCTAGCCGGATGCCGCGCGTGAGCGCAAGAACGGCTAACGTGTTTTGCATGAGGATCGTCGCCGCTGGTTTACTGCTCACCCTCGCCGGGACGGTGGCCTGGGCCACGATCGACGTGTGGGGCGACTTCGTGGTGTTCGAGGACTTGGCATGAGGGCGGGACCCGCGGTGTTGGCCGGGGCTCTCGTGCTGGCCACCGTGGCCGGCTGCTCAACGACGGCCGCGCACAAGACGACGGCGGCGCCGGTGAAGTCGTCGGCCGGGACGTCGAGCCCGGATCCGATCCCGACGGTTGACCCGGCGGTGACCGAGGCGCCGTCGCCGGATACGCCGTCGGTGGCCACGATCGGGGGGACCGTTGGCTTCACCTACGACGACGGCCTCCAGGTCTTCGTCGTCTCGGCCAAGCGCTTCGTCCGCGGTCAGTACGCGGCCGGGGGCAAGCCCGGTCAGGTCGGGGTGCTGGTGACGGTGCGGCTGAAGAACACGTCGTCGGAGGTGCTCGACGCCACGCTGGCCCAGGTCGCGCTGACGGCGGGGGCGAACGGCAATCAGGGCGACACCGTCTACGACAGTGAGGCGGGCATCGGCCTGGGCTTCACCTCGCGGGTGGCGCCCGGCGGGACAGCGCAGGCCAAGTTCGGCTTCGCGGTCGACCGGGCGGACCTGCCGAAGATCCAGGTCCAAGTCACGCCGACGTTCACTCACGATCCGTCGCTCTTCCAAGGCACGGTGTCGTGAAGGAGTCGGCGGCCGCCTGGGGGGTGGCCGCCCGGCTCGCGTGCTCCAGGCGAAGGGGAAACTCGGCGGGCCGAAACTGTAACAGCACTGGCCGCTTAGTCGGAGACAGGAATCCGTTGCTTCTGCGCTAGAATCGATGGCAGGCAACGGATTCAGCCCCGAGGGCGAGCCGCCGCCGACGTCATGAGCCCAGAGGGCCGACCGCCTGGAACTGCGCTCCGGTGGCAAGTAGTACCCCACCCCTTTCAGAGCCTTCCATGGCCGTTTACACCAGTTCGACCGGCACCGCCGGTCTACTGCCCAGCGCCTACGGCAACCTCGTCGTCCAGCCGGCGATGACTGCGTCAATCTTCGCCCAGATCGATCTCCACCCGGGTCCTGACCTCGGCTCACTCCTATCACGCCCCCCTCGTGACCGCCGACCCGAGTGCCGCATGGGTCGCGGAAGGGGCCGAGATAGCCCCGAGCGACCCGGAGCCTCTCGACAGGTAGCCACAGCAGATAGGTACGGGGGCAGCCGGCGGGCACGATCCCTCCGGTGATCGGCGACGTCCAGTCCGTGACGGCCCGGACGGTGAGCCTCACAAGCGCCCGGCCACCGTTGACAGCCTCCTCGACCCGGCCCCGACTCGACTGGCCTTCAGACAGCGCAGTCACCACGTCGCCAACGTCCACCAGCCGACCCCGCATCCTGACCCGGTTCGACCCCTCCCGGAGACGCTAGACCTGACCACCGACAACAGCACAGGCGACAGGCAACGGCCCACCCAGCACGCCCACCGTGAGTGCCTTCCCGACAGGTGTGAATCAGTGGATAAAGACTGGCACCCTCGGTGCCAGCTCCCGCGCAGCCGCCACAGCGGCGCGCCCGGCTCAGCGTGGGGCATGGCGTCTGGTACACTTCCTAGCATGGCTACCAGCGAGAAGGTCAGAGAGAACCGGCTCCGGCGGATGGCCGCCCGGCAGGGGTTGAGCCTGTCCAAGAGCCGGCGGCGGGACCCGCGCGCGCTCGACTACGGCGCTTGGACCGTGGGGACCGAGAGGGTCGGGAAGTCGTGGCGCGGGAGCGAGCTGCTGGTGTCCGACCTGGATCTCGACGGGGTCGAGGCGTTCCTGGCCGGGGGGGCAGCATGACCGACGATGGACGCGGCGGCCGGCTCAACGCCATGAGCGACGAGGAGTACGACGCGCTCATGGGCCGTGTGCACGCCGTAATCTTCCGGGCCACCGGCAAGCGGTGGGAGGACTGTTCACCGGCCGAGCGTGAAGGGGTGCTGGCCGGCCTGCGTGCCGCCCTCGATCAGGAGCGGGCCAGGTCCGCAGACGTGGATGAGATGGCGGCGATCGTGCGCGGTCACGGGGACCTGTCGACGTTGTCCCCGGCCGCGGCGGAGCGATTCGCCCACCTCGCCGGTGTGACGGGCTTTCCGCTTTAGCGGCGACGGCTCAGCGACCGGCCGGGGGCCTCTACGGCGGCCTGCCGGGTCGGCCTCGACGGCCACCCGGTCGGCTTTGCCGCGCCAGGCCAGCTCGGTGCCGGTGGTGATCGCGGCGGCCAGCTCCTCGGCGTGCTCGTCGGTCCACTCGGCGGCGTCGCCCGGGGGGCGGGTGCGGAGGAGCCGGGCCGCATCGGATAGCCGGCGGCCGAGGTCGTCGCTGGTGGCCTGCCGGGCCGGTCCGAGGTCGCTGGCGAGGGTTTGCGCCTTGGACTGTGCGAGGGCCCACTTTGCGCGATCTAGGGCGTCTGGGCGGGTCCGGCGGGTATGTCGTGTTCGGGCTCGGTGCTGGCGCCGGTGACGAGGTAGAGGCGGGTGGAGTCGCGGGCGCGGCTCATGGCGACGTAGCCGGCTTCCTGGTACATGGCTTCGCGGACGCCGAGGACGAACGCCTGTCCGGTGGTCATGCCTTGGCCTTTGTGGACGGTGATGGCGTAGGCGTGGTCGACCCGCCCGGCCTGCAGGTAGCGGGCAGGGAGGGTGACCTGCTCGCCGGTGTCCAGCAGACAGACCAAGTCTGTATTAGAGACTTGATCTACGGTGCCACGGCTGCCGTTGTGGACACCGAGGCGCCGGTCATTCTTCAGGCAGACGATCCGGTCGCCGGCCTGGTAGTCCTTGCCGTCCGCGGTGAGGGTGTCGCCGGTGAGCCGGCCCGATTCGACCATGAGGCGGCGGCCCAGGCCGTTGAGGTCGGCGACGTCGACCCGGCGGGCGGCGATCATCACCGGCGGGCTGTCTGTGGCGGTGCGCATGGCGTCCCACACACTGGGCAGGTCAGCACCGCTTCGAGGACCGTCACTGGGCCGGATCGTCAGCGACGGAGACCTACGCTTCCGCTTCGCGGCGGCCTCGTTGCTCAACGTCACATGCCGCCTTGATCGGCCATGACTTCACTCCAAGCACACATGCTCGGGGCAACCTGGCAGACACTGCATGTTCACCGGGGGGCATCCATGAGCAATCCTTGCGAAAGCGCAGCGGACTGGGCCGCTGCCATTGACGAACTCTGGCACGACCGTGATGGAGACCACCGTCTCGCCCACGCCTGTGCCATGGAACTCGTCGCCGGCGTCGCGGTGTGTCAAGAAGGCACGAAGATCAGCGAAGACGACAACACGGTTCTGATCTCCGCGGACGGTGCCTGGACCGTGCTCCTCGACCCAGCCAGCAAACGCTGCCGGGCCGTGATCCAGACACAGAAGCCAATCCGATCCATACGGATCCCCGACACCGAGCTCCTATCGCGACCGACCACCGCACGTCCCGGCCGGTGGTACGCCAGCAAAAAAAGGCTCTGAGTAGGTGGCCGAGCGGAACCGCGGCCGCCCACAGCGACCGGTATCTGGACAGATCCTCAC
>JBPCOB010000064.1:0-24174 GCA_051000715.1 Mycobacteriales bacterium
GGAGCCCTGGTGGCATGTCGACCGCCTTCTTCGACGACCGCAGCGAGCGGTACAAGCCGCCGCCGGACGCCAAGCTCAACCTGCCGGCGGACGTCGCTGCGGCGGTGCTATTCGCGCTGCAGCAGCCCCCTGGCTGCGAGGTCAAGGAGCTGGTGGTCACCGCGGCCACGGAAGGCAGCTGGCCGTAGCCTTCTCCGGCGTAGATGTCCGCCACGAGGCCGGTGAGCTTCGGTTCGCGACGCGGCCAAGGCCTGCCATCCCGACGTGTCAGGAGCATCCCGGTGCCCAAGCCTTGGCTGGCGATCCTCATCGGCAGCACCCGTCCCGGCCGGGTCGGGCTTCCGGCGCCCAGTGGTTCGCCCAGCGGGCCCGCGAGCACGCCGGCTTCGAGGTCGAGATCATCGACCTCGCCGAGATGGACCTGCCACTGCTGGATGAGCCGAACCACCCACGGCTGCACCAGTACACCCATGACCACACCCGGGCCTGGAGCGCCACCGTCGCCCGCGCAGACGCCTACGTCTTCGTGCACCCCGAGTACAACCACGGCCTCAACGCGGCGCTGAAGAACGCGATCGACTACCTGTTCCTCGAGTGGCAGTACAAGGCCGTCGGCTTCGTCAGCTACGGCGGCGTCTCCGGCGGTCTGCGCGCCGTACAGATGATCAAGCAGGTGGTGACCGCCCTGAAGATGGTCCCCGTCCAGGAGGCCGTGACCGTCCCGTTCGTCGCGAAGTTCATCGACGACGAGGGCCGCTTCGAAGCCACTCCGATCCTCGACGCCGCGGCCACCGCGCTGCTCGACGAGCTGGCGAAGGTCACTGCGGCGCTGTCGCCCCTGCGCGAGGAAGCGAGCGGCGGCTGACCGGGATCGGTCCGCCGGATCGGTCCGAGTCCTGGTCGTTACGCGCCGTTGCATCGCGCGTAGACATCCCGAGACGACCCGCCTTGGCCTCTTGTGTGATGCATGCGTTTCGTCCCGCATCATGACCAGGCGACGACACTTGGCATGGCAACACCGGTCAATGGACGGCGGATTATGGTCACGAAACAGCGGTCACGCGAAATTGCCGAGCAGGGAGCGTAGGCCATGGTGCGAACGGCGAATCAGGCGTCCGGGTCGGTGAAGTCGCTGTGGCGCTACCCCGTGAAGTCGATGGCCGGTGAGGAGCTTGACGCGAGCGAGGTCACCGCACGCGGGCTTCTCGGCGACCGCGCCTACGCGCTGGTGGACAGCAGCGACGGGAAGGTCGCGAGCGCGAAGAACCCACGGAAATGGCCGCAGCTGTTCGAGTTCGGGGCGGCCTTCACCGACGAGCCCCGCTCCGGCGCGGCGCTTCCCACGGTGCGGATCACCCTGCCAGATGGCGCCGCGGTCAGCAGCGAGCAGCCCGACGTCGACGCGGCACTGTCTCGGGTGCTGGACCGGCAGGTGCACGTGCAGTCCGCAGTGCGGGGTCAGGAGAAGGTCGTCGAGTCCACCTTTCCCAACCCCTGGGCGGCGAAAGCCGAGGAGTACTGGCCCGACATCGAGGGGCTGGACTTTCGCGACACGGTGACCGACTTCGACCTGCCCGAAGGCACGTTCTTCGACATCGCCGTGGTGCACGTGCTGACCACGGCGACGCTGCACCGGCTGGGCGAGCTGTATCCGGGGAGCCGGCTGGCGACCCGCCGATTCCGGCCCAACATCGTCATTGACACGACCGACGGCCCGGCCGGCTTCGTCGAGAACGACTGGGTGGGGCGGACGCTGCACGTGGGCGAGCAGGTACAGCTTGCGATCAGCGAACCGTGCCCCCGCTGCGTGGTGATCACGCTGCCGCAGGGCGACCTGCCCAAGGACACCGGAATCCTGCGCACCGCTGCCCAACACAACAAGACCCACCTCGGGGTGTACGCCTCGGTTCTCCGCGGCGGTCAGGTTCGTCGCGGTGACCACACAACCGTGCGATAGCCAGCCAGGGATCAGCGATCGCTACCTCGAGGCGCTCGACAGAACGCCCTCGTTGATATCAAGCCCCTCCTCCAGCCACTTGGGGGAGGTGATTCGGGCCGGCGGACCCGTACTCACACACCCGTAGACCGGACGGCCCCGTGCGACGACGGCTGGTCTCTGCCTGAAAGCCAGTCTTCCGAGTAGCTCAGTCGAGTGACCGCAGCCGGCACTCAAGGTCGGGCGAGACCACGTGTCGTTCCCGTAGCACCCACCCGAGGCCGTGCGCCGCCTGCAGCAGGCCGGCCCGGGTGGCCGGGTCGGCGGCGAGCCGAGGCGTCAGGGTGACGAGCTGGCGAGCGACGGCGGCGGCCGGGCGGCGCAGCCACGTGGACCACACGGCGTTGCGTACCTGCGTTCGCCGCCGCCCAACCGGGTCGCGCGCGGGGGACGGATGGTGGTGGGCGACCACCGCGTCGACGTACGCCAGGCCATAGCCGCGGCTCGCGAGGTCGATCGCCAGCAGCCCCTCCTCGCCGCCGACCCCGAAGCGGGGATGGAACCCGTCGACCTGCAGGTACGCCGACCGGCGCACGACGGCACCGCAGGCTACGAAGCCGAGCACCGACGGGCCGGGCAGATCCGCGGCCCGCCCCAGCGGGCTGGCGGCCATCGCCGTGCAGACGGGGTCCAGCCGCTCCTCCGCTCCGACCAGCACGCGGGCACCGAGCACCGCCAGCCGTTCGGACGCGGTGAACAGCTCGACGGCAGTGGCCAGGGCACCGGGCGCCCACCACGAGTCGTCGTCCGCGAAGGCGACATATGGCGTGGCCGCGGACCGTACGCCGAGCGTGCGGCCGGCCGAGCCGAGGTTCCGCCCCGCCTCGATCAACCGGACATCGGGGAAGTTCCGGCGGACCGCTTCCGGCGTACCGTCACCAGAGCCGTTGTCGACCACGGTGATCGGCGGCCGCTCGGGCAGCAATGTCAGCCGGCGCAGGGCCGCGAGCAGCGAGTCCCGACGGTCCCTGGTGATCACGACGACCGAGACCGCGGGCACGGCCCGCGCCCTGCCCTCGTTTGCCGGGCACCACTCCTGGCAAGGCCGACGACCATGAAGGTGCTCGGGGTCAACGCCGTCTTCCACGACCCGGCGGCGGCACTGGTCGTCGACGGCGAGATCGTGGCGGCGGCGGAGGAGGAGCGCTTCAACCGGCGCAAGCACGGCAAGTGCAACGAGTCGTTTGCCACCTGGGAGGTGCCCGAGCTCGCTGCCGCCTGGTGCCTGGCGCAGGCCGGGCTCGCGGCCTCGGACCTCGATGCCGTGGCGTACTCCTACGACCCCTCGCTGGCGATGCCGCTCGGCCCGGACGTCACCGCGGACGGGTGGGAAGGCCTGCGGACCCTGTACGCCGCCCGCGCCCCGCTCTTCCTGCGGACGGCGCTGCCGGGGTTGGATCCCGCCATCGTGCGGTTCGTTCCGCACCACATCTCCCATGCGGCCTCGGCTGCGCTGGCGGCGCCGTACCCGACCTCCTCGGTGCTTGTGCTCGACGGCCGCGGCGAGACCCGCTCACACCTTGCCGGGCGCAGCGTCGACGGCGACCTGGACGTGCTGGCCGCCCAGGAGCTGCCGCACTCCCTCGGCCTGCTCTACGAGGAGGTCACCGAGCACCTGGGGTTCCGGCGGTCCTCGGACGAGTACAAGGTCATGGCGCTGGCGTCGTACGGGACACCGGCCTGGCTGCCCGAGTTCCGCGAGCTGGTGCGGGCCACCGGCGGCGGCGGCTTCCGGGTCGAGCCGGTCGAGTGGGGGACGTTCGTCAAGCGGGTGACCAATGGCGAGGAGTGGACGCAGGACCACGCCGACCTGGCCTCCACCGTCCAGGTACGGCTGGAGGAGGTGCTGCTCGACCTCACCCGCTGGCTGCACGCGCAGACCGGCGACCGGGCGCTGACCCTGGCCGGCGGCGTCGCGCTCAACTGCGTGGCGAACTCCCGGCTGGCGCGCGAGGGGCCGTTCGAGTCGATCTGGGTTCAGCCTGCTGCCGGCGATGCCGGCACCGCGCTGGGCGCGGCCCTGCACGTCGCCCACGCCCTCGGTGACCGGTGTACGCCGATGGGCACCGCGGCGCTCGGGCGGGAGTGGGACGAGGCCGAGCTGGAGGCTTGGCTGACCACGGCGGCGGTCGCCTACGAGCGGCCGCGTGACGTCGCTGAGTCGGTGGCGGAGACACTGGCGGCCAACGGGATCGTGGCGTGGTTCCAGGGCCGGTCGGAGTACGGGCCGCGGGCGCTGGGGCACCGCAGCCTGCTGGCGCACCCCGGCTACCCGGCGAACCTCGAGCGGATGAACAACGTCAAGGGGCGGGAGCAGTTCCGCCCGGTGGCGCCGATGGTGCTGGCCGAGCGGGCGGCGGAGATCTTCGACGGCCCGATCCCGTCGCCGTACATGCTCTTCACCCACGGCGTACGGCCGGGTTGGGCGGAGCGCATCCCGACCGTGGTGCACGTCGACGGCACGGCCCGGATCCAGACCGTCGACCGGCGGGAGGAGCCGCTGGTGGCCCGGATGCTCGACGGCTTCGAGCGCCGGACCGGGCTGCCGGTGGTGGTCAACACCAGCCTCAACACCGCCGGGCGGCCGATGGTCGACGACCCGCGGGACGCGCTGGAGTGCTTCGGATCGGCGCCGGTGGACCTGCTGGCGATCGGGCCGTTCGTCGTACGCCGACCCGTGCCGACCAGCTGAATCTCGTGGTGCCCGTCGACGTCGTGATCCCGACGCTCGGTCGGCCGTCGCTCGCGGCCCTGCTGGACGCGCTGCGGGACGTCGCGGGGCGGGTGATCGTCGTGGATGACCGCCCTGTTGCGCGCGATCCGCTCGCGCTGCCGGGTCGGGTGGAGGTCGTCCGCGGTCGAGCGGCCGGTCCGGCGGCCGCGCGCAACGTCGGCTGGCGAGCCGCGGCGACGGAGTGGGTCGCCTTCCTCGACGACGACGTCCGGCCGCCGGCCGGCTGGTACGACGCCCTGCTGGCCGACCTGGCTGCCCTGGGGCCGGAGGTCGGCGGCTCGCAAGGTCGCATCGTCGTACCGCTCCCCTGGAACCGGCGCCCGACCGACTGGGAACGCAACGTCGCTGGGCTGGAGCGTGCCCGCTGGGCGACGGCGGACCTGGCCTACCGGCGGTCGGTGCTCGAGGAGGTCGGCGGTTTCGACGAGCGCTTCCCGCGGGCCTACCGGGAGGACGCCGACCTGGGCCTGCGCGTGGTCGGCGCCGGCTACCGGATCGTCCGGAGCGGGCGGTACGTCGAGCACCCGGTCCGGCCGGCCGACTGGCGGGTGAGCCTGCGGCTGCAGCACGGCAACGCCGACGACCCGCTGATGCGCGCGCTGCATGGACGGGGCTGGCAGCAGCGCGCCGGCGTACCGCCCGGCCGGCGACCCGCCCACCTCGCCACGACAACGGCCGGCCTGCTGGGACTTGCCGGGCTGGTCACCCGGCACCGTCGACTCGCCGCAGTCGGTACGCTGGGCTACCTGGCCGGCGCCGGGGAGCTGGGCTGGCGACGGGTCGCTCCCGGCCCCCGTACGCCGGCGGAGGTCGCCACCATGGCTGCGACCAGCGCGGTGCTGCCGGCCGTGGCGGCCTGGTGGTACGCGGCGGGCTGGGTGCGGGTGCGGACGCGGTTACGAACGTGAACGTCCTGATCTGGCACGTCCATGGCTCGTGGCTGACGTCGTTCGTGCAGGGGCCGCACACCTACCTCGTGCCGCGCGTTCCCCACCGTGGCCCGGACGGCGCCGGCCGGCCGGCCCGGACCGGAAGCTTTCACTGGCCGCCGTCGGCGCTGGAGGTCTCGCCGGGGCAGCTCCGCGACGCGCAGGTGGACGTGGTGATCTTGCAGCGTCCGCAAGACGAGAGGCTCGCCGCTGAGTGGCTCGGACCTCGTGAGGTGCCCACGGTCTACCTCGAGCACAACGCCCCGCAGGGCCGGGTCACGGAGATGCGTCATCCGGCGGCCGACCGCCACGACCTCACGGTCGTCCATGTCACCCACTTCAACGACCTGTTCTGGGACTGCGGGGGGGCGCCTACGAAGGTGATCGAGCACGGCATCGTCGACCCCGGTCACCGCTACACCGGGGAGCTGCCGGCGGCAGCCGTGGTCGTCAACGAGCCGGTCCGCCGGGGCAGGGTCACCGGCACCGACCTGCTGCCCCGTTTCGCCGCCGCCGCCCGGATCGACCTCTTCGGCATGGCCAGTGAACCGCTCGGCGGGCTGGACCTGCCGCAGACCGAGCTGTACGACGCCCTGGCCCGTCGTCGCGTCTACCTGCACCCGGTGCGCTGGACCTCGCTCGGGCTCTCGCTGCTGGAGGCCATGCACCTCGGGATGCCGGTGGTCGCACTGGCCACCACCGAGGTGGTCGAGGCGGTGCCGGCGGAGGCGGGCTACGTCTCGACCGACGTCGACCTGCTGGTGGACGCCGTACGCCGTCTCGTCGCCGACCCGGAGGAGGCCCGACGAAGGGGCGCGGCCGCGCGCGAGGCCGCGCTCGACCGCTACGGCCTGGCCCGCTTCCTGGCGGAGTGGGACGCGCTGCTTGCCGACGTCACCCGGTGAGCGCCCCGCACGTTGTGGCGCTGCGGGCGCTCGGACTGGGCGACCTGCTCACCGCGGTGCCCGCTCTGCGGGCGCTGCGGGCGGCGTACCCCTCGACCCGCGTCAAGCTGGCAGGTCCGGCCACCCTGGAGCCGCTCGCGCTGCTCACCGGTGCCGTGGACGAAGTGGTCGACACCGCACCGCTCACCCCAATGGACCCGGCGTTGGCCGGTGCGGATCTCGCGGTCAACCTGCACGGTCGCGGCCCCGAGAGCACCCGGCTGCTTGCCGCCACGAAGCCGCGCCGGCTGATCGCCTACGGGGTCGACGGTCGGGTCTGGCGGCCGGACGAGCACGAGGTACGCCGGTGGTGCCGACTGCTCACGGAGAGCGGGATCGCCGCCGACCCCGGCGACCTCGACCTGCCGCGACCGCCGGTGACCTCGCCGGCGCCGGGCGCAGTCGTGCTGCACCCGGGTGCGGCGAGCGAGTCCCGACGGTGGCCGGTGCAGCGCTGGGCGCAGGTGGCCCGCGCGCTGGCGGCCGACGGTCAGCGGGTGGTGATCAGCGGCGCTCCGGTAGAGGCACCGCTGACCGTCGAGGTGGCCCGCCGGGCGCGGCTCCTGCCGGAGGCGTCACTCGCCGGTCACACCGGCGTACTCGAGCTCGCCGCCCTGGTCGCCGAGGCCGCGACGGTCGTGTGCGGTGACACCGGCGTCGCCCACCTGGCGACGGCGTACCGGACGCCGTCGGTACTGCTGTTCGGTCCGACCCCCCCCGCACTGTGGGGCCCGCCGCCGGACCGGCGGCAGCACACCGTGCTCTGGGCAGGCCGGACCGGCGACCCCCACGCCGACGCTCCCGACCCCGGACTTCTCGAGATCACCACGGCGCAGGTCCTAGCGGCGGTCACGTGTAGCGGGTGATGAAGCCCCGGCTGCGGAACGTGCGGAGCATCCGCAGCAGGAAGGCCACCGCCACCGCTCCGAAGAGCACGGTGGTCCCAGCGGCGAGGCCGAGCGTTCCCCAGGGCACGCCGCCGCCCACGGCGAGCCGGTGCGCCGCATCGAAGGCGTGGGTCGTCGGCAACACGAGGGCGACCGGCTGCAGGAAACCGGGCAGCGAGCCGACCGGGTAGAAGACCCCGGACAGCGGCATGAGCACGAAGAGCATGCCCCAGGCCAGCGCCTCGGCGCCCGTGCCGAAGCGGAGCACCAGGCCGATGACGAACAGCGCAAGCGCCCAGCCGGCCAGCATCAGCAGCACGACGACCGGGATCAGGCCTAGTCCCAGCGACGTGATGTCGAAGGCGTAGAGGGCCACGGCGGTGACCGCGACGGCTCCCACCCCGAGCGCCGTCTTGACCAGGCCGAACAGCGCGACCCCGGCGACGTACTCCCACTCCCGCATCGGCGTGACCATGAGCGAGAGCAGGTTGCGCGTCCAGGTCTCCTCGAGGAACCCGGTCGCCACGGCGATGTTCGCCTGGTAGACGACGTGCCAGAGGACGACGCCGGAGAGCAGGTACGCCGCGCGCTGGACGCCTCCGGTCGACTGTGCGCCGAAGACGGCCAGCGACCCGAAGAGCATGACGTCGACGAGCGGCCAGATCGTGAGGTCGAAGAACCGGTGCGGGCTGCGCAGCAGCACATAGGCGTTACGCCGGGAGATCGCCCGCATCCGGCGGAGCGACCCACCCGCGCCGGCGCCGGAAGGTCGGTCGGTCGTGAGCAGCGCGGTCACCGGGCACCCGCTGCCTGCGCCGCCCGCTGCCGGTCGCGCTCCTCGGCCAGGTGCAGGAAGACCTCTTCGAGGTCGGCCCGGCCGAACAGCTCGGCGACCTCGTCCGGTGGGCCGTCCGCGACGACGCGCCCGGCGGAGAGGAAGACCACCCGCTGGCTGAGCCGCTCCACCTCCAGCATGTCGTGGCTGGTCACCAGCAGTGCCGTGCCCATCTCGTCGCAGATCTGGCGCAGTCCGGTCCGCACCCGCAGGGCCACCTCGGGGTCCAGCGAGGCGGTCGGCTCGTCCAGGACCAGCAGCCGCGGCGAGTGCAGCGTCGCCTTCACGATGCCCACCAGGGTCTTCTGTCCACTGGACATCTCGGTGCCGAGCGCACCGGCGAGGTGGGAAATGCCGAAGCGCTCCAGGCCGGCGGCCGCGACCGCGTCGACGTCCTCGACGCCGTACAGCTGGCCGTAGAGCCGGAGGTACTCGCGCACCCGGAGCCGCTCGGGCAGCGGCAGGTAGCCGGCCGCGAACCCGACGTGCGCCATGGCCGCGACCCGCTGCTTGGGCAGGCGATGACCGAGAATCTCGACCGACCCGGCATCGGGCGACACGACCCCGAGACACATGAGCAGCGTCGTGGTCTTGCCGGCCCCGTTCGGCCCGAGCAGCGCGACCCGCTCGCCCGGGTGCACCAGGAGGTCGACGGAGTCGACGGCCCGGGCCCGGCGGTAGTCCTTGACCAGCCCGGTGGCGCGCAGCACGGGGGGGAAGTCGGCGTCCATATCCCCCACTGTCTCAGGCGCCCCTAGGCCCGACCAGCGGATATCGCCGTCGGTGGCGTGGGTTATGCGCTCAGCGGACGGTGAAACCGGACAGGTTCTCGGGCTCCTCGTCGTACGCCTCGAGGTCGCGGACGTCCGCCGCGCCAGGACCCTGCCGGCACCAGTCGATCAGCCGTCGTACCGCGTCGTCGGAACCCTCGAAGACCGCCTCCACCCGGCCGTCCGCCAGGTTGCGGACCCAACCAGCCACCCCGGCAGCCGTTGCCTCCTTCTCGGTCGTGTCGCGGAAGAAGACGTCCTGCACCTTGCCCGAGACCACCACCCGCTTGCGGATCACCCATCGACCCTAGTCGAGGTAGCCGCGCAGCTGCTGGGACCGCGAAGGGTGCCGCAGCTTGGACAGCGTCTTGACCTCGATCTGGCGGACCCGCTCCCTGGTGACGCCGAACTCCTGGCCCACGTCCTCGAGCGTCCGCGGGTGGCCGTCGGTCAGGCCGAAGCGCAGCCGGATCACCTTCTGCTCGCGCTCGGTCAGGGAGTGCAGCACCGAGTCGAGCTGCTCCTGCAGCAGGATGAACGACGCCGCGTCGAGCGGTACGACGGCGTCGGTGTCCTCGATGAAGTCCCCCAGTGAGGAGTCCTCCAGCTCGCCGACCGGGGTCGACAGCGACACCGGCTCCTGGCTGATCTTCAGCAGCTCCTCCACCTTGTCGGCCGGCAGCTCCATCTCCCGGCCGATCTCCGCCGGCGTCGCGTCCCGGCCGAGCTCCTGCAACAGCTGGCGGCGTACCCGCACCAGCTTGTTGATCGCCTCCACCATGTGAACCGGGATCCGGATGGTCCGGCCCTGGTCCGCGATCGAGCGAGTGATCGCCTGCCGGATCCACCACGTGGCGTACGTCGAGAACTTGAAGCCCCTGGTGTAGTCGAACTTCTCGACCGCGCGGATCAGCCCGAGGTTGCCCTCCTGGATCAGGTCGAGGAAGAGCATGCCGCGACCGACGTAGCGCTTGGCGATCGACACCACCAGCCGGAGGTTGGCCTCCACCAGCTTCTTCTTGGCGATCTGGCCGTCCCGCTCGATCGCCTCCAGCTCACGGCGCAGTGCGTCGCCCCCCCAGCTGCCGACGGCGAGCTTCTCGCTGGCGAACAGGCCAGCCTCGATCCGCTTCGAGAGGTCGACCTCGCCCTCGGCGGTGAGCAGGGGCACCCGGCCGATCTCCTTGAGGTACATCCGCACCGGGTCGCTGCTCAGCCGGGCCGCCACCTCCTGCTGCCGGGACAGCGTCGAGGGCTCCTCGTCCGCCTCCTCGGCCTCGCCCGGCTCTACGACGTCGATGCCCGCCTCGGTGACCACCCGCAGGACGGCGTCCATGGAGTCAGGCGCGAGCTCGGCCTGGGCCAGGGCCGAGCCGATCTCCTCCGAGGTCAGGAAACCGCGGGACTTGCCCCGCGTGATGAGGTCGCGGACCTCGTCGGTCTGGGCGTCACGCGGGAGTGCGGTTGCGCTCACGGCTGGTGTCGCTCCCCGTCGCGGCCTCTACAGGGCGCCGATCGCCTGCTCCCGCAGCTCCCTCTTGTGCTGCTCGAGAGCGATCAGCTCCCCGTACAGGCGGTTGTAGTCGTCGGCCTGCTCCAGCGGGTTCATCCGCTGGATCCGGGACTTCAACTGGGTTATTCGACGCGTCACGGCCATTTCCTGAATGCGAGCGAGCATCATCCCGGCGTACCGGACCACCGGGTCGTTCGACCGGAGTGGTTCTACGGCCAGCTCGGTCACCAATGAGCGGCTGGCGTCGTCGCCAGCAGCCTCGCGCAGCCGACCCACCCAGGCCTCCCCGCCGATGCCCAGGCCGGCACCGCCGGCGGACACGACGGCGGCCCGGAGCGCGGCGTACGCCGGTGTCGGGAACGTCTCGGGATCGAGCCGGTCGAAGTCCGCGCCGACCACGGCCGGATGCTGTACGGCGAGCTTGAGCATCTCCCGCTCGACCGAGCTGCGGGGGTCGTCCGGGTCGGGCCGGGCCGGGCGAGGCGGCGACTGGGGGGCGCGTTGCGGACGCTGTGCCGCGGTGGCCGCTTGCGGCGCACCGGCCAGCTCGGCGACCCGTCCGAGCACGGTCTCGACGTCCATGCCGAGCCAGCCGGCCAGCCGCCGCGCGTACTCCGGGCGCAGGGACCGATCCTTGATCGCGGCCACCTTGGGGGCGGCGGCTGCCAGGGCGGCCACCCGGCCCTCCGGAATCTCGAGGTCGTAGCGGTCCAGCAGCGAGCGTACGGCGAACTCCACCAGCGGCACGCGCCGCGCGACCAGGTCACGCACGGCGACGTCACCCTTGGCCAGCCGGAGGTCGCACGGGTCGAGGCCGCCGGCCTCCACCGCGACGAAGGTCTGGGTGACGAACCGCTGGTCGTCCTCGAAGGCCTTGAGCGCCGCCTTGCGGCCGGCCTCGTCGCCATCGAAGGTGAAGATGACCTCGCCACGGAACTCGTCCTGGTCCATGAGCAGCCGCCGGAGCACGCCGATGTGCTCCGAGCCGAAGGCCGTCCCGCACGTGGCCACCGCTGTCGGTACGCCGGCCAGGTGGCAGGCCATCACGTCGGTGTAGCCCTCGACCACCACCGCCTGATGCCGGCGGGCGATCTCCCGCTTCGCGAGTTCCACGCCGTAGAGCACCGAGCTCTTCCGGTAGAGCGGGGTGTCGGGGGTGTTGAGGTACTTCGGACCGGTGTCGTCCTCCCCCAACCGACGGGCCCCGAAGCCGATCACCTCGCCGGTGATGTCCCGGATCGGCCAGACGAGCCGGCCCCGGAACCGGTCGATCAGGCCGCGCTGGCCCTGGCTGGCCAGCCCGCCGGCCAGCAGCTCCGCGTCGGTGAAGCCCTGCTCGCGCAGGTGCCGGGTGAGAACGTCCCAGCGGGCGGGCGCGTAGCCCACGCCGTACGGCGCCACCGCCGCTTCGTCGAAGCCACGGTCGGCCAGGAACTGCCGGCCGGGGCCGGCCTCCGCGGATTCGGCGAGCTGGCCGATGAAGAACTCCGCCGCGGCGGCGTGCGCGGCGAGCAGCCGCTGCCGCTGGCCCTGGGCCTGGCGGGGCGCGGCGCCGCCGTGGGCGTAGGTGAGCGACACGCCGGCGCGGCTGGCCAGCGCCTCGACCGCCTCCGGAAACGTGAGCTGCTCCATCTTGCGGACGAAGTCGAAGACGTCGCCGCTCTCACCGCAGCCGAAGCAGTGGAAGTAGCCGAGCCCGGTGTTGACGCTGAACGACGGGGTCTTCTCGTCGTGGAACGGACACAGGGCCTTCAGCCGGTCCGGGCCGGCGCCGCGCAGCTGGAGATGCGCGCCGATCACGGTGGAGATCGGGGAGCGTTCCCGCACCCGGGCGACGTCCTCGGGGCGGATCCGGCCGGCCAACGCACCTCCCCGGGTAACGGAGAGGATTGTAGAGGGCAGCGGAGGAGGGAGCCGGCTAGTGAGCCACAGCCTGCGCACGGCCGTGGTCGGCGCCGTGGCGGCGCTCGCGGTCGCAGGTTGCGCCACTACTGTGCGATCCGCCTCCTCCCACTCCTACGCCGCCGCCCCCAGCCCCAGCACCGTCTCACCCGCGCCGGCACCGCCGACGGCGGCCCGCCACGCTGCCGGGCCGACCCTTCCACCGCGGACGCATGCGACCCGTCGTACTCCCCCGCCGGTTCCTTCCGCCAAGCCGCCTCCGGCGGTGCGCTCCCGCTACGTCTTTCCCATCGCCGGCTGCGCGTCCAGCTACGGCCACAGCCATCACGACTACCCGGCGACCGACATCTTCGCCGGCGCCGGCTGCTCGGTGGTGGCGCCGGTGACCGGCCGGGTGGACGAGGTGAGCTACGCCGACAACTGGAGCCCTTCGACGAACCTCGGTGCCGCCCGTGGCGGGATCTCGGTCTCCGTCGTCGGCGTCGACGGCGTCCGTTACTACGGCTCGCACCTGTCCTCGGTGGCAACGGGCGTCCGGCCCGGTCTTTGGGTCGCGGCCGGCCAGCTGCTCGGCCGGGTGGGCAACACCGGCAGTGCCCGCGGCCTGGCGCCGCACCTGCACTTCGGGATCTCCTGGCCGACCCCGCTCCGCATCTGGTGGGTACGCCGCGGCGAGGTCTACCCCTGGCCCTATCTCGACTCGTGGCGGTCCGGTGGGTCACTCTCGCCGGCGGCCGCGGTGGTCGCGCTGCGCGCGCGGCTCGGCGTGGTGCCGCCGTGCACGTCATACTGCTAACTCCCTGGAGGTGCGCGCCTACAAGTGCCGCCACAGGCGGCTGACGATCAGGCGCTGGCCCCGCTGCCGCACGGAATCGGCACTTTCATCGGGCAGTGCGGACAATGCCTGATCGTTCCGGCCGGTGTGCCGGCTGATGGTCAGTCGGCGTCGCCCAGCAGACGCACCAGTTGGTAGTGCGGGCCGAGCAAGGCGATGTCGAACTCCGCTCCCCTCCGGGTGAAGCCGAACCGCTGGTAGAAGCCGACGGCGTTGGTGCGCGCGTTGCACCACAGCAGCCGTACGCCGCGCTCGCGCAGCTCCTCGATCCCGCGGAGCAGCATCTCGCCGGCGTACCCCTGGCCGCGGACGGCCGGTGCCGTCGCCATGCCTCGCAGCCGCCAGGCCGGCTCACCCTCCAGCGACTCGGGAAAGAACGTCGCGCAGCCCACCACCGAGCCGGCGTCGTCGTACGCCGCCAGGTGCAGGGTGTCCGGTGCGTCGTCCTGGGGGTAGGTGGACGCGGCCGCCGGTTGGCCCGGCCGCAGCACGGCGTGCCGCAGTGGCCGGATGGTCGCCGCCAGCACCGACTCGACGGCTCTCACCGGACCACCAGCCCGTGACCCCCCGCCGGGCTCACCGGGAAACCAGCCGGCCATGCCACGCGCGGGCGGAGACGTCCGTCAGCGAGGCCACCTGGTCGATCACGACCCTCAGCCGACCGGCGTCGTCGGCGGCATTCCGGTACGCCGGCCTCAGCGCCGGCTCGAGGGCGTCCGGCGCCCGATCGACCATGACGGCCACCAGCTCGGCGATCAGCTCCCGCTCGCGCGCCTGCCCGGCCAGCGACGCCTCCCGAGCCATTACGTAGTGGGCGGTCAGCCCCTTGAGCAGCGCGCACTCGGCCCGGGTGGCCGCCGGTACGACGAGGTCGGCGCCGTAGCGGGCCAGCGGGCGGTCGCCGGCGGTCGCCCGGGTCGCGGTCAGCGCGGAGGCGCAGAAGCGGGCAATCAGCTCGCTGGTCATCCGCTTGAGGGCCACCAGCGATGACAGGCTGCCGTCGTAGTCCGGAAGCCACCACGGCACCCGGACGAGCTCGGCCAGCACCGGCTCGAGTTTTGCCGGCGCCAGCTCCGAGTAGAGCCCGCAGGTGAGCTCCGCCACCGCCCGGCGCTCGGCCGGGTCGGTCAGCCGGTCGAGCCGGCACAGGCCGGCGTACACCCCGTCCTCGAGGTCGTGGACCGAGTAGGCAACGTCGTCGGCCCAGTCCATGACCTGGGCCTCGAGGCTGAGCCGACCCGACGGCGCTCCGGCGCGCAGCCAGTCGAAGACCTGCCGGTCGTCGGCGTAGACGCCGTACTTCGCCCGGCCCGGCTGCCGCGGCCACGGATACTTGGTCGCCGCGTCGAGCACCGCCCGGGTCAGGTTCAGCCCGGCGCTGCGTCCATCCCCGTCGAGCGTCTTGGCCTCCAGCCGGGTCAGCACCCGCAGGCTCTGCGCGTTGCCCTCGAAGCCGCCGCATTCGCCGGCCGCCGTGTCCAACGCCAGCTCGCCGTTGTGCCCGAAAGGTGGATGGCCGAGGTCGTGCGCCAGGCAGGCAGCGTCCACGACGTCCGGGTCGCAGCCCAGCCGGGCGCCCAGCTCGCGGCCGATCTGCGCACACTCCAGCGAGTGCGTCAGCCGAGTGCGCGGGAAGTCGTCCTCCCCCGGCACGACGACCTGGGTCTTGGCCGCCAGCCGACGTAGCGCAAAGCTGTGCAGCACCCGCGCCCGGTCCCGCTCGAACGGCGACCGCTCGGTGGTTGCGGCCTTGGCCATCTCCGGGACCCAGCGCTCGACCGCGGCATCGTCGTACCGGTCGTCGGCCGTCACGCCGGCGGGGGCTGTCCGCAGCGAGGCCGGAGCCAGCCGACCCCGAAGTCGACCGCGGCGCGCTGGCGCACCAGCCGCGCCCGCCCGGCACTGACGGTCCCGATCTTCACCGCTCTCGTCTCGTCCAAGTCCTGCCCCAGCTCAGCGAAGACGGACGCGTCCATGTCGATCTCGGACCACCGCAGCCAACGGCGTACGCCGTCGACGAGGACCGGTCCGCCCTCACAGGTCTCGGGCCGGATGCCGGCTCGGTGCTCGGACAGGTGCAGCGAGGTGTTGCTGGCATGGTCGACGCCGAGCAGCAGGACAAAGGCGTCCAGGTCGTACAGCCGAGCCAGTGGTGATCTCTCACCCAGGCCGAACTCCAGCGAGTGCCCAGCCACGACGGTCGGCGCCTGCGGCCCTACTGCGGTGAACGACACCTGCGGGTGGCTGCTGCGCAGCGCGTCCGGCCACCGGCGTACGACGTCCGCGATCGCCCCCATCCCTCGGGTCGGGGTCAGGGCCGGGTCGAACGCCGGCATCGTCGCGCGGACGATCTCCCACCAGGTCTGCGGAATCGGCGGGTGCTCCCAGCCCGCGGGGTCCGACAGGTCACCGGAATGCGTCGGCACCACCAGCGTGCCGGCCGGTCCGATCGCGTCGAGCAGCGCCTGCGCGGCGGCCACCGCTCCGCCGGAGACCCAGCCCAGCGCCGACAGCGAGCTGTGCACCAGCACGACGGCCCCGACCGGGAGTCCGAGGGCGCGCAGGTCAGCGGCGAGCGACCCTCGCGTCCGGGGGTCCGGCGTCGCACGGACGAGGTCGGCTTCGGCCACCCGCTGAGAGTGCCAGAACGACCCACGGCGCGACGGTTCCTGGCAGCCGACATCAGCTTCGGTGATTACATCCCGATTCGGTATCGTATCGGGATGAGCAAACAGATCGCCGTTCGGCTGCCGGACGACCTCGTCGCCTTTCTGGATCGGCTGGTTCGGGAGGGGCAAGCGAACAGTCGGGCCGCCGTCGTAGCCCGCGCCCTGAATCGCGAACGACGCCGGGAGGCTGCCACTCGAGATGCCGCCATCCTGGCTCGGACGAGCACAGGAGACCCGGACCTCGACAGCCTGGCGGAATACGTTGCCCACATCCCCTTGAACCTGGACTGATGCGGCCCATCCAGCTCGCCCGCTTGGACAAGGTCCGGCCGGTTCTGGTCTTGACCCGTGAGCTCGTGCGGCCGCACCTGTCGCGGGTCACCGTGGCCCCTATCACCACCACCGCGCGCGGGCTGTCGACGGAGGTGCCGGTCGGCCCCGCGAACGGGCTGGACCACGCCTGCGTGATCAGTTGCGACAACATCCTTACCGTCCCGAAGAGCCTCCTCGGCCGCGAGGTCGGCTACCTGCTTCCAGCGCAGGAGGACGCCTTGACCGCCGCGATTTCCGCAGCGTTCGATCTCGACTGAGCCCCGCGGTGACCAGCTCGCTCACCTCCCGGCCGCGATCGAACGGCCGGGCGTCATGCCGACCGGCCGGGGCCGCGACGCAGCGACGGCGGCAGATAACGGGCGCCCGGGCCGGCGGCCCTCGCGAGGTCGCCCGGGTTGGACAGCATGCACCGGCGTAGCGAGAGGCAGCCACACCCGATGCAGGAGGTGAGCCCGTCGCGAAGGGCGGTCAGGCCGGCGATCTGCTCGTCCAGGCGAACCCGCCAGGTGCGCGAGAGCCGAGCCCAGTCGGCCGTCGTGGGGGTGCGGCCGTCGGGAAGGGTGGCCAGCGCGGCCCGGACCTCCTCGAGCGAGAGCCCGACGTTCTGTGCCGCCCGGACGAAGGCCAGGCGCCGCAGCACGCTGCGCGGGTAGCGTCGCTGGCCTGCCGAGGAGCGCTCGGCCGGGATCAGCCCCGCCCGCTCGTAGTAGCGCAGAGCCGAGGTGGCGAGTCCTGCGCGCCGAGCCACCTCACCGATGGCTAGCAAGTCGTCAGGTCCCGTAGCCAGCCCCTTGACTTGAAGTGGACTTCAACTTACATGCTGGGCGCATGACCACTCCACAGATCGCCGGCCCCTCACCCGTTGCCGTCGTGACGGGCGCCTCCCGCGGGCTCGGCCTCGCCCTGGTGCGCGCCCTGGCCGGTCGGGGCTGGCGCCTGGTCGTCGACGCCCGCGATCCGGCCCGGCTCGCGACCGCGGTCGAGACGCTTCCGGACGCAAGCACGGTCAGGGCCCTTGCCGGCGACGTCAGCGACCCGGAGCACCGCCGGTCGCTGGCGGCCGCGGTGGACCAGGCTGGGCGCCTCGACCTGCTGGTCAACAACGCGAGCGCTCTAGGGCCCAGCCCGCTGGTTTCCCTCGCCGACCACCCCCTCGACGTACTCGAGCAGGTGTACGCCGCGAACGCACTGGCCCCGCTCGGCCTGGTCCAGCTGCTGCTGCCGCAGTTGCGGCGCGCCGGCGGGCGGATCCTCAACATCAGCTCCGACGCCGCGACCGAGGCCTACGCGGGCTGGGGCGGCTACGGTTCGTCGAAGGCTGCCCTGGACCAGCTGACCGCGGTGCTGGCGGTCGAGCATCCGGGCCTGCGGGTGTACGCCGTCGATCCGGGCGACATGGCCACCCACATGCAGCAGGCGGCCTTTCCCGGCGAGGACATCACTGACCGCCCCGCCCCGGAGACCGTCGTACCGGCGCTGTTGCGCCTGATAGAGGGCAGCCTACCCAGCGGCCGCTACCGGGCCAGCGACCTCGAGCCGGAAACGGTGCTGCGGTGAACGCGTCGACGGTGCTCGCCGCACCCGCTCCGCAGACCCGGTTCTCGCTGCCGCCGGGCAGCGAGGCGACCGAGCCACCAGAGCGGCACGGCGTACCTCGCGACGGCGTCCGCTTGCTCGTTGCGCGCCCCGACCGCATCGAGCACCGGCGCTTCCGCGACCTCCCCGGCCGACTCGCGCCGGGCGACCTCGTCGTGGTCAACACCTCGGCAACCCTGCCGGCGGCAATCGACGCCCGGCACGCGGACGGGCGCTCGGCCACCGTGCATGTGTCGGCCCCCCTGGACGACGGCAGCTGGGTGGTGGAGGTACGCCGCTCGGATGGCGCCGGTCCCGACCTGGACGTCGACCGCGGCGCCCGCCTGGACCTGCCCGGAGGTGTTCGGCTCGGGCTGCTGGAGCCCTACCCCGACCCGACGACGATCGGGCCGAGCCGGCTCTGGCGCGCTGGTGTCACCCCACAGGCGCAGCTGACGGACTACCTCGGCAGGCACGGCCGGCCGATCAGCTACGGCTACCTCAGCAAGCGCTTCCAGCTGGCCGACTACCAGACGGTGTACGCCGCCGAGCCCGGCAGTGCGGAGATGGCCAGCGCCGGCCGTCCCTTCACCGCGGACCTGCTGGTGCGGTTGATGGCTCGCGGTGTACCGGTCGCGCCGGTCGTCCTGCACGCCGGCGTGTCCAGCCCCGAGCTGCACGAGCCGCCGAGCCCCGAGCGGTTCGCCGTACCGGAGGCCACTGCCCGACTGGTGACCAGCACCCGGGCCGTGGGGGCGCGGGTCGTCGCCGTCGGCACCACCGTGGTGCGTGCGCTGGAGACCGCGACCGGTCGGGACGGCGTGACCCGGGCCGCCCGCGGTTGGACCGACCTCGTACTAGGTCCGAACCGGCCCGTTCGGGCCGTCAGCGGCCTGGTGACTGGGCTGCACGCGCCGGAGGCCAGTCACCTCCTGCTGCTCGAGGCCGTCGCCGGCGCCGAGCTGGTCGGCCGGGCCTACCGGGCCGCGGTCGAGCGACGCTACCGGTGGCACGAGTTCGGCGACTCGACCTTGCTGCTGCCCTGACCTTCGCAGAGCACTCCGCGGAAGACGGGGCGCCGCTATCCCGGTGGGCATCGAGGGAGACCCGGCGGTCAGCTGTGAGATGCGAGTTGCCAATGGGGCAGGTGTGTCAGAGGATGACTGACCGATGATCCGCCACGCTGCTTCCCCGCCCCGGCGACGCCAGTCGGTGTCCGCCTCGCTGCCGGCCGCCTTGCCAAGGACTGCCTCGCTGTCCGTCGCTCTGACGACAAAGCGTGGGCCGCGGCGGTCAAGAAGCCCGCAACGATGATGCTGCTCAGCCTCGTGGGGAGTGCCGCCGATCCGCACGGCGGGCTCCTCGCGGCAGCCGTGGTGGACGGCCAGGGGGCGTCGGGAGCACATTGGACGTGGGACCAGGTGCGTTACCTGCTCCCACTCGGAATCACCGGCGGCCTTTCCTGGTCGGTATGGCTGCTCCGGTTCAGCCTCTCGCGGTTCTACCGACCGGTGCCTGTCGGCTTCCGCTCGACGACCTCGGTCATCGTTCCGGCGTACCGCGAGGACCCCGACATCCTTGACCGGTGCATAGCGTCAGTACTGGCCGAGCGACCATCCGAGGTCATCGTCGTGCCCGACGTCGAAGACCTCGAGGTAATCAGCCGGCTGCTACGTATCGAGGACCCGCGGCTGCGGGTAATTCCGTTCGTGCACCGGGGAAAGCGGTCGGCGCTGGCGGTCGGGATCCGGGCCGCAAGCTCCGAGATTCTGGTGCTTGCCGATTCCGACACCAGGTGGCGGCCGGGCCTGCTGGACGCCATCCAGGCGCCGTTCGCCGACCCTGCGGTCGGTGGCGTCGGGTCGCGGCAGAACGTCTACATGCCCAAGTCGAGCGTCTGGCGCCGCGCTGCGAACTGGATGATCAATGTCCGCTACCTCGACTACGTGCCGGCCCAGAGCAGATCCGGCGCAGTGGCCTGCCTGTCCGGTCGAACCGCGGCCTATCGGCGCGCGGCTGTCCTGCCGGTGCTGGAGCATCTCGAGTACGAGTTTTTCCTCGGTCGGCTCTGCGTTGCGGGCGACGACGGACGCCTGACCTGGCTGATCCTCGCGTCCGGATTCCGCACGGTCCACCAAAGCAGCGCGCGGGCCCTGTCGATGTTTCCGAACACGCCGTCGGCACTGGTCAAACAGCGTGTGCGCTGGAGTCGGAACTCCTACCGGTGCTACCTGACCGCGATCCACAAAGGTTGGCTGTGGCGACAACCGCTGATCTGCCAGCTCAGCGTTCTCCAGGTGATGCTGACTCCGGTCACGATGGGCATCGCGCTGTACTACCTGGCCAGGTGGTTCGAGCGTCCCCAGCCGTTCGTGGCGACCATGGCGCTTGCTTGGCTGCTGATCGGCCGCGCGCTGCGCGGCCTGTCGCACCTGTCGCGACATCCCAGCGACATCGTCGTTCTGCCGCTTGTGGCATTGTTGACGGTATTCATCGCAATCGCGGTCAAGAGCTACGCCCTGGTGACCATGAACAAGCAGGGTTGGATGACTCGGCATTCGGATCTCATCGGCGGCGACGGGCAGGGCGCCAGCACACTGTCGCGTGGCGCTCGTGTCTAGCGGCAAGCATCGGCGCAGCAGGACGCGTGCGGTTCATGGAAGGCAACAGAGCCGCGACCACCTTGCGGCTTTCCTCGCGCTCTGCCTGTTCGGCGCCTTGGCGACGATACCCTGGTTGCATACGCCCGCCAGCGCGCCGAGTGGAACCCGCGCGGGCGCCGCCACCCTGCTGGCAAGCCTGCCCCGCACACCGCCGGCAACACACTTCACAGCGGCGGCCCTTCCGCTTGATCCGTTCGGCGCACGATCCAGCCCACCAGAGGGAGCAGACGCGTCCGTGCAGTCTGCCGTCGTCCTGGCAGAGGACCGCCGGATCCAGTCGCTGCAGCACCATTCGAGACGATTGCTCCGCCCGACGCTGCTTTCCCTGCCGGGGACGCTGCCCACGCTTGTCCTGCCCCCGCGCTCAGCCGCATATACGGTCAAGGACCTGACGGCTGCTGGGACCCTCGTGCCCCAACCGCATGGGACAGCGCTGCTCATCGCAAACGTGCTGGTGGCGCCGCGGGCTACGCTCGTCCTCGGCAGCCCGATGCTCACGGGCCTTCTCATGGGCAGCGGACCGAAAGGGTTCACCTCGATAGTCGCTTGGGGGGCGACCCTGAAGGTCAGCGGAGCAAGCGTTTCTTCGCCGTTCACGATCCGTGGCTGGAACCAGGCCGCCCGTCGGGCCGCTGCCGACGAAGGACGAGGCCGCCCCTATATCCGAGCGATTGGATCACGAATGGACCTGCGGTTCGTCAATGCCTCGTCGCTCGGCTTCGCGACCGGTCGCACGGGCGGCGCGGCATGGACCGGCACGCGCAGCAAGCCGAGCACCGGTGGTGCGGACTCCTCACGCTTCATCGGCGACGCTTACGGCGCATTCCTGTCCCGCACCCAGCAAGCCACGTTCACCAATGACCTTTTCGAAGCCAACGAGTTCGACGGCCTTCGGGTAGACCGCAATGCCGTTTCCACCTCCGTTCTCGCAAGCACGGCCGCCCGCAACGGGGGGAACGGGATTGCGGTGGTTCGCGGTGCAACTGGCGCCCGGCTCGCCGGCGACCAGTCCGTCAACAACAGCGGCAACGGTTATCTTCTCGACGGCCGGCCGCTCGCAACCGGTGGGGGCGCCTCGCTCACACCTGCGGCCGTCAGCCCAACGGGGCTCGTTCTCGCCAGGAGCAGCGCGAATGCCAACGGCCGCGCGGGTATCGCCGTACGGGGTGGCGTCAGAACCGTGCTCGACGGGAACCGCGTCTGCGGACCGACCACCGCGATCGCCGTACATAGCGGCGCCACGGGGACCGTGGTGACCGCAAACGACATCAACTGCCCAAGCCATACCGCCCTGTCCATCGGTGCCAACGTGATCGGCACGACGATCGGCGGAAACCGGTTGGCCGACGCGCGCATCGGCGTACTCATTCGTGACTCATCCGGCGTTCGCCTGATCGACAACACGCTGACCGGGATGACAGTCTTCGGCGTCTCACTGCGAGGTTCGACGCGAGCTGTGGTAGCCGACGGAAACGCGATCTCGGGTCGGGGGGTGCGTGCCGTCGATATGCACCGGGGAACGACGGCGATATTCACCAATAGCGACACCACCGGTTGGACACGCCGATCGCACCTGAGCGCTCGCGGCTACCTGCGCTATCATCCGATGTTGCTCGTTTGGGTTGCCGCCGTCGTGTTGCTGGCAGCGGCATCTGGACTGGGCCGCCTACGGCGCCGACCACGACCGGTGTATGAGCACAAAATCGACGGGGCAGCCGCCGCCGCGACGGCGCACTGGTCTACGCCGCCTATCGAGCACCCGATCCGGAAACTGCCGGCGGGCTCGGCGCGAGCCGCCCGCTCGGGCGCACCGTCCAGCGGCGACCCGTCGCTCGCCCGGGACCACCGCCCGGCACTCACCCCGTGAGACACGACGGGAGGCGTCATCCGCGTTCGGTGCTCGCCGTCTGCATCGTGTCACCGATGACAATCCTGCTCCTCGCCTGCACGCCGACGCATGGCGCGGTTCCCTCGAAGACCGGCCAGCCATCGACGGCGCTCGGACGCGGCTCAGCAACGACCGCGGGGAAGACCGCCTCCGACAGCTGCTCGGCAATGTCACCGACCGTCACCGATGCCGCCTCACTGAAGCGGGCGCTCGGCGACGCCAAGGCGGGCACTGTGATCGTTCTGGCGCCGGGTGCCTACACGGGTAACTTCGTCGCCTCCGGTTCCGGGACCGCGACGGCCCCCATCACGCTCTGTGGACCGCGGTCTGCCGTGCTCGACGGCGGCAGTGTCGACAGCGGCTACACGCTCTACCTCTCCTCCGCCAACTGGTGGCGCGTCCACGGCTTCACCGTGCAGCGCGGGCAGAAAGGCGTGGTACTCGACCAGTCCCAGCACGACGTGATCGCCGGACTGGCCGTCCAGACCATCGGAGACGAAGCAGTACACCTGCGAAAGTTCAGCAGCTACAACGTCGTGCGCGACAACGTCATCTCAGGCACCGGCCGGCATCAGGCCAAGTTCGGCGAAGGGGTCTACGTCGGCTCGGCCCAGAAGAACTGGTGCACCTACACCAAGTGCGCCCCCGACCGTTCGGACCACAACGCCATCCAAGCCAATGTCATCTCGAACACCACTGCTGAGAACGTCGACGTCAAAGAAGGTACGACAGGTGGGCAGATCCTGGACAACCAGTTCTCCGGCGTCGGCATGGTCGCAACAACGGCGTGGGTCAACGTCAAAGGCAACCACTGGACGATCCAGGCGAACGCAGGAACGACCAGCCCCGGAGACGGCTTCCAGGTTCACCGGGTCTACCCGGGCTGGGGCGAAAACAACTCCTTCCAAGCCAATCATGCCGACGTCGCCGGTCCCGGCTGGGGCTATTACGTCCAGGACGCGTCGCTGGGCAACCTGATCTCGTGCACCAACACCGCCACCGGAGCCGCATCCGGGCTGTCCAACGTCCCGTGCACGTAGGGCGAAGGAACGCGAGACATAAACCGTGATCACTGACATTCGCCATCCGAGGTGGACCCTCGGCTCAGCCGTCGGGGTGGTCCTGCTTCTAGCGGGCTGCGGGAGCCCGCGCGGCTCGATACGTGATCCGTCTGCCGCCTATTTCCCCACGTACCCGACCGGCACCAAGGTCACCGGCACAGCTCCGCCTCCCGTTACCGCTTCGCCTCCGGCCGCGCAAATGACCCCCAGCGGACCCGTGTCGCGGCCCGACTCACGCCTGACCCCGGGTTCGGTTGCCAGCACCGACGTCAACGCCATCTGCAATGCATCCGGACACGGGCACGCCCACATCCCCGGCGCGACGCAAGCCGAGGTGTACGCACGGTACGGACTCGCCTTTCCGCCACCCATGCACGCCTACAGCCTCGACTCCCTCGTCCCCCTCAGCCTCGGCGGCGCCCCCACTGCGGACAACCTCTGGCCGGCGAAGGTCGACGGCACCGGCTTCCACCAAAAACAACAACTCACCCAGCGCCTGCGACTACTCGTCTGCAGCGGCCAGCTCGATCTGGAGACGGTCCAACGCCGAATTGCCACCGACTGGTACTCGATGTGGTTGACCTACGCGAACAACTGATCGGCCAGGATCGGTCATTGGACCGTCTGCCCCGCCGTAGCC